>JAFAOS010000049.1 GCA_019247515.1 Chloroflexota bacterium | reverse complement strand
GCCGTCAGTCCCACCCGCGGGCGCGCGATAGATCCGTTCGGGCTCGATTGACCAGCCCAGGCCGACGATCGAGCCTTGCACGTCGACGCGTGTGTTGTCGTAGTCATTGCCGCCAGCCTCGATCAGGTTGGTGTTGACGATCTCGGTAGTGGCCGAGGTGTAGTGCAGGCTCAGCTTCGGCTGCATACCCTTGAGGCCGGGTGGGACTTTGATCGGGATGTCCACCGTCGCATAGCCGGTGCACAGATCGACGGCCACGCCCTCGATGTTGGGCGGCGGCGCCGGATTCGCATTATCGTCCCCACCGAAACCGACGTCGGCCAGGTGCGACACGCTGGCCACCAGTTGCTCACGCGAAAAGTCCGGCTGCGCGGCGATGCATGTCCACGCCTGGGCCGATTCGTCAAAGGAGAACAGCGACGGATACGTGTAGCCCCAGTCGGCGGGTGACAGGCCGCTGAAGTCGAACGTCAGCTGCAGCGGCTGGCTGAGCTGCCGAACTCGCTGGCGTGTGGCCTGGCTCCACGCCTCAACGCGAAAGGCAGACGCAATGTGAAAATGGGCCGGGATGGGCGGCGAGTCCGCCAGCGCGTTCGGACCAGCTGGGTCAGCCGGCGCCGCGCTGCTGAGTGGCTGGAGCAGCTCCACCTGCAGCGTGACCGCTTCGTCAAATACATCAGCGCCCAGCACCAGGTGCACACGATCGAGCTCGACCGAGGTGACTTGCCCCGGCTCCCAAATGACCTCGACTGGCGGCGGTACGGGTTGAGCAGCATCGCCACCTGGCGGTGGAGTTTGCGACGACGTATTGTCAGCAGCTTCGTTCGACATGCACGACCATCCCCTACACGCTCCGCTCAGCGCAGCACGCGAGCGGCGTGTTCGATCAACTTCAGAACACACAACACCAATCAGCAGCGCCGTCGCTTCACGGCGCGGCGTCACTCTGTCTTGGCTCTGGCTACACCGTCCGTCCACTACCGCGAATCGGCGGACGGATCGGTCCCGCTACTACGACGCGGCGCGCTACGGCGCGTAGTAGCTCTGTCTAGCGACGCCATCCGTGCCGATGGCCGTGACGCCATTCACGTGGATCTCGCCCGTGCTCGTGAACCGTATCCTTTCGACCTGATTCGGCCAGAGGCCCGCCTTGATGATCAGGTCCTTGCCATACGCGCTGGTGGCGAGCGAGACCGTATGCGACTGGTCGGCACGCAAGATCACCAGCGCATCGGCCCCCTCTGAATCGGCGCGCACCGTGATGTTGTTGTCTGGAGTATCCAGCAGAATGCCGCCATTCCCGACATCCAACCTGGCCAGCGGCGCGGTGGTGCCAATTCCAACTGCCCCGCTGGTCTGGATCGTGACAAACTCGTTGTCGGCGTCCCAGCCCACATTGCCGGCGTGCAACCCGAGCACACCCGCTGACTTCAGCCGCGAATATCCATTTTCACTGTCGGTCCACAAGTCCAGTTCGATCGTGCCATTACTCGCCTTCCAGCGCAGCGATGGCAGGTCACCTGGCCCGCTGCCACCTGCGATCAGGTTGACGACCTCCTGGGCACCTGGTCCGGCAGCCACAATGTCGGCGCGACCGACCGGCGTGGGCGTGCCAACACCCAGGCTGCCCTGGACATACACGTCGCCAAAGGTATCAGCCGGCGCCAAGGGTCGTGCGGCGGCACTGTTGGTGGCTCCGGACTGAGCAGCCTTTGAAGGGCCGAGTGCAAGCTGCAAGTCCTGCAACGCACTATTCATTTGCACCAGGCTCGCGTGAAGTTCCGTGACCTGGCTCGCCAACGTCTGTAGTTGACTCTGAGCAGCACCATACTCTCGTTGGACCTCGCTCAGACGAGCACCCAATTCTTCTTGCACCTTCCACCTCCGGACACTTCAATGGAATTCGCACGATCACCGCGACACAATCAGCTTTCGTGACATCGCGCTGGGCTACTCCAGCGACCACAATTTCTCTATGCCAGACGCCGCCCTACCGTCGGCTCATCTGGTACTCATGCAAACCCACGTGTAACTGCTAGAACGATTGACCGGCCGCATTCCGGAATTGCGGGCTTGTTAGCTGCTACACCGGTCAGAGCTCGTAGTTGTCGACGATTGCCTTTTTTTACGGGGTGTGGCAGAGGGGCCGTGTCAGCGCTTACATCAGTGCGGAAGAGGCAGCATGCGTTGGCCGACACGAGTGGCTGGCGTTGCGTACATCGCCGCGATTAGCTTCGAGCCGTCGATGGACGATGCTGTTTGGCCGGGCAAAGGAGGGTGGGACGCTGAACTCTCCGAGCTTCCGCGAGTTGCTGAAGTGCCAGGGCATCCGAACGCGCCTTGGCCAAGCGACGTTGCCCGAAGTCATGACGGTCAGGCCGCATCCAGGGCCGCGGAGCTCGCAGCGGTCCAGGCGGCATGGATCTATACTGAACCCAGCCAATGGTTCTGTGTAAGTGTGGGTGCGGTTCTACGGTGAAGCGCGGTCGCGCCTTCGTCGATAAGGAGCACCAGCTGGACTGGATGAACGCCGGGGGCGCTCGAGAGATGAACGCGCTTCAGCCACTGGAGGCAAAAATCAAAGGGGGATCAGTCGCTGGTCAAGAGGCAAGCACATCCGGGCGGCTCCGTGAGGCGAGTCTACAGGGAGCGGCCCGCTCGCGAGAAATCGCCAACCGGTACCGCGCAAAACGAGGCGACGCCGCGAAGCGAAGGAAGCTGGACAGCTGATGGGGAGAAACCTGCGGAAGTCCGCCACACGTTCGAATCCCGCTATAAGCCCGAAGGTTGCTGGGTCCCATGGTGCAGAGGCGTTCGCACGGGAGTTCGACACCAAGCTTGAGGCCATCCTTGATGAGAGCAGGCCTCTGGTCGAGGCACTCCAGCCGTCTCTTAGTCTGAAGCCCACGCCCGCAGGTGTTGACATTAAATGGAGTCCGACAGGGCAGTCAGCTCCACTTGTCGGCAACCGCGCGCGAGACGTGCTGGTAATGGCCGAAACAACGCTCGAGCAATTGGCGGGTTTGCTGCAGATGGTCGCTCGCCACGGTGAGCTAACCGGTGATCCGCGCGCCGAGATGCCTGAGTTTCTGGCCCGCCGCGTGAAACAGGTGACGGAATTCGCTCACGGTTTGGAGCGCGCGCTCGCGACCGTACGACCTCGCGACGGAGCTGCCATGCCAGGCGTGGTTCAGGACGGCTTGGTGACTATACCGACGTACCAGTCGGTATGGGGTTTTGTCGAAGCCATCCACCACGCGAAAGTCGGTAAGGGCTGGACGGACGGCAATGGAGCGACTGCTCCCATGTACCGATTCAATCTGCGCCACGCAGGCGAGATGTATGTGTCGTACCGGGGCTCAGATGACGACTTCAGACCACGTGACGAGGTCCGGGCGGCGCTGTGGGCACAAGTCCGCGAACTGGACGATCTCGAGTCGGATACGCTCCTAGTCTGTCTGGCTCACTGGGCGACCCATAGCAGGGGTCCGGATGAGGCCGTCTGGGTGAATGTGAATGCCGTACTTGACGCTCGCAACATCCAACGAAAGCGATACGCCACCGAGGGAAAACGCTGGACACACGGCCATCGCCAGGACGACCGCGTCGACGTAGGACGGGCTTTCACAAGACTGGACCACCTGTGGTTGCAGATGGTCGATGTCGAAGTCGTGCCCGGCAGTAAACGACGGAAACCACAGCGAATAACTGTCGAGAGCAAGGCGCTGGCGATGACCGATCGGATGAACCAGTACGACTTGGATGGCCGTCCGGTGCCGGCCGCCGTCAGGGTCATGCCGGGATCTTGGGCACGGGAGTACTGGGAGCGGGATCTCAAATGGCGTGGCCTTCTGGCTCAGAAAGCGCTGGAGTACGACCCATACCGGCAGCAGCCCGAGAAACGCCTCGCGAAGTATCTCGCGTTCCACTTCCGCATCGACGCCCACAGCGCACGTGAGGTCCTGCGTCGACGCGTTGAAGAGTTGCTCGACAACGCTGGCATGCTCGATGCCGCCGGGCAGCTCACTGATTCTGCCAATCCACAACGCGCTCGAGGGCGGTTTGAAGCTGCGTTGGACCGGTTACGAGAGGACGATGTTATCAGTGGATGGCAGTACGATAGAGAGCCGCTGCTTCCCTCAAAGCAGTGGGTGAATGAGTGGCGGCGCTGGACCGTGATCCTCCAGCCGCCATCCAGTCTCAGGGCACGATACCTTGCTGGTGGTCTCGGCAACTTCGCCGTTGGTCCGCCTGCCGACCCTAACAACTGAGTTGCCGGCATGCAACCGGTACGCTATCGCGTGTCTACCGGTACGCCATCACGTGTGAACCGGGACGCTATCGCGTGGCTATCCGAGTTCAAAACGTGCCTTAATAGGATTAAGTAGCTAAGGAGTGCTGGCGGCCGCTCGTTGCGGCCGCCACACTAGGCTTCCGAGCGAGCAACGATCACGCCCGGGAGTCGGACCTCTGTCGAATTCCAACGATCGAGTATTTCAGAGAGCTAGCAGTTCAGTTGCAGCACCCGTTGATCGGCCGCGCCTCCTAAAGTTGGGACAGCTCCTCGATGAAGCCCAAGCCGACGCCGAGGCAGCTCACGACGCGTACACCGCGGGTCGGCCGCGGGGACCGATTACGGGCCTTGCCTGTCTCGATCGCGAGCTAGGCGGCTGGCTGCAACCGGGCTTGCACATCTTGCACAGCAACAGTGGCACGGGCAAGACCGCCCTCGGCTGGCAGGCGGTTACCACCGCCAGGCATCCGGCGGTCTTTGTGTCGTGCGAAATGGGCGCGCTCGAGCTGCTGCGACGTCTGACAGCGCGTGCGACCAATACGTACCTGGGCCGGTTGAAATCGGGGGAGTTGCCACCGGCCGCGGCCCGTCAGCTCTACGAGCGGGGCGTGGCTAGTGCCCCGCATGCATACCTGGTCGATGCCACCCTCGCCTACGCATCGCCGGACTACCTGCTCGAGGTGGCCAGTCTTGCCAAAGGCCAGGGCGCGGACTTCCTGCTGGTGCTCGATTCGTTGCACTCGTGGGTCGAGATGCTGCCTGACGAGCGAGCCAGTGAGTACGAGGCGATCAACGAGGGCCTCGCCAGCTTGCGGCTGCTGGCCAACCAGCTGGTGTGTCCGGTACTGGTCATCGCCGAGCGCAACCGCAGCGCGATGAAGGACGGCGGCATCAACGCTGGCGCCGGCTCGCGGCGCATCGAATTTGGCAGCGAGAGCGTGCTGAGCCTGGACCGCAAAGGCAAGCCTGGTCCGACAGGCTCAGTGACTGTGGAGATGGTGCTGGACAAGAACCGGCACGGTGCGAGTGGCAGAACGATCACCGTCATCTTCGACGGTGCGACCCAGCGCTTTACGGAGGTGGACAACGGTTGATGGTGATCGCCGAACGACCCGTGCTCAGCCTGGCCGAGCTCGAGCTGCACGATGCGAACCCGAGTGGGCACGGTGCCGAGCGGCGCTTCCTGTGTCCGTTTGCGGCGTGTGCTGATCATCAGCGGCGCGAGCACAAAAACCTGGCGGCGAATATCGAAAGCGGCCTATGGGCGTGCAAGCGCTGTGGTGCGAGCGGGAAGCTCACTGAGAAGTGGGAGCAGCGGCAGCCGGTGCGCCCGACGCGAGTGCTGCGGCTGGGCCCATACGAGAAAGCGCGGCGGGCCATGGGACTGGCCGGAACACCGGCCGGCAGCTCACAGCATGCGCACGTCGGTACAACGACGCAGGTGGTGGAGCGCAATGTCGACACCGGTACGCCACCAGGTGTCGAGAGCGACGTGGATGAGCATCTGTCCGCAAGCGCGCGGGAAAGGGTGCCTGCGTGGCGCCGCCGCTGGGAGCACGCCGTGCCGGTGGCCGGCACGCCGGGCGAGACGTATCTGGCCAGTCGCGGCATTCCGCTCCACATCGCGACGGCTGCCGGCGTGCGCTACCTCGAGCGCTGGGAGCACTGGACCAGGGACGAGCACGGCGACTGGCACCTGGAAGGGTCCAGTCGGCGGGTGGTGTTCCCGATCGTCGACCGTGTCGGCGAGCAGATCGGCATCCAGGGCCGCAAGATCGTCGATGGCGAGCATGGCGAGAAGATGCTGACCAACGGCCATGGCGGCATTTTTGCGGCCGGCACGGCGTGGCCGCTGACTGAGCAGCTCGAGCGCGTGGCCGTCGTCGAGGCGCCGATCGACGCGCTGAGCCTGGCCGCGGCCGGCATGGTCGCGCTAGCGACGCAGGGCACGAGCTGGCCGGAGTGGCTGCCGCTGGCGCTGGCGTTCAAGAAGGTGCTGCTGGCGCAGGACAACGATGCGCCTGACGTGGCCGGCGAACGCGCGGGTGATCTGGCGGCGGCGAGCATGGTGCCGGCACTACGGTCCTATGGCGCGGAGCCGGAGCGGTTGCGGCCGAAATCGAAGGACTGGAACCAGGACCTGCAGGAGCTGGGGCTGGAGCAGGTGCGGCGCGTCATCTACGGCGATCGCGCGATCGCGCCGCTAGCCGCGACGACGACAGCTGAGGCGCCCGTTGAGGCAGGTCCGGCCGCGCCGACAAGCCAGGCGCGCGCCAGTGCGACATCTGAAAGATCAGGAGAAAGCACCGTTGAGACGTCGTGCGCAGGCGCGGAGCCGATTGCGGCTGGCGAGCGAGCTGAAGTCGAGGAGCTGTTGGGCTGGTTGCAGTCTGCGGACTTGCCGTCGGCGCCGGTTCGGCTGTGGCCGTGGGTGAGCGTCGCCGACATGCCACGGTTTGTTGGCAGGCTGCAGGCCGAGTTGTCCGCTCCCGTAGTTGGCCCAGGCTGGCGCGCGGCCGCGGAGGATCTGCGCCAGCTGGCGCGTCTGTATCACGGTCCTGCGAGTGAGGGTTGCGGATCAGCGGGACTGGGGCGTGCGCCACCAATGGATTGGCCTCCGTCGGCGACATCGACTCGGCTGACGGCCACGCCGCAGGTAGTCGCCGATGCAGGAGCTGCTGGCTCGAGTGTCGGGTAGTGCACGCCTGCGCTTGTGGCAGCACGCGGCGCTCGAGCAGTTCGTCAACCATCATCAGCCGGACTTTCTGGCGGTGGCCACACCGGGCGCGGGCAAGACGACGTTTGCGCTGGTGGCCGCGCGCATAGCCCTGGCCGAGCGGCCGGCGCCGGTGGTGGTCGTGACGCCGACGGCGCATCTGAAAATCCAGTGGGCGCACGCTGCCGCGCGGCTGGAGCTGCACCTGGACCCGGCCTGGTCGGCAGCCAGTGGTGGACTGCCGGCGGATATGCACGGGGTGGTGACTACCTATCACCAGGTGGCGCTGGACCCGGCCGCGATTCGGCGGTTGGCACACCAGGCATTCGTGATTCTGGACGAGGTGCACCACGGTGGCGAGGATCGCGCCTGGGGCGCGGGCCTGCAGGAAGCCTTCGGCGGTGCCGCGTGCCGATTGAGTTTGTCCGGGACGCCGTTTCGCAGCGACACGCGAGCCATCCCGTTCGTGCGCTATCACGGCGATGAAGCGGTCCCCGATTTCGAATACAGCTATGGTGACGCGCTGCGCGACGGGGCCGTCGTGCGACCGGTGTACTTTCCGGTGGTTGGTGGTGTGATGGAGTGGAGCGCGCCCAGTGGTGCGATCTACGCGGCGTCCTTCGAGGATCCGCTGCGGATGGAGCTGGCCAATCAACGCCTGCGCACCGCGCTGTCGATGGAAGGCGAGTGGCTGCCCGGGGTGCTGCGCGACGCGGTCGATCGATTGAAAGAGGTGCGGCGCGCTCAGCCCAATGCCGGCGGACTGGTCATCGCCAGCGACCAGGAGCACGCGCATCGGATCGGCGAGCTGCTGCGCTGGGAGTTCCGCGTCGAAGCCACTGTGGTGAGCTCGGACGACCCGACGGCCTCAGAACGCATCGCGTCATACGCGTCGGGAACGAGCCCGTGGCTGGTGGCGGTGCGCATGGTGTCCGAAGGTGTCGACATCCCGCGCCTGCGGGTGGGCGTGTACGCGACCGCGACGACGACCGAGCTGTTCTTCCGCCAGGCGGTTGGCCGCTTCGTGCGCTGGGAAAGCGGCAGCGGGCTACGCAACCAGCGCGCCTGGTTGTACATGCCCGACGACCCGCGTCTGCGCACGTGGGCGGCGCTGATCACCAAACAGCGGCGCCACTCGCTGGCGCGCGCCATGAGTCGCTGCTCGGGCAATAGCAACGGCGAGCGAAACGTGGCAGCCAGTCTGGCAGACGACGAACTGGCGCAGCTATCGCTGTTCGCGCCACTGTCGGCGGTGGCGACCGAAACGTTGTCGGTGAGCCCGTGGCACGAAGCGTTACCCGAAGACTGGTCAGTGGATGATCGTGCGATCGAGCTGCAGCTGGGGCCGCCACCCAGGTTGGCTGCACCGACCGTGGTCGCCGACGGTCGGACGCGACGACAAACCAAAGATGCCCTGCGCGGCGCGAACGCGGCCGCGGCGCGCGATCTGGCGCGTCGGACCGGGCTGAGCCATGCGCAAGTCAACGCCGAGTTGAATCGTCAGGTTGGCCTGCGGGGCATTGCCGAAGCGACTGGTGATCAGCTTGAAAAGCGACTCGAGCAGGCCGAACGCTGGCTAGCGAGGACGGCATGAGCAAGGTCATTGACGTTGCCGGAGCAGGCATGGAGGAGAGGTACCGATGAGTTTCGACATCCAGCAGCCCGTGTTCAGTCCCGACGGTGAGTACCTGGAAGACGCCGCCATGCAGTACCGCGACGTACTGATAGAAGGATTTGCGGAATCTGCGGAGGGGCAGGAGTTGGTGCGTCAGGGCGGCACCATCGGCTGGGCGGACACTTTGATGGAGCTGGGGATGGGCTACCTGGAGGTGACGCCGGCGACGATGAAGGCCGAGCACATGAAAGAAGTCCTATTCGAATTGTTCCCCCGCAAAGTGTCGGCGGAACCGGGGTGCGGACAGGAGATCGTCACAGAGTTGCGGGCCTTCTGGGAATTCCTGCAGCGCGAGTATAGTCTGGTCAACGCGGAGGCTTGCCTGCGAGTACTGACGACCGCAACGGCTCGCCGCCTGGAGCAGGCAATGCAGGATCCGGCCAATTTTGGCCTGGCCAAGGCGTTCGTAATGCAAGGCTGGGCCTCGGGCTTTGATATGAGCACGCCGGAGGGCATGCAGGCCTGGGCGGACACGTACAACGCAGGCCTGCGGATCAACGCACCACGACCCGTTGAAGAGGTGCCGCGGGCCAGCAGCACGACAGGGCGTGCGACCAGGACGGCCACGGCGGCACGCCGCAAGCTCGCGCAACGCAGTCGACGAATTAATCGGAAGAAACGCTGACGACTATGAGTTAGCCGAAGATCTGACAACCACCCCGCAGCACGATGGGCTTCGCGTCCAGCGAGTGACGCAGCAGCACCGAGTGGGTTCGGTTCCCCTGACCCATACCATGCCAGTCCAATCGTGTCACCCACGGTTCACCGCGAGGGTCCGTATCGCTTCTATTTCTTCGCTGGCGATCGTCTCGAGCCGCGCCACGTGCACGTTGAGGGCGACGATGGTGAGGCGAAGTACTGGCTGGAACCCGTGGCCCTGGCTGACGCCGCGGGCTATAGTGCTCGCGAGTTGCGCGTGATTGCGCGCATTATTCAAGCTCACCGCGACGATTTCCTGCGAGCCTGGCATGAGTTCTTCGGCGACTGACCGTCTCTCGACCGCCAACCCGCGGCGTGTGCTCGTCGAGCCGACGCCGGTAGTCGGCGTGCGCTTTGCAGATGGCCGCATCTATCTGGCCATGCAGGACGGACGGGAGATCGGCGCTCCGATCGAACAGTTCCCGCGACTGGCCAACGCCACCGATATGCAGCGCGCCCACTGGCGCTGCATCGGTCGCGGCCTCGGCGTTCACTGGCCCGACATTGACGAGGACCTGAGCGTCGCCCACCTCCTTGGCCTGAGCGACTGACGCTGAGGCGCTGCGCTACCTGTCGAACAGATCGGGCGCTTGCTGGCAGCCGCGGCACGGCGGCAGCGCCGTCATGGCGGCGGCTAAGTGCAGCACGCTGGACGGGTTGTCTTTGGGATCAAAGGACATGCGGGCGACGAACGATATCGCAGGATTTTGTCAGTAGACCCAGCATCGGTCTGCCAACTCGGACACTTGGGTCAGCTTCTCCGCGCAGCCCGCAACGTCAAGCTGACGTGCGCTGCATGTCGTCGTCGCGGTGGCGTTCGCGGTAGGCGCGTTTGAGGGCGCGATTGCGACAGCGATCGGAGCAGTAGCGGGCCTGGTAGGCGCCGCTGACGAATGGGCGGCCATCCTCGTCGCACAGCAACACCCGCTTGCCGCTGGTCAGGTCCAGGTAAGCCATCATGGCCAGTGAGGCGAGCAACGACTTGGAGTGGAACGCGCGCGTGCGCCCACCCCGCGCGTTGCGCGCGAGGGCAGGATGACAACCTGACAGCAAGCTGAAGAACGTGCGATTGGCGCGCCCGCGGCGGTAGTTGACCTGCTGTTGCTCGTGCTCGGAGTCGTCGTCGCCTGGCTCAGCGTCCAGGTTCTGGAGTGTCTCGCTGAACAACGTCGCTGCCTCGAGAAAGGAGGACAGCGGCTCGCCGTAGTCCTCCCAGAACGCATCGGACAGCGGGGGTGGATAGAAGTGGTCGCGACGATGCTTTGCCTCAATGTCGGGGAAGAACGGTCCCCAGGCGAGCTCGATCGGCAGGGTGGCCCAACTGGCGTCGTCGATGGCGCGGCGCAAGACCGATGGTGCCTCCCAGATCTCAGCCCGGAGGTTGAGCGGGACGGGCTCGCCTTCCCGCTTCGGGGCTTTTTCCAATGCGGGTGTTTTGGTCTGCCACCAGGCGTCCATGCCGACCTGCCAACCATTCGGACCCCACTGGTAGAGCAGTCGCGTCTCCACGAGCGGGATGCCAGCGAGCTCGAATTCGGGCATGGGCCCCCAGCGCGGGGCCAGGTAGGCGACCTCCGCTTCATGTGGAAGCAATCCGAGCAGGCCGTGTTCGGCGCACCACGCCAGGAGCGCCAGTTCCCTTTCGGGCTCGAGCTGTGGCGGTTGGTCTTTGGTGGCCGTGGGTCGCAGCCGAATGCTCCAGACCAGGTCGAGCAGCAGCTCGTAGGGGGCTTTGCCACCCGAGTTGGCCCAGCCGCTGCGGGCCTCGGCGTACCTGGCCCACGGATCGTAGGCCTGCAGCGTGGCGCCCGGGCAGGGGCGGACAACACCGTTGCGAATCTCGTAGCGATCGAAGTGCCACCAGGTGCCCAGGACGTCGAAGCCGGCCTGTGGGTCAGGCGGGGGTCCGCTAGCGTTCACCGGCGTCCACCGGCGCCATCATCCGTGGCGTTCCACTGGAATGTCAATAGGCAGGATTGACAGTCCCAAGTATTGACGTAGACAACGACGGCTGCCATGCTGTTTGGCGAGCTGTCCGGCTAAGCGAACCTCTGAGGTTGGGTCCGTCGTGTCAGGCAACTACGGAGCATTGCTACCTTCCGAGACTTCGATCACAAGTCACGGAAGGTTGACGCGAGCCCACCCGCGAAGTGTGGTGACGGTGATCGGGTCCTAGGCATGCCGCGCCCGCTCCACGGCGACGCCTGTTCACATCCTTCGCCGACATGGAGACCAGCCCGCCAACTCAGGCACACCTCGCGAACATTCGGCTGGAGCATTTGGAAGGCCCCGCTCAGACGGCGCGCGCCAGCGGCAATGACCGCGTGACGTGAGTGCCTTGGGGACGCTACAGACGCGAGATCGAGCTCTAGGAGCGCCTCCGGTTCGCCACCGGGGCCTGGGGCTCGACCTGCGGGAACCTGCGTCCTGGCGGAACAGAAATGAACCGGGTGGCACCGAGGAGTAGTTGCGTATGGTTCGACGCAGGGCCAACGTGCCGACGAGGTGGGATCTGCGGTGAAGCTCGTTCTACTCATCGCCATTCCTGGCGATAGGGCGGTGACGTTTGCCTAGCCGTCCAATGGCCGCGGCTGCTGGCGTGGGGGTGATTCGTCTGGCGGACTGTCTTGGCTCGCCAACCCGAGCCGACACGTGGCTGGCACAGGTGGCCGGGGCAGTACCGACCACGGAGCGCATCGACCTCGACGTGGCGCCGGTGTCGTTCGTGTGTCCGTACGGCGCCGCGGTGCTGCTGTCGGTGTGCCAGCACCTGGCGCGCGAGCGCGGGCGGCCGGTGCAACTGGTCGGGCTACAGGAGCACGTCCACGCGTACTTGCGGCGCGTGGACTTCTTCAAAGCGGGTGCCGGTGCCGTGGTCGCCGACCGCCCCCTGCGCTGGGGAGTTGAGATCCCGCGCAGCCTGGCCTCGCTGAACGTCCTGGAGCTGACGGTCGTGCGCAGCTTGCGCGAGGTCTACGATGCGACGGCGCGCGCGCTGCGGATCCTCACGACCTGGTTAGGCCTGGACGCGGGCGTGGCGCAGCACGTCGGTTGCTGCATCGCGGAGGCCTGCGAGAACGTGATCGAGCACAGTCGCGACAGTGGCGTGCTGGTCGCACAGAAGTACGAGTTCGCCGGCTGGACGGAGGTGCAGTTGGCCATCGCCGATCTTGGCATTGGCATCCGCCAGTCGCTGCACACC
Source organism: Chloroflexota bacterium (assembly GCA_019247515.1). Taxonomy (GTDB): domain Bacteria; phylum Chloroflexota; class UBA6077; order UBA6077; family CF-72; genus CF-72. The sequence goes on along the minus strand of JAFAOS010000049.1, from coordinate 29,491 downwards.
GCGTACGCCGGGCTGGATGAGACGCCAGCCGGCTGGATCAGGCGCGCCGTGGCTGGGTTGAGCTGTCGCGGCGATCGCGGCGGCGTGGGGCTGAGCGAGATCCGCCGCCTGGCGACCCAGACGGGTGGCAGTCTGCTTATTCGGTCCGGGGCCGGGCGGGCGATGTACGCGCCGGGGCACGCGTGGTACAGCGATCTGCAGGCGGACGTGGGCGGGTTGCCCGGCACGCAGCTGGCCGTCACGCTGCGCAGCATGGGTGGTACGGGTCGGCGCACAGAGGTACAGTAGCGTTCAACGATGTCCGTTGAACTGGGCATACAGCCCAGGGTGTTCGCGCTCAGCGAGTTATTCGGGGTGCTGGACGTGCCAGGCCCTGACCTGCTGCTGCGCGCCTACGGCGAGCAGGCTTTGCCGGTGCTCGAGGCGAAGCTGCTGGGTGTGCCCGAGGGTCGAGCCCTGGTGCTGAGCTTTGCAGGTGTGCGGATCATGACGCCATCGTTCGCCGACGCGACGATCGTCGCCTTGCTACGAGGGCTGCGCGAGGGGCGCTACGAGGAACGCTATCTGCTGCTGGCTGAGCCGAACGAGGAGACGCTGGTCGGCCTGGCGGGCACCTTCGAGCGCCGGCTGCACCGTTCGCTCAAGCTGGCGATTGTGCTGCGGTGCGCGGGCACGTATCGGCTGTTTGGACCGGTCGAGCAGAATCTGCAGGCGGCGTGGCAGCTGGTAGCCGAGCGGGGCACGCTGACCGCTCGCGAGCTGGCCGACGAACTGGAGCTGGAGATCAACACGGCCAGCATGCGGCTGTGGAAGCTGCATAGCCTGGGCTTGCTGGCGCGGCGCGAGGAAGCATTGCCGAACGGCCGGCAGCACATCTACACGTTGCCGGCGTAAGTAGCTGAGGCCCGTGCCAACCGCGAGGATGCCGGCGGCGTAAACCAGACTTCACCTGAAGGTGTTGAACTTTCGCTAGACTTCAACGATAGTCGTTGATGTCATGGCCGCCGTACATGTGGCAGGTGCTGGGGAAGCTGAGCCGACCGAGTCATTCGTTCGGCGGTTGGCGCAGGAGGTCGTCACCCTCAACGCCGAGTGCGTTGGCGAGTTTGGCCATGGTGTTGATGCTGGCCAATCCTCCGCCCTCGATGCGCGCGACTGTGGAGAGGTTCACGCCGGCCTGGTCAGCGAGCTGTTGCTGCAGGAGCATCCGCCTGATGCGCCAGTAGCGAACGCCTGGGAGAGCGACCAGCGTTCGGCGCGGGGGCATCGTGTGGCTACCGATCGTAGCGACCTGGGTGCGTTCGCGTCGTGGACACACCGCGCGCCTGCAGATTACGCTTTCTATGTGGCGTCTATAAGGCGTCTGTTGTGCTTATTTGCCGTTGTGGCCCTGCTGCACGAGTCCGTGCTGCCGGCATGGGCTGAGAGCCGCACGCCGCCCGAAGCAACGCAGCATGCCCTCGACGAGCTCGCGAACTGCCGCGCCCAGAACCGCCCTGGTGCGGGCCAGATTTGCCCGACCGAGACGGCCACGCCATCGCCCACGCCGCGGCCGACGTCGACCCCGCAACCAGCGGCGTCAGCTACGCCGGTCCCAGTCGACGTTTCGCCAGTCGCCACACCGCTGCCCGTGATGCCTGTTAGTGGCAATGGCTACACGCGGCCACTCGACGATTACTGGCTCGAGCTCGCGCTCCAGCAGGGTCGCTGGGCGGTGTACCAGGCGGACGATTGCACCCCGCGCGTCGACCCGTGGGTCAACGTCAGAACGCAGGTCCAGGACACCGGCGAGGTGGATCTGATCAGCGAGGTGGCGGACTGCGGTCTGGTTGTCGAGCAGTGGCTCTCAGACGCTCCGTGTTCGGTGAACGACCAGGGCGCGTGCGACGTATCGGCTGACGCGTCGTTCTGGGACATGCTCAGCCACCTGCCGACGCCGACACCGACACCTACACCTACATCGGCGCCACCCGTAGCCCCGACGCGTGCCGCGACGCAGTCGCAAGCTCGACAACCTGCGGCGGCGGTTCCACAGGTGCAGCTACGGACAGTGGTGCAGACCGTGGTCGTGGTCGTGCCCGCGGAGCCGGAGCCAACAGACACGCCGGTGTCGATCGCGACTCCGTCGCCCTCTCCAACACGCCCGCCGACAGTCGGTCCGACCAGGTCGCCGACCGCGACTTCAACGTCGACCGGCGAGCCCACGGCGCTGCCCGCAGCAGCAGTAAGCGCAACACCAGCACAAACCGACTCGCACATCTCGAGTACCTCAGCTGGTCGCTGGGACTGGCTCGGATTGCTGAAGACGGTGGCTGTCGTGGTGCTGATTGGTGGCGTTGCCGTCTGGCTACTGACACGACGCAAGGTCGTGCGCTGGGGAGCGCGGCCCATTCCAGCGGAGGAGCCGCATGCCGATTGAGCATTTTTTACAGACAGCTGGCGACACGGTGACCACCGGTGGCGATGCTGGAGGCGCGCCCGAAATCACCATCGACCTGGGCGGCCTCGCCAACGCCATCTGGAGCTCGCTGCTGGATCATCTCGGCGAGCTGGGCACGGCGATCTGGACGAATCTCGCGCCGCAGCTGCCCACGATTGGCAACGCGATCTGGACCGACCTGGGTCAGTGGATGTACGGCCTGATGCGCGGGCTGCTGCTGACGCTCTGGAACGCCACGCTGCTGCCGATCCCGCACACCACGACCGACGAGTTCGGACCCGTCCAGGCGATGCTGCCTGGCACGGGCGCGCTGGCCGCGGCGGGCATCACGCTCGCGCTGGCGCTGCTGGGCGTGCGCACCATCCTGCACGGCACGACTGGCCACAGCCTGCTGGCTGACTACCTGCTGGGTCGCTTCATCGTGTGGGTGGCGGTCCTGTCGATGCTGCCGTGGATGATCAGCCACGCGATCGACGCCGAGCAGTCGTTGGCGCGGTCGGTAGCTATCGGCGACCTGGGCGGCATCCTGCCCGAGGAGGTCGCGCCGAACCCGCTGGCGATGTTCCTGATGATCGTCATGGGCCTCCGCCTGTGGCTGAAGCTCGCCTCGAACGTGGTTCACGTCGCGGTGGCCATCGTGTGGAGCCCCGTCGCGGCGGTCTGCGGGCTGATCCCCGAAACGCAGCACATCGCGAGCCTGTGGCTGCACGAGTTTTTCGGGCGGCTGGCAGGCGCGGTGCTGGCCACGATCGCCACGGGCGTGGGTCTGGCGTTGGCGTTGACCAACGCGGGCGGACATAACGGCGATTTCGCCATCTTCGGCGCGGCCGGCGCGTTCGTAGCGGCCTACGACCTGGTCGACTGGCTGGCCAAGACACCGGGCAGCAGCGTGGGCGGCGTGCTGGGCGGTATGGCGCGCACAGGTGCCGCGCTGGCCGCCTTTGCGCCGGTGTTTGGCAACGGTGCGGCTCTCGGCGCGGGCGGCGCCGCGGCCGCTGGATCGACGTCATCATCGTCTGCTCCCGCCCTGCCAGCCGCCAGTTCGCTGGCGACGTTCTACAGCTTCGATTGAGGAGGTTCTTTCGCCATGCCAACGTCGACCATCGTCGGGATCATGTCAGGCATTTCCCAGGGGTTGCTGGCCATCGGCGGCGCGTCCATCGTGCTCACGCTGGGCATTGCTGGTCTGTGCACGATGTTCGCCTGGATGGACCAGCACATTGGCGGCTTCGTGAAGCGAGTCTTCACGTCGGTGCTGCTCGGCGGCGCGATCATGGGTGGCGCCGGCGCGATGGGCGTGTGGATGGCCAGTCAGTTCGGGATGGGCTGACATGCCCGAGCCCTTGGAGGTCGAGCAGCCCTACCAGGTGCCGTCACATCTGGAAACGCAGCAGAGCTTTGGACCGTTTCCCGCGCGGTTCATCCTGCCTCTGATGTGCACAGGGATGTTCCCCGGCGTGCCGTTGGGAGTAACCGCGTACCACGCAACTGGCGGCCTCCTGCCGCCCGCAGTGGCGGCGGCCATGCTGCCAGCGCTGGTTGTGTCGCCAATCGCGGCGTGGTGGCTGGATCCGCCCTTCGAGCACGGCCTGGCCAGCGCCGCGGCCTTTGTGAAGCGGGCGTACGTGCGCCCGCAACCGCCGAAACGCGTCCCGTCGATTGTGGTGTACCGCATGCCCACGCTCAACCTGGAGACAGCGTCAGCACCGCTCCGGCGGCAGGCGCGCGCGCAGTGGGGCGCGATCCTCAATGGCTTGACGCACCCGGTGAAGATCATCGTGCGCGCTCGGCCACTCACGACGCTGCCCGTCGTCGAGCAGCTGCGCGAGCACCCGCAGCTCGTCGCGCGCCGGCTCGGCGAGTGGCTCGAGTCGCAGATGGTCCAGGCCGGACTCATCGAGCGTGACCGACTGCTGGTGATCCCCGCGGACGACGATGCCGAGCTCGAATTCCGCGCGGAGGCGATCGAGAAGGTGCTGCGCCAGGCGCGCCTGCAGGCGGAGCGCATCGAACCTGACGCGCTGCCGCTGCTACGGACGCTGACGTGGGACCCGAAAGCCACCCAACCGCGCGAAGCACCCGAGGTCATGGAGGAAGGTACGGCCGAACTGGTGGCCGACGGATGGTGGACACGCGCCTACTCGCTGGGGCAGTTTCCGTCGGCAATCCTGACCAACTGGTGTTCGTCGCTGCTGGCAGGTGACGAGGCCGTCGACGTGGCCATTGACGTCGTGCCGAAAGATGCTGGCGACGTCAAAACGTGGGTGCTGCAGCCCAAGATCAACCAGCTATCGACATCGGCGCCCAGCCGAAAACGCCTGATCGCGCTCGAGCAGCTGAACGCGCTGTACGACGCGATCGAGCGCCGACGCGTAGCGCCGTTCGAAGTGGCGGTGACGGTGCTCGTGCGCGGCAACTCGCGCCAGGACCTGCGGAATCGGGGAAAGAAAATCGAGCGTCGCGTGAAGAGCATGGGCGGCAAGCTGCACCTGCTGCGCTGGGAGCAGGCCGCGGGGTTGCACCAGCTGGACCCGTCGACGACCAAACCGATGAGCCGTCGGACACATCTGATCGAGACTGGCACACTCGCGCGCACCTATCCGTGGTCAGACAGTTACTTGCAGCTGGAGAACGGGGTGATCTGGGGTGAGGCAGGCCAGCGGCCCTGCCTGTTCACGCCCTACTCTAAGACCAACAAGGGCCCGCATATGTGCTGGTATGGCGCAACGAACGCTGGCAAGAGCACAGGCGCGCACATGCTGTGGTCACGGCTACACCTGATCCAGAACATCCGCATCTTCGGCATCGACCAGGACGAGCAACACGAGCACTGCGGCCGTTTCCTCGAGTACCTCGGTGGACGCAAGCTGACCCCTCGAGACGCACTGGATACGGCGGAGATCGAGCTGCACCGCGATGACGGCGTGGTCATCCTGGACTTGAGCGAAGTCGCCGAGGACCTCGTCGGCGCGATCTTCGCGGCGTGGGCCAGGGTGGTCAAACGCCACATGCTTGTCTATCCAGGGCGCTCTATCGTGTTCGTCGACGAAGCGGTGACCGTCAGCGAAGATCCCGCCGGTGACCGCGCACTGCGCGATGTTTTCCAACGATCGCGGCACTGGGGTCAGTCCAGCCACGTACTGACCCAGCGGCCGAGCTCCTGGTTCGATACACGTGTCGGGCGGGCGATCCAGGGCAATAGCGACGCATGGTGGTGCGGCGCGCAGTTGCCGCGCGAGCTCGCGGAAGTGGCCGAAGCGCTCGAGCTCAGCGATGAGGAGCGCAGCTACGTCCGCAACGCCGGCATCGGCCAGGGACTGTTGGTCAGCGGTCAGCGTCGGGTCGCGCTGGACCTGTTTGACAAGCTCTCGGCCGAGGAGTATGCCGCTTTCCACAGCGATCCCGTTCTGGTGGCCGCGGATCCGATTCCATTTCGACGAGAGGCATCGGCATGAAGGTGCAGCCAGTGATTGTCGTCAGCCCACTGGCGTGGTTGCTGATCACGTTCTGGAAGCCGATCGCCATCGCCGTCGTCGTGTTCACGGTGCTGGTTGCGCTGATGTTTCCGCTGGTGCGTCAGATGGCGATCGACAGCGCCAGGCGGCATGACGCCGCGGTGCCGACGATGCTCATTCCCGAGACGTGGCGCGCATCGCTGACACAGGCGGCGCTCACGCCGACGTTGACTCCGCCATGATCTCGGCCCACGTCGCGAGGTGGACAACGCGCCAGTGGCTCGCGTTGATCGTGGCGCTGCTGCTGGTCATCATCGTCATGCTGCTGCTCATCATCGCGCGACCACGACCAACAGCCGATCACGCCGTCGTGCGGATCGTTGATGGTCCCACTCCGATCTCAACCGTCGTCGTGCCGTTGCGCTGATTTGTGACGCGCGTGCGGCGGGCAACAGCACGTCTTCCAAACACCTAGCCAACGCCTTGCGCGGAGGATGCCGCCAATGCCTGAGCCATTGCTGCGCCTTCTGGTTTATTCATGGAACGGCCTGCCCATCGCGAGTCTGGCGATCTTCGCGTGCGGTGGGTTGATGTACCTGGTGCTGCATGGGGCGACGCCGCCGGCGTCGACCACGACGATGCGCATCCGCCGCCCGGGCTGGATTGCGCGCCGGCGAGCGCGCGGCGGCATGCGGCATCCGGGCGGAAGGGTCGCTGTCGGGTACCGATCGGCCACGGGCGCTGAACACTTGACCATCGCCGAGCTGGCCGGTCACGGTCTGGCCGTCGGCGGGCCAAAGTCCGGCAAGACGACCTTTCTGCGACTGCTCATCGAAGCGCAGAACGGTCGACTGCCGATCGTGGTCATCGATCCGAAAGCCAGCAAGGAGTTTGCCGACACCGTTCGTGCCCTGGGCGGCCAGGTGTGGAGGATCGATGGCAAGCTGCCGACCGATCTGCTCGATCCGCGGCCCTGGCAGGTGCCCGACCTGCTGCTTGAGGCCGAGGACTACTCGCCCGATGCGCGCGTGTACCGCGATGCAGCGCACCAGCGCGCGCTGTGGGCGGCCTGGTCGCTGGCTCTGGACGCACATCCGATGGACCTGGCCGAGCTGCGCCGTCGGCTCGATCGCGAGGTGCTGACAGACTGCCTGGAGCGTCACCGCGGCCGTGATACACGGATCGCCGAGTGGATCCAGCACCTCGAGCACCAGCATGGCGGTGTCGAGGATTCGGGTGCCCGCGGCCTCGATCGAGCGCTGGGCACGCTGCTGGACGGGCCGGCCTTGCGGGGATCGCTCCGTAGCTGCCCCGAAGCCATCCGCCTTGAGGATGTCATCGACACGCGCGGGCTGGTGCTGTTTTCGCTCGACGAGATGACCTACCCGCATGGCACGCGGAAGATCGCGGCCTGGGTGCTGCTGGCGATGGGCCGGCTGGCGCGCACGCTGCCGCCAGCAAGCGAACCCGGTGCGCCGCGGGCGCTGCTGATCGCCGACGAGATCGGCGCCATGGGTGGTGCAGCACGTCACCTGCGGCCGCTGGTCGGACGTGCGCGCGAAGCCGGCCTGGCGGTGGTGATGGCGACGCAAGGCCTGACGGACCTGCGGTCCGCGGAGCCGGCGCTGGTCGACCAGGTCCTGCAGGACACCGCCTGGCAGCTGGGCTTTCGGCAGGGTGGGCCGGCAGATGCGCGGATGATGCAGGACCTGTTTGGCATGTCCTGGGTTGAGGACATCGCTCGGTCGAGCAACGGCGTCGCGACCTACCGCCAGGTCGAGCGACCGCGGGTGCCGATCGACGAGTGGATGAACGGGATGCACCCGGGCGATGCCTGGCTGCGAGTCGCGCCGATCGATGGCCGCTGGCGCCAGGTGCGGGTGCGCGTGGCGCTGCCCCGGCCTGCGGCCGGCGGCATGTCGGTCAAGGAAGTTCGGTCAACGAGTTCGGTCAATGGTTCGGTCACTATGTTCGAGTCTGACCGACACGCATTGACCGACGGCGGCATGACCGAGCGTGGGGGCGCGGAGGCGCCGTCGAACATCCCACCGGGCGTGTCACCCCGAGAGCTGCCGGATGTGCCGCCGCACTGCCCGCCGGAGCTGCTGGAAAAGGTGGGCGCGGACGTGCTCGCCAGGGTGGAGAAGCTGTGGCCGAAGCGACATCACGAGCTCGGGCCGTGCCTGGTCTGGACGGGTGCGAAGGGTCCCGATGCCGAGAAGGGGCCATATGGGCGGCTGTACGATGCGCAGCTCGGCAAGACCGACTACGTGCACAAGGTCGTCTGGCGACGGGTGTATCCCGACCAGCCGATCGAGCGTGGCCAGGATGTCGACCACAAGTGCGAGGTGACGCTGTGCGCGCGTCCTGACCACCTGCGGCTGCTGACGAAAGCAGCCAACGTCAAACGCCGCGGAGCGACGCGTGGACCGACCAAACGCGCCGACGATCCCGCCGAGACTCAGCCGAAAACAGGCAATAGCGCCGCGACGATGCAGTTCGCGATCGCTCGGTTCGTGCGCATCGACCGGCCACAGGTCTCGGCCAGAACGGTCAGCCTGGGCGAGCTGGTGAGAATGCTGAACAGGTTCGAAGTCCTGGACGACAAGCGCTTCGGTCGCTGCTGGTCCCCGACGAAGTACGCCGACGGCGCAACGTCGCGCGGCAATGCCGGTGTCGAAGCGGTCAGCGCGCTGGTGTTCGATTGCGACCGGGTGCTGCCCGATCCGAAGCGGCTCGAGGGCGTGTACTGGATCGGGCACACCACCTGGTCGCACAAGCCCCAGGCACCGCGCTGGCGCGTGGTCATCCCGCTTGCTTACCCAGTTCCCGCACAGCAGTGGAGCGACGTGTGGCGCCGCGCGCGCGCGGCGCTGTGTCCGGAGGCGGATCCAGCGTGCAAGGACCCCAGCCGCGCGTACTGGCTCCCCAGCCACGACGGTGGGGTATCGGCGAAAACGAGACGGCATGAAGCGCCGCTGCTGGACCCGTCGACGCTGCCGACGTTACCCGTCGAGCCCCGGCCACCTAGTCGACAGCGCACGCCTGTGCGAGGGGAGCGCGGCCAGGCGTACATGGCGCAGGTCCTGGACAACCTGGCCGCGACGGCTCCGGGTGATCGCAACGCCGCGCTCAACCACGCCGCCTGGACGCTCGGCGGGTGGATCGCCGCCGGCGCGCTCGAGCAGGCTGAGGTCGAGGACGGGCTCTACGCCGCGGCTGCACGCAATGGCCTGGTCGGCGATGACGGAGAGCGACAGACCTGGTCGACGATCCGCAGTGGCTTGAGTGCCGGCCTGCAACAAGCGGCCGACCTGGACGCCAAGCGGTGATCCAGCGTCACAGCACCCAGTACGAAGCGGTGCTCGCGTCTGATCGCTGGCGACTGCTGCGCGCAGAAGTCATCCGCCGCGCCGGCTACCGCTGCATTGCCTGCGGGCGCGGCGGCCGGCTTGATGTCCATCATGCCCACGGGTATCAAAACCTCGGCAACGAGCGGCCAGAGGAACTGCAGGCGCTCTGCCGTGACTGCCACACCGCCGTGCACGCCAGTCGTCAATTATTCAACGCTGGATGTTTGAAGGTGCTGTTGTGGATCGTGCTGATCGCGATCGCCATCCAGGTGATGTCGTGGTTAATCGTGTCCGTGATGCATGGACTGACTAACTCGTGATTCCGCGCACGGGTCGGGGGAGCTTGCAGCCCCCCGCCGCCAGTCGTTGCGAGCAAGCTCGCACTCCTTCCCGCGGCGACCCCCCCGCATGATGGGCGCCTGCGGGCGCGGCGAAGACGATGCCCAGCACCAACTTCAGAGTGTGGATACCCCTTGCGCCGACACGTGTCAACGCGCACGCGCGTCCTCCGCTTCGCTGCGGCCCTTCGGGTGACACGCGCCGACCCAAGGCGTACGTGTCGCTAAGAAGTTGGTGCTGGGGAAGGTGTGTGACTGTGACTGTGATGCTGGTTGACATTCGATGTGGCGTGGTGGTCTGTGCAAGTCGAGCGAGCACTGCCTAATGCGCGGCAACGTGGCGCCGTGGACCTGTGCTGCACGCGTGGATGGCAGAGGAGCGCGCGAAATGGGCGAGAGAGGACGTTTTGTGACGCAGACTGTTATGCGAATTGGGGATACATAGTGTGATTCTGGGTGTTATTAACTAGGTATATGGCTGGCATCAGCACTGCGCGTCCCGACTACGTCGCGCACGACCGCGCGATTCGAGCGACGTTTCCTGAGGTTGTGGCTCAGTTACGCAGCATCCTCGGGGCGAAGCTCTGTGCTTACGTCGGTTCCGTGAAAGAAACACGGGCCGTAAACGAGTGGGCGGACGGCAGCAGGGTGCCCAGCGATGACACCCAGCAACGCTTGCGTTTAGCACTCAGGATCGCTCTCGCCATCTCGGACACGGACGGCCCTGAAGTCACCCGTGCATGGTTCCAGGGATTGAATCCCCAGCTGGACGACCACTCGCCGGCGCGCCTGCTTCGTGAAGGAGATCTCACAGAGGTTGGGCCTGCCGTCATCGCAGCAGAGCGCGCGTTCCTGATAGGTGGGTGAGCAACGGGCTGGTACCCGTCCCGCCAGACCGCCTGCTCTACCGCGTTGGACGCACCCCTAACGCATGGGCGTGGCCTGACTGGAGGTTCCTGGGACCTGACGGCACGTTCGGCAACCGCTGGGACGACCCTGATGGGATCTATCGTGTCCTGTACGCGTGTTCGCAGCGGGTGGGTGCGTTTGTCGAGACACTGGCGCGCTTTCGGCCTGATCTGGAGGTCGTTGCCGGACTGCTGGAAATCGATGGCTCAGACGACGGGTCACCGCCAGGGGCGGTGCCTCGGAGTTGGCTGGATACCAGAGCGTGCGGCGAGGCGACTGTCGAGGGCGTCTTCGCTGATGTTGGCGAGGCTCGCTCGCTGACCGTCCTGCGAATAGCGCTGGCAGTTCGTGCACTCTACTACGGGCTCGCGGACCTTGACGGTGCGACAATCCGCGTCAGTGCTCCGCGCAGGTTTACCCAGGAGATCTCACGTTTTGTTTACGAGTCGGACGACGCGGGGAAGCGGTTCACCGGGATTCGATACCTTTCTCGACTGGGGAACCAATTCGTAAACTGGGCGATCTTCGAGCCCCCACCGGACATTGATTCGCCGCTCCAGACCATGAGCAGCGACGCGATCCAGGCAGAGGACCCAGATCTTGCCGAAGCTGGTCGCATCCTGGATATCGAGTTCAGGTAACAGGTGTGCGCACTATCAGCGCGCCCAAGAGTCGTCAGGAGAGGCGGGACAGGACAGCGGCCAAGTGACGCAGTTCGCGTTTCTCACGCGTAGATAGAGATCCGGATTCAACAGCGGCCAGCTCGTCGGAGAGCGCGCGAAGACGGCTTGCAAGACGGGGCGGTGTTGGCCGCGACTGTAAAGTAACTTTACACTCGGCCACAGCCTGACGAGCATCGCTCTGGCCCCAGCGCTCAGCGATTGCTTGCTCGACGAGTTGCTTGCGTTTGTCTTCAGATGCCCGCAGCAATTCCTCAGCCGTGCTGACTGTGAGTTGGTTGGTCAGCACCGGGTCGGCCAGCACTGGATCCTCAAACACGCGCAGCCGCTTCGAGACGTACATCGGACTGCGCTTGACCGCCTCGCCCACCTGACGAGTCGACCATCCACGTTCACGCACTAGAACCTCGAGCGCCGCAGCTTCCTCTCTTGGCGTCAGGTCCTCGCGCTGCAGGTTCTCGACAAGCGTGAGGATGTAGGCCTGGTCGTCGGACTCCTCTCGCACCATCGCGGCGATCTCTGTCCAGCCGAGCGTCTTTGCTGCCTCGAGCCGGCGGTGACCGGCGATCAGTTGATAATCCGTGCCAAGCCGGCGTACGACCACGGGCTGCATCAATCCGTGGGCACGAAGACTGTCGGCGAGTTCGTCGATGCTGTTCGGGTGCTGGCGTGGGTTTCGCGGACTCGGCTGGATCTGGTCGACCGCTAGCTGATAGACGATGCGGTCGTTGACCGGTGCGACGGCTGCCGCCGCAGCATTGACGACCTGGAGCGAGATGGACGCTCTACGCTGGCGTGGCGACACTGGGAGTAGTCACGAGCGTGTGCTCGATCGCTTCGGCTACCGGCGCATAGGGATGACCGTCCAGTCGGTAGGCCGCGAGGGTAGACAGGTTGCCGACGGGCGGAAACACCCGCACACCATAGGCCGACGCGAGTTTGTGAAGCTCAGCCATCCACTGCTTCGACTCGGCACGGCGGACGTGATGCATCGTGGGCAGGAAACCTATCAACCGCGCACCGTTGGCCTGGTCGAGCCATTCCATGAGCAGCGGCAAGGCGAGGACGCTGCCGGCCTCTGGACCCTTGACGGGGACCAGCGCCCAGTCGGCTTCGCGGAGATAGCCCAGGGCTCGAGCGGAGTCGACTTCGGGTGCTGTGTCGATGATTCGGAGGTCAACATCCTCGTTGTCGCCGAGGTCCAAGCCGGGGATGTCGAGTGGGTAGACCTGCCAGATGCGGCTCAGGTGCTGGCCCTGGTCGCGATCGATCAGCGCGACGCGATGACCGCGGAGCGCTAGCTCGGCGCCGAGCATATAGACCGTGGTCGAACGACCCACGCCACCCTTCGGGTGCAGCACTGTGAGACTCGTCGACATTGCTGGGAAAAAGATATCCGGCGCAGGGTGCGCGATGCCGTCGCATTCGAGTCACGGCAAAGCACTCGGATGGCGTCAGAGGGGTTACGGACCAGTGGTCGTCGTCGTTGCCAGCGCCGTCGGGTAATCGGAACCCCCGACCCAGACGTTCACGGTTCGCTGGATTGGAATCTGACGCGGATCAGGCGGCCAGCGATCACCCCACGTGTTGCCGTTGTGGCCGCGACGCGCGCCGATCACGTATGCGCCTTGTGGCTCGCTGGCGAGCATCGACACGGCCAACGGACTGCTCGGCATCTTGCCCTGCGCATCGGTGACACGGACACACCACTGCTCGGAGTCGGCGCGCAGATCCAGGTGCAGCTGCTGATCCGGTCTTGGCGTGACCAGATGCAGCGGAACATCCGCGCTCTGGCGAAGCGGGGTTGCATTGGCCGAGGTCGGGGCGGGCGCGTCGGATGCAACCAGGGTCACGAAGGCGCGCAAAGTTACCGACGCGCTGGTGTCGAACGGGAGCTGGACGCGGTTCGAAAACGCCCACGTCTGGCCAGCAGGAACAAACAGTGCGCGAGGATACGGGCGCGGCCCGTTCTCGGGATCGCGAAAGATACGAGGATCGGGCGTGGGACGCTGGCCGGTCACCTGCGAGCTGTCATCTTGCGCGAGTGCAGAGCTGCTGTAGACGTTCAGGTCGTGAGCCGTGGTGTTCTGAATGCGAATCTCGGGCGAGATCAGCGCACCGGCGACGAAAGTGGTGCGCGGCAGACGGAGCTCGGCGAAAACGCCTGGCTGGATGTCGCCAGCGGCCAACGTGATCCAACCTAATTGGGATTGGAAGATGGTTGGTACCACCCCAGGGGTGATCTGCAGTGGCTGTGGGTAGGGCAGCGGCACACTGACCACCTCGTTACCGAACTGGCACTGTGCGGGCGGCAGCACCGTCGGGATCGGAAGAGAGGCGTGGGACACAGCCGTCGTCGCGGGCACCGTGGGAGCTGGCCCAGGCAATTGTGCATGGGTGGGCGTGGGCGAAGCGAGGCTAACTGGTGCTCCTGGAGCGGAGGCGGGCGGTGACGCTGGTGTAGGTGTACCGGGTGGCCGGCTGAGGGCCGGACCGCTGCTATTCACGATTGGTGTCGGCGCAGGCAGTGGAGTACCGGCCGACTGAACCCCTGCCAGAGGTGGTGCCAACGTTGGAGGTGCGGCAGGCGTTGGGGGAGCGGCAGGTAAAGCCGGCGGTCGCATCGCCGTAGGGGTCGCGGCGAGGGTTGGCCCGCGCGTTTCCGTGGGCACCGGATGCCAGCTGACTGGCGTGGGTGTTCCATCGTGCGCGTCGTCAGTGCTTGCTAACTGGCCGACTCGTGCGGCATTCGGACCGCACGCTGCACTGCTCAGCGCCAGTCCCAGGATGAGCCAGCCAAAGTTCGTGACGCCCCAACGCACGCCAGTGACTGTCTTCTGGAATCTTGGCTACGGGGGGTACTTCTACGCGTGGCCGGCATGACGTCGGCGCGCGTCATCACTGTTGCGGTTCATGATCCGTCTTCGTCGCTCAAAGGATGATCCGACATTCAGCGGGTTGCGTCCACATGCGGGGTCATCGACGCCGCGCGCGGCGTGCACAACCTCAGGCGGTGGCGTCGCCTGCTTGCTGCTCGAGCCAGGCGAGGATTTTGTCGGCGAGTGGGAACACGTGCTCGACGCGCACCTCCTCGTGCATTTGGGCGAACGCGCCGACCAGCTGCGCCGCGGTCTTGATCGCGACCTGACGCCGAATCTCCGTGTCGCGCGTTGTGGATAGGACGGGTGCTGGTGCTGCACCGATGATCCTTAGCGAGTTGATCCAGGCGCCGCGGTCGGATCGCTCGATCGTGCACTCGACGAGCTCGCCAGGCGTGGGCATTTCAGCGACCGGATGATAGTTCGACACGTTCAGCCACTCGCCGGCCACCTTGATGCCCGTGCCCTTGGCGTTGACCTGCTCGACGGTGCCGCTGATGGTTTCAAGCTGCTTGGCCATTGGTGCTCTCCTGGTGTGTGCCTGGCGGACGTCCACGTTTGACGTGCATGCGCGGCAGGTTCGGGTAGACGGACACGGCAAAGACGTCGCTGACGACAAGTTGGCCACCACACGGGTCGCAGCGCAGGCCGCGGGGGATGAGAATGCGCGCGTCAACACGAGCGACTGTGAGCGTTCCAACCGCGCGCCCGCACATCAAACACGCGAGCTCGACCAGGTGTTGAGTGGTGCGCTGCTGGTGGCAGGCGCAGCTGGCGCCGAGGACCTCGTCAGCAGTGGCGGCAACGATCGTTGCGCCGCAGTCCTCGCAGGTGTCGGTGTAGTTGCCCGAGGTGACCCGTCGGGGTTCGATCGAGGCGGCTTTGGCGTGGCCGGTCATGCTGCGCGTCTCCAGAGGGAATCGGGAGCGGTAGCGCGCCGCCCCCTCGTGAACAGACGAAGCTGACGGATACCAGGCTTGCGCGCGCGGCAGCGCGGACAGAGCGTGGCGCCGTGCCCGTGTCGGTTGTGCCACCTGCGCTCCAGGCCACGATCGCCTTCGACGTGCAGGACGAGCTCGACGCGGATGCCAGCGGCGACGACGGCGCGCACCAGGGGCGAACCGTGGCCAGCGAGGTGCTCGGCCAGGCGTCGGTCGACGTCACCGTCGAGGGCCACGCCGACGTAGTGGCGGGCGTGCCAGAACGGGCGCTCGAAGTGCAGCAGATACACGCGGGGGCTCATGCCGAGGCCTCGGCCAGCGCGGCGGCGTGCGCGTAATTGGCGGGCTGGTCGAAATAGGCAGCGAGGTCCGCCGCGGCGTTGGTGCATCATCGGCCGGCGTCTGGTGGTGATCGCGGGGACGCAGCGACTGGAGTTCGAGTGCGGCGGCAGCCCACGTGCGAGTCTTGGCCAGCACGGCCGCGGCGGCGCGGATGTCGACTTCGCCGCAGGCCTCCTGCCAGCGTTGCCGCGCGCGCCAGACCAGCTCGGTGGCGGTGATGTCGATGACGGCCCAGCACAGCTGACCGTGCTGGCCAGCCTGGCAGGTGCAGGACAGTGGCCGCAACGTGGCGGTGTCGATGGTGATGCGGTGGTCTGGCCCGGCATGACGTGACGGACGAACCAAGACGAGAGCGTTAGACTGCTGATTGCGCATCCCAGGGCTCTCCAGTCCAGATGCGAACGGCCACCGGCGTGTTCCAAGCGCGCTGGTGGCCACCTCGTTTAAGCGGTGGCGCGAGATCGGCCCATTGGCCCTCCGAGTTGCTGAATCATGCGTTCAGTATACTATCAGTGCAATGCTAATGCAATACTTCCTAAACTCAGTTATAGCACGAGTGTGCTAGACTCGCGTCATGACCCTACTGCCGAGGACATGCCTATGACGTCACTCGCCGTGCTCCGGCGACGCAAGCTGCTGACACAGCGCCAGCTCGCCGAACAGGCGCACGTCGCACCCAGCACCGTCTACGTGCTCGAGGCGGGGCGGCGGACACGCCCGCGCTTCGACGTCCTGCAGAAGATCGCCCGCGCACTGGATGTGGATGTCGAGGAGGTCGACGAGTTTCGACGCGTGATCGAGGGCCAACTTGAGGCGGCGGCGTGATCAGCCTGGACAGCACACACGCCGTCCGCCTCGTTAGTTCGCCGTCACCGGCGCTAACGTTTCGAGCGTAGCCGATCCAGAATGAAGCAAGCCATGACTGTCAAGGATGGTCTTCACCACTGGTCGACGAGTTCGCCGCCGCCGCCACGAACTAAGCAATTTGGCCGGAGGCCAGATAAGCCTGCGCATCCTGTATTCGTGATGACCGATCAGCCGTGTCGGACTCACGCCGGCACCATTGGCACGGACGCTCGATTGAGCTGCCAACCGATCAAGACTGAGGCCCAGCTCGATGGTCGCGCGCGCGTGCGCTGCGGTGCCGAGGATCAGCCCATGTGCCCGGTCGAGGCATGCGAGCTAAGCGCGCAGCTCTTCGAGTGCGTCGATCGAGGCCTGCGCCGTGCGACAGGGCAACCCAGCACAATGTTTGACATAGGCACTCGTCACTGAGCGCTCGGTGCCACCGCAACAGCCCGGTGTCCAGCTGGTCTCACCGCGGAGAAACAATAAGGAGGAGGACTGTGGCGTCGAAGACCGTCTTTATCGCGTTCGCCAAAGAGGACGAGTCGAGCAGAAACCTGTTCACTGGCCAGCGCGTGCACCCGAAAACGCCGTTCCAGTTTGTGGATATGTCGGTAAAAGAACCCTACTCCTCGGAGTGGAAGGAACGCGTGCGCACCCGTGTCCGCCGTTCCGACGGCGTGATCGCACTCATTAGCAGCAGCACTCCGAGAGCGACGGGCGAACTGTGGGAGATCAGCTGCGCGATCGAGGAGGGCAAGCCGCTGATGGGGATTTGGCTCGAAGCCGGATACCGCACCAAACCTAGTCAACTGGCCGGAGCTCCATGCAAGACATGGACATGGGACAATGTCGCCGATTTTATTGACGGCCTCTAGCGCGGGTTCGCCGTGAAACGAGCGCTGCTGGTCGGAATCGACTACTACGATAATTTCGCACCGCTACATGGATGCGCCAACGACGCGGCGGCGCTGCATCCATTGCTTGCCCGCAACGAGGATGACAGTCCGAACCTGGAGTGTCGAATCGTCGTATCACGAGATGCGGGTAGCCGGCTGACACGTGACGGACTTCTCGGACTGGTTGACGAACTGCTAGCCAGCGGCCCAGACTTCGCGCTCCTGTACTTCGCTGGCCACGGTGCTCCAACCAATGGCGGCGTCGCCTTGGCGACCTCGGATGGCACTCAATCCACTCCTGGGGTCATGTTCTCAGAGATCGCGGACCGCATCAACATAAGCTCGGTGGCGGAGATCACGGTGATCTTGGATTGCTGTTTTTCAGGCGGTGCCACGACCATCGAGGCGCTCAACAATGGACTGGCGAATCTCCGCAAGGGACTGGCGGTACTCACGGCAAGCCGCGACGACCAGCCTTCGATGGAGACCGCGAGCGGTAGAGGACAGTTCTCCAGTTATCTGGAAGGCGCGCTCGATGGGGGTGCGGCCGATGTGCTCGGCCACGTCAATGTTTCCAGTCTGTACGCTTACCTGTCCGAATCTTTCGGGGCATGGGAACAGCGGCCGACTTTCAAAGCGAATATCGACCGGCTGCATGACATTCGCATGTGCAATCCGCGGGTGCCACTCCCCGTCCTGAGGAAACTTACGGAATGGTTCGCCAGCCCCAATGCCGACTACGCGCTAGATCCCTCCTACGAGCCGACCGCCGACCCGAGGGGACATCCGAATGAGACGATCTTCTCTGGCCTGCAGCAGTACCGAGCCTGCCGCCTGATTGAACCAATCAACGAAGAGCACCTGTATTACGCAGCTATGAACTCCACGGGATGCCGCTTGACAGCGCTGGGGAAGCACTATTGGCAACGTGTCAACGCGGGGCGGGTATGACGCGAATCGGTATCGCTGGGCATCAGGACCTCCCGCATGCAGCGATGGACTATGTCACCACCGGCATCCGACGGATCCTGTGCAGCTACGACAACATAACTGGCTACAGCAGTCTCGCGGCCGGTGCCGACCAACTCTTCGCTCATGAACTGCTCGCGGCCGGCGGCCGGCTACATGTTGTCATTCCAGCAGTCGGCTATCCCGAGACCTTCAAAGGTGACGATGCGGCAAGCTACCGCCAGCTTCTGTCAGCTGCATCGGAGGTTAGTCGGCTGCCGTATGCCTCCCCCGGCGAGGCTGCGTACGATGCGGCGGGCCGATGGATCGCTGAGCACAGCGACCTTCTCATCGCTGTGTGGGACGGTCAGCCCGCCCGCGGCCTGGGTGGAACTGCCGACGCGGTGGCGTACGCCCGCGAACTTGACCGAGACGTTCGCATCATTTGGCCAGCAGGCCTCGCTCGGCGATAAGAAGACGAGCTCTGCCACCGCCATACAAGCTCGCTACATACTGAGATGCGCACTCGGTTAGAAGCGGATCGGTACGGCAGCGGCCGGATTGTTCAGCGCCTTATCGACGACACGCGCATAGCGGGCGGTGGTGCGCGGGTCAGCATGGCCGAGCAGATCCTGCACGGCGCGCAGGTCGTGGGTGTACTTGTACGCGAGCGTGGCGCCCGTGTGCCGCAGCGCGTGATTGGAGAGACCGGGGCGCTTGAGGTCGAGCCGACTCAGGTGGGCGTCAACGATCTTGCGCACGCCGCGGCGGCTGAGACGTTTTTTCCCAGCGCGATTGCCAACGGCGGTCATGAGGGGAAGACCGAGCGCGTCGGCGAGGACCTGGCCACGGGCCTCGAGGTAGGCGTGCACGGCCTCGGCGACGTCCTGGCGCAGGTAGATCACGCGGTCGTGGCCCTTGCCGCGCACCAGCAGCGCCCACTGCTGCTCGCGCGGCTGCAGGTCGTCGGTGTTGGTGCGGGTGATCTCGACCGTGCGCAGCACTTGCAGGCTGAGCAGCGCCAGCAGCGCCTTGTCGCGCAGGTCCTGGACCAGTGGCTGGCCATGTCGGTCGACGCGCTGGGGCACGGCCCGCAGCAGCAGCGCCAGCTCGCCCTCACTGAGAAAACCGAAGTCCTCCGCAGCGCGTTTTCTCAGAGGCGCCCGCACGCCTGCGGCGGGGTTGTCGCTCCGTAAGCCGGCGCGGATCGCGGCGTCGTAGAAGCGGCGCACGAGCGTCAGCTTGATGGCCACGGTGGCTGGCTGGCAGCCGGCCCCGATGAGTGCTTCGCGAAAATCCTCGACGTCATCGAGCGTCGCCTGGCTGAGCTCGAGCGCGACGCCGCGGCACCAGGCCAGCCAGGTGGCGACGTGCACGCTGTACGTGGCGCGCGTGTCAGCGGCCGCGTCGCCGCTGGCCACGTTGCGCTGCAGAAAGCGGGCGAAGGCGGCGAGGTAGGTGGCGTCCTCAGGTGACGCCGGCAGATCCGTCGCGGTGGCGGACGGGAGCGGCAGTAGCGTACGCCGCGTATGTTGCGGTTGGGCGCTGCTCACGCCGACCATTCGCGCGGGCCGCGCCGCAGCTGAAGTGGCGACGATGGTCGCCAGAACGCGTTACGCGCGCTCCCGCCAGCCTCGTGGATCTCGGCTGGCGTGGAAGCAAGCGATGAGCGTGACCTGGTCGTCGTCCACAGTGAAGTACAGGGCGTACGGAAAGCGGTCGAGCACGAGCGCTCGTCGAACGCGGCCGCGCCAGACGATTGGGAAAGCCAGTGGATTCTGGGCAATGCCGAAGACCGCGCGGTCAAGCGCCCGTCGAAAGCGACGGCCAAGTGCCGCGGAGCGTTCGGCGTACCAGTCCTGGGCTTCAAGGACGTCGTCACGGGCAGCAGCGGTGAAGACGGTCTTCAGGGGCAACGCCGCTCGAGCTCGGCGCGCAGTTGCTCCCAGCTGACGCCTTCGGCGGGATCACTCTCGAGGCTCTCGAGCCGACGATCGAGTTCGTGCTGCTGCGCATCGCTCAGCGGCAGAGGCTCGTGCTCGAGGCTGTCCCAGAGCTGACCGATGAGCTCGAGTCGCTCGTCGACCGAGAGGCGGCGAAGCTCGTCGCTGGAGAGCTGCACACGGCCAGTCTAGCGCGCCAGTGTAGGTCCGACAAGGCCGATTATGGGAACTAGAACGTGCTTGCTGAGTTCGTTTGCGTTGGTGGTGTAGCGGGTTGTGCGGTTGTCGGTAGTCCTCGCAACTGCCAAAACCAGGTTCCGCTACACTCCGCCCCAGGGAGCGGATTTTGCTTTTCATTCGGTGCTGAACGACACAATGACGTGCAGTGACGACATAACTCTTTGCAGCCAGTTGTGCTCGCAGTTCGACGGCGCCGCGCTCACTGCAGCCGGACCTGTCGCCGTGGCATGTCACCGCGGCGATGTATGTCGCCCACTGCAGCGAGTTCTGTCGCCGCCGTTACAGCGTCGAGTTCAATAGCTCGCCGGCTGCTGCAGGTTTTTATGTCGTCCTTCACTGTTGCCGCCGGCCGCACGCCTGAGGGTACCGCCTGGCTGAGCGTGCGCCAGGCCGCCAGCCTGCTCGGTCGCCATCGCACGCGCGTCTACGAGCTGGTGCGCTCGGGCGACCTGGTCGCCGAGCAGACCGCGGGCGGGCTGCGCGTCGAGCGCACCAGCCTCGAGCGCTGGCTGGTTGCCGGCGGCACGCCAGGCGGCCCGCTGAGCGCACCCAACGCCTGGGCCAGCATCGGATTGGCCAGTGGCGACGCTTTTCTTAGCCAGCGCACGCTCGGCCTGCTGGCGCGTGCCGAGGATGCGTCTCGCGCCCGCGCGCGACTGACGAGCCAGACGCTGCTCGAGCTGGCGCCGCGGCTGCGGCGCCGCGCCACGCTGCATGTGCAGCACGTGCCGCCGGACGTGCTGACCACGCTCGAGCGGGACGCCAGCCTGGTGCGCAGCGGGGCGAGCGCCGCGGCGCCCTACGCCTGGGACGAGCTCGCGGCCGACATGCCCTGGACGCTGGATGCGTACGTCCAGGCCGAGTGGTTGCGTCGGCTGCAAACGACACTCGATCGAACGCGCGCTGTGCCCACGAGCAGGTCCATCCTGTTGCGCGTCGTCGACGGGCCGTGGCCGTTTCCGACGCACTGCCAGCTGGCCCCGCAGCTGCTGGCCGCGCTTGACCTGCTGGACTATCCCAACGCAGCCGCGCGGCGCCGCGGTCATGACGTGTTGCACGGCCTGGCCACCCTGGAGCCGTCCACGGTGGCGCGGCGGACCGCCAAGGCGCGCGCCCGGCTCGGGGCGCTGGTCGGAAAAACCCTCGGCGGCGGCGCCGATCGCCCGCCGCGTGCGGTGCTGGATGGCGATCCACGCACCGACACGCCGGCGGCCGCGGCCCACATCGTCGGCGTGCTGTGGGTCAGAGCCAGCCAGGGCGCCAGCGTCAAGGAGCTGCGGGCGGCCACCGGCATCACCCGTGAGCGCTTGGAGGCCGCCTACGCGTACCTGCTCGAGCATCCGCCGCTTGGCCTGCTGGTGCAGCGTCAGCGCGACGAGCTGCAGCTGGTCTCGGCGCCGGAAGTGAGCCGCTCGGTGGAGCGCGACCTGGGCCATCCGCGTCCGGTGCCACTCTCCAAGCCCGCCATGGAAGTACTGACCATTGTCGCCTACAAGCAGCCGATTGCGCGCGCCGGCATCGAGCACATCCGCGGCGCCAGCAGCGACAGCGCGCTCGACACGTTGCTCATCCACGGCCTGGTCGCCTTCGACCAGCACCACCTGCTCGTCACCACCCGCGCGTTCCTCGACTTCGCCTGTTTGCGCGAGCTGGCCGATCTGCCGCAGCCGGAGGATGTGGACGTGGAACAGATCCGTCAGGAGTTCGTCCAAGCCAGCTAGCAGCGACTCCTCGCGGCAGTTTGTCGAGCGGTTGCTGCTCCACGATGCTGCCGGCCCGGTTGTCACCTGCTGAAACGGTTGTGCGCGCATGCCATGCGCCGGATCCCGACGTTTGCAGTTGGAATCCGCCCCTCCCGCAACATGCACTCTCCGGCCGAAGAGGCCCTCCCTAGGGCTGGTCGCCGCGATCGAGCTGGTCGATGGGTCGGCCCTGGACCTGGTCGATGTTGGGCGTGCGCGGGTGCCCGAGCTCACTCGAGGGCCTCAGCCCCCGGCAGCGGCCCGTCACGCTGTCGGGTCCCGGTTCGACCGCTGATTTCCAACTGCCCCGTCCGTCGGATCGTCGCGGCGTGTGCAGGTCGTTGCCGGCCGTGATGAGGTTTGGGACGACCACGCCGAACCCGATGCGCGCGGTCTGGTGGCGGTGCTGTTCGTCGCGGGCCATCCCGCTGGTCACGACGGACCTGGTGCTTCGCCAGTTCGGCGTCGGCTGGATTGGCGATCTCCAGCAGCAGTTACTGGCCGCCGCCGGAGAGCGCGGGCTCGGTTCAAGCGAGGACCCGGCTCAGGAGTGATCCATAGCCCGTGCGTGGTATGCCCCGACGTGTGGAGCGTTTCTGTCCTGTTGCGAAACGGCTGAGCGTCGCGGACCCCTGTAGGTCCATCGGACCGGATCGTTGCCCAGCACACCAGGGGCGGTTCGTTGGCGTCCGTCTTGGGGAGATCCGGCTTGAGGCTCACCCCCGGCTGTGCAGCGGCTCGCTGGGGCGCACTATCACAGACGTGTTTGTTATGCGCGGTTCGAGGCAAGGACCTGCAGCTATGATCCGCTGGGCCAACCGCCTGGGCAAGGGGGCAGCGGGCACCCCGTGCAGGTGCTCGGCCCCGGAGGTTCGAGCACGCTGAGCGGCATCAGCGCGCAGGCAAAAAAAGCCTTCGTCCGCCCCTCATTTCACGCGCGTTCTGGGAACATCGTGTATAACCGCACGCCCAAACGGACTTGTGCCTGCCGGAGACCTGTACGCAAGGATGACATCCGGCCAGCCGACTGATCTATTGGAGGTTGCACTTGCACTTATCCCCGCGCGTCCTGCTGGCCAGCGATCGACCTTCGGTCCAGGCCTGCTTTTTTGGACAGAGTCGCCGGAGTAGATCCGGGCTGAAGCTTGTACGGGTGCCAATCGATGATGGCAGGCTTGACGCATGGGCCGACGAGGTAGCCCAGGCAATTGCCGTGATCGTCGATGTGGGCGCGGACCCAGACGGCGGCGTCCGCCTGTGTGTAGCGCTTCGGAAGAAACGGCCGGACTTACGAATACTGGCGATTGTGTGCTGTTCGAAGCCAACCCTGGCCTGGCACGTGCAGGAGCTCATAGAAAATGGCATAGACGAGGTCCTGGATGCGCAGGTAACTCCGGCTGAGATCGTTGCCGCACTCGAGGATAATGGCACTACCGCACGTACACGTATCCAGCTTCGAGGCAAGTATGCACTGGTTGAACCGGCCGCGCGCCTGCTCAACAAAAGGGATCGGAGACTACTCGAGCTGGTGGCTCTTGGCCGATCGGACGAACGAGCTTGGTGAGCATCTGAGTGTTTCAGCGCGGACAGTACGCGCCCGACTGGAGCGGCTGCGGGCACTCCTTGGCGTGAGCAGCCGCGAGGAAACCGCAGCCTGGGCCGGCGCCCACGGACTGTATCAACCTGCGCGCCCATCGACGCTCACTGGTTCCACGTTGCAGGCTCGGCGTTCCGTCGAGTAAATGAATGGTCGGGTCGGGAAGAAATATCTGCCTGATCTGACATTTTCATTCCGTAAGCCTGGCCCGAATCTTGTCGAGCGACAGCGTTCCCTGACAACGGTCTCGTTGTGAGAGGGCTGTCGTGCGTCAGATGAAATGTGCAAACCAATGTATGGGAGCGGCATGTACGCCAACTGCTGGAGCTAGTCGCTCGCGGATGCTCGGCGGCATGATGTCGGCGAGGAGCTGCGCGTGTCGACGCGGCATGTACGCGCAGACGCGATCACGTGCAGTGAACGAGTGCTCGGCTTTGTCCGTTGGCGGAGCGTGCGGCGTCGCCCGGTGCGGCATTTTCGCTACACCAGTCGGCGCGTGTGCCGGTTCCCACAATTAGCATCAGTTTCATCTGAATTTCACGACGTCCCAAGTACGAGCTTCCGGAACCGGAAGCAAAATCTGCCGGTTTTGACATTCCCCTCCGCCTCGCGGTTCGGGTACCGTCTCGCACGCCACAGTGGGAAGCGAGCCGTATTCGGGATCGACAGCGCCGCACCGCTACTCGCAACCCAAGCTGTTACGGGAGGGGAGATGCAGCGTTTCGTCGACGCGTTGTATAACTCGACTTTAGACAACGAACTGGCCCAGACGGGTGGAGGGTCTTCCGGTTAAGTGTGAAGTCTGTCAAGTCGGCGTGTGTTGGAAACCGATGCTTGGGAGAGGCTCCGCCACTTCCGTCAGGCGCTCTACGACGACCTGGGCCTGCGTCAGGATAGCTTGTTTGAACTGGTGGATGCGGCCTTGACAGCGGCCCACCGCAGCACGTTGGTGCGGCTCAGCTTGACAGCTGCGTTCCGCCGCCACTGGCCGAGTACGTGCGACGCGTTGGCGGATGGATCCGTCGACGCGATCGCCTTGCGCGAGCTGTTTGTGCGGACGCTGGCGGACTCGGCTGTGGTCGATGGCCGTCCGCTGTGGGTGATCGACGGCACCAATTGGCCTCGCCCCGCCGCCCGCGCCAGTGCCGACCGCACATGGGAGTACCGGCCACTGCCCGGCTGGCCACAAAATGGTGTGGTACCGGCTTGGGCCTATCAGTGGCTGGTCGCCGTGCCGGACGTGGCTGGCAGTTGGGTGTTGCCGTTGGACGTGCAACGCCGCGGTCCAACGGCCAAGTCGGCGACAGCGGTAGCCCTCGAGCAGATCGCCGCCGTGCGAAAAGCGCAACCGCCTGGTGCGCCGCGTCCAGTGGTCACTCTCGACAGTGGCTACGACCTGGAGACCTTGGCCGTCGCCGACGTGGACGCTGACCTGTTGGTGCGCTTGGCCAAGAAGCGCGTGGTGTATCGCACTCCCGAACAACATCTCGGCCGAGGTCGGCCACGGCTGCATGGTGAGCCGTTTCGCTTGGCGGACGAAGCCACCCATGGCCCGCCGCAGGCGTCGGCTCAACTGGATCACCCAGCGTACGGGGTCGTCTCGATCGACGTCTGGACCGAGCTCCACGTCAGCGGCGCGCCAGATGCTCCCTTCAGCGTGATCCGTGTCCAAGTCGAGCGACTGCCCAACAAGCAGCTCCCACCTCGGCCCCTGTGACTGGCCTGGATCGGTGGTCCCTTGCCAGCTGACCTGAGCGTCGTGTGGTGCTGGTACCTGCGCCGCTTCACAGTCGAGCACGCCTTCCGCTTCTTCAAACAGAACCTCGGCTGGACCACGGTTCGTCCGCGGCACCCCAATGCAGCCGACCGTTGGAGTTGGCTGATCGCCTGCGCCTGCTGGCAATTGTGGTTGGCCCGCCCCCTGGTCAGCGAGGTCCGTCTTCCGTGGGAGCGCCCGCGACCGGACGGGTTGGCCACCCCAGGTCAAGTTCACCGCCACTTCAGCGGAATTTTGCTCCGGGTGAGTACTCCAGCACGTGCACCTCGCAGACGCGGAAAATCACCGGGACGTCAGAAAGGATGCCGTTTGACTCCTCCACCGCACTACCAAGTCGCACGACGTGCTCCACCCAGAGCTGCCTAATCCGACAATTTCTCACAATTTCTTGTCCAAACTTCAAGTCATGTATAAGCTGGTCCACCGTTTTCGTTCCCATTCGCGCAAGAAGCACGGCAACGAAGCTCAACGTGTAACTCATTCGCTGCGCCGCACCGTTGCGGCTTTGACCCGATCGGTCGGCCCTTCAATCGCCAGGGTGTGGTTGACTCTCTCGCTGCTGTTGAGTTCCATGAGCGGAGCAGGTGCGGCCAAGACGTCGGTCAGCCCCGACAGCGGCACGTGGGAACAGACTGTCGGCTCGTTGGCAGGTGTGGTCAGGCCGTTGCAGGACCTGGGCGATCTGAATGTGCCATGGCTCGTGCGAGCGGCGGTCGCCACCGGCGCGGTTGTTTTTGCGTCCACGCCGCTGGCACCAGCTAACCCGCTGACCAGCGCTGCCTATGCCCAGCAGTCGATTCTGGTCGGCAATAACGGTACACCAACGGGAAATACCGCTGCCACCGGTCCGTACCGCCCGGGCGATGGGGCAACATTCCACGGCTCCGCGTTCACGGCGCAGGCGACGGGCACCGCGCGTACAGCCCACCTGTGGATCGACAGCAGCGCCTGCGGAACAAACTGTTCGGAGTACGCGACCACAGTATGGGTAGCGATTTACCAATTCACCAACCTGGCCGGTCCTGAGCCTTTTGTAGACAAGTGCGCCATCACGGGCATCATCAACCCGAGCAACCGGGAGTACACCTGTACTCTCAGCGGTGGCCAGACCCTCACCGCTGGAAATAGCTACTACATCTTGGGCTGGATTTGGGACCCAGGCTCAACTCCGATGGTTACAACATTCGGCACAACCTCGGGTGGTTCGTACGACTACAACGACAACCTGTGTCGAGTCAGCTTCGAGAGCGGCTGCTCGAACGCTGCTCAAGCAGAGGCCGCGGCGGACGGTAGCCCTCCCACAACAAGTCTCGACATTAACGGGAACAGAGCAGACCCGAGTGATGCTGATCTACTGCGCCTCAATGGCCAGACGCTCGTTACATGGGTAACCGCGGGGGGTGGGCTCGCGACCGATCCAAATGACCTCGTTGTCGCCAGCGATCCAGGCGAGGGCGCCCAGCTTATGGAAACGCCCGATCCGGTAAGCACTCTCAACGGCGACTATCAATACATCCATTCGGATCTCGCAATTGCGGGCAGGGGGCCGAGCCTGTCGATCGTCCGAGCCTACAATTCCAACGATCCGCGCTCGGGTGCCTACGGGCCTGGTTGGCGAGACAATTATGCGATCGAATTGCACGCGGTTGCAAACTCATCAGATGTCTATCTGATCACTTCAGAGGGGCGCGCCAACCGCTACATCAATGCTGGCTCTGGGGTGTACACAGCCCCAAGCGGAGTGTCTCGGCAGTTGGTTGCCAACGGGGACGGCAGCTACACCGCCACTGGTCCGGATCAGACGAAGTGGAATTTCAACTCAAGCGGGCAGCTGACCAACGTGGTGGATCGATATGGGAACGCGTCGTCGCTCACGTATAAGGGGAGTGGTCAATTGACGGCTGTATCGGATCCCGCGAACCGGGGCACGCTCACGTTTGCATACGATCCGACCAGCGGCCTCAGGACGAGTGTCACAGACTGGTCCGGGCGGGTGGTCAAGTACGGCTATGACAGCCAGGGCCGACTGCAGACTGTCACGGACCGCAACAACCAGATCACCACGTACGCCTACGACGGGACCACTTCCCACCTGACGAGCATCACCGATGCCAATGGGCACGTCGCGCTGACGATGACCTACGACAGCCAGGGTCGCGTGGCCACGCAGAAGGACGCTCAGGGCCTGAACACGGGTCAGCAGACCACCTTCAGCTACGGCGCGCCGGATGGCCAGGGGAACGTGACGACCACGGTTACCTATCCGACCACCAGCTTCGACGGCTTTGCGCCGCAGCAGGTCGACACGTACAACAGTGCGTCTCAAATCACGCAGCACGTCAGCAAGCCGAGCTCCACCGAGACGCTGACAGAGACCTATCAGTACAACGCTCAGGGCTTCCGGAATCAGGTCACCGACCCGCGCGGCAACACAACCGGCTTCTGCTACGACGTGGACTACACCGGGGCAGCCATTGCCGGCAGTCTTGGGAATCTGACGCGCACGATCTCGCCGCCGCCTGCCAGCGGCGCGAATCCCCTGGTCACGCTGGTCAAATACGACAGCAAGAACAATGTCGTCGAGACGGTGGCGCCGAAGGGTGTCGCCAACGGCGGCAGTGTGACGTGCTCGACCAACCTGACTGGCGCCGTCAACGGCAGTGGTCTGTACGTCACCGACATGACCTACGACACCACGCTGGGCACCGAACTCCTGACGGTCACGCGCAAGTACACCGATCCCGATGCGGGCCCGCAGACGGCGACGACGCACTTCGCGTATGCCGATGCTGCGAACCCCGGTCTGGTCACGACCGTCACCTCACCGCGTGGTGAAGCCACGACCCTGACCTACAACGCTTCGGGCAGCCAGGCGGGCCTGCTGGCGAGCGTCAAGGACCCGCTTAGCAACACCACCAGTTACGCGTACGATGCCGTCGGTCGGCGCACCAGCCTGACGGACCCATTGGGCAACGTATGGAACTTCGCCTACGACAGTGAGGACCGTCTCACTCAGGCCACCGCGCCGGCGCCGGTCGCTGGTGGGGCGACGCTCAGCACGAGTGCCGCCTTCGACGCGGTGGGCAACCGCCTGAGCCTGACCGATGCCAATGGCCAGATCACGCGCTACCAGTACGACCCGCGCGATAGCCTGGCCGAGGTCGATCAGAGCGCGACGGCCAGCGACCCGAATAGCGACTCGAGCAAGATCCGCACGCTGTACAGCTACGACGCTCTGGGCAACCTGGTGCGGGTGGATCGCGCCGCCGGCAGCTCATCCGAAGAGGTCGTCGACTACGCCTACGATGGACTCAATCGCGCACGCAAGGAAATCCAGTACCCACAGGGGAGCTGGCCGGCCACGCCGGATGGCTCGACGGGCAGCCAGACGCTGATCACGCTGACGAGTTACGACGCCAACAGCAACCGCCTGAGCGTGACCGACCCGCTCAATCAGCTGACCAGCTTTGGGTATGACGCGCTCAACCGGTTGACGTCGGTCAGCTACAGCAACGCGGCACCGGGCACGTCGACCACCCCCAACATCAACTACGCGTACGACACCAATGGCAATCGCACCAGCATGGGTGACGGCACCGGCACGACCAGCTACGGCTACGACGAGCTGGATCGCCTGCTGTCCGTCGCGGCGCCAGCCGGCACGGTGGGCTACCGCTATGACCTGGACGGCAACCGGACGAAGGTCATCTACCCCGACGGGTCGGCGGTCGCGTACACCTTCGATGCAGGCAATCGGCTGCAATCGCTGAAAGACTGGGGCAATCGCACCACCGGCTACAGCTACTTCGCGGATGGTCTGCTGAACACCGTCACAAACGCAAACGGAACCACCAATCAGTTCAGTTACGACAATGCACGCCGACTGACCGAGGTGTGGAATGAGGCAGGCTCAAACACCATCAGCCAGCACAGCTACACGCTCGACAACGTGGGCAACCGCACCAGCGTGGCCGAGGTCCTGCCCCAGCTTGGTGCTCCAGGTCCAATCGGCGATGGATCCCTCGCCGATGCAGCGTCGGCAAGCGATTTCGGACCCGAGCAGCAGGTGGCGGCCGCCTTCAGCGTCCAGCCGCTGGCCCAGGTCGCGGCTTCGCCCACGTCCGCACCGAGCGCCAGTGCTGTCGCCACGCGTTCTGCCCAG
>JAFAOS010000037.1 GCA_019247515.1 Chloroflexota bacterium | reverse complement strand
ATCCCCAGCGCTCGCGGGCGCGCTCGAACTGTTCGACGATCTGGTCGACCGTGCCGATGGCGATGAACGGCGACTCCAGCACGTCGTCTTCGGTGAGCTGATCCACGTTGGCCATGCCTGGGGCTCGAGCCCAGGTGTTCAGCAGCTCGCGCGCGGCGCCGCGGCGATCGTCGGCGAGGCGCAGCTCGCGCATGGTCACGTTCAGCTCGATCTGCTCGAAGCGATCGCCAGCCGCTTCGCGGATGCGGCGGACCTTGTCCTCCACCGCTGCTAGCGAAATGTTGGGCATGTCGACGCGGCCGTCAGCCGTCGCACGCGTGGCCACGCTGATGATGTCGGCCAGGCGCGCGGCGATGCCCAGGATCCGCGGCGAGCCGCCACCGACCAGGATCGGCGGCGGCGGATCGGGCCGCGGCTCGAGCGGGACGCAGCCGTCGAGCGTGAAGAATTTGCCTGAGTACGAAAACGGCGTCGTCGCGTGCAGCAGGCCTCTGACCACTTCGAGGTATTCCTCGAAGCGCGACACGCGCACGCCGGCCGCGTCGTATTGCAGGCCGAGCTGGGTGTATTCACGCCGCGCCCAGCCGGCGCCGATCCCGAGCTGCAGGCGCCCGCCAGTCAGCAGCTGGACACTGGCCGCCTCGATGGCCAGTAGCCCCGGCGAGCGAAAGTCCTGGTTGAGGACGTACGTCGCCAGCTTGATGCTGCGCGTGGCGCCCGCCGCGGCCATGAGTGCCGGAAAGGTCGCCAGCCGGCCCAGGTGGTCGGGCACCATGAAGCAGTCGTAGCCCGCGGCCTCGGCGCGGCGCGCGAAGGCCAGCCACTTGTCAGGCTCGTTGAAGCGAGCGGCGGCCAGGCCGAACCGGAACGGCCTCACCTGGTGCGCGCGAACTTCTGGAGTCGCGCGCCTTCCAGGACCTCGGCAACGTACAGGTCGCCAACCGAGTCCGTCCAGATGCCGTGCGGACCCCAGAACTTGCCGGGATCGTGGCTGCGTTCACTGCCGAAACGACCGATCACGTTGCCTTGCAGGTCGACGATGCTGACGCGGTCTTCCAGCTCGGCCACGTACATCACTCCGTCGGCGCCGACGTACAGCTTGGTCGGCCGCTCGAAGCCGGTCCACATGTCGAGGTACTCGCCATCGGGCGTATAGATCTGGATGCGGTTGTTCTCGCGATCGGCAATGTACACCTTGCCCTGGTGCTCCCAGACGGAGTGCACGGTGTGGAAGAAACCCGGCTTGTCCCTGGTACCGCGGAGGTCGCGCGCGCTGCCAGGTTCGCCCCAGGACTTGAGGAGCGTGCCGTCGGCGGCGTACTTGTGCACGCGGCTGTTGCGGTAGCCGTCCGAGACGTAGATCTCTCCGGACTGCGCGACGCTGACGTCGGTTGGATGGTGGAACGGCCCCGCCGCGTGCTTGACGCCGGTCATGACCGGCATGCCGCCGCCTGAGGCCAGTGGTCCGGCGGGCTCGCGGACTTCTCGCTCGTACCCGGTGTCGGAGTGCTCGTGCCGCTTGCCAAGCGTCAGGCGGTGACGGCCGCCTTTGTCGAATTTGAGGACGACCTGCGGGTCGCGGTCGACGAAGTACAGGGTGTCGTCGGGAGTGATGCACAGACCGTGGGCGTCTTCGAAGATACCGTCGCCCCAGGCGTCGAGCATCTTGCCGGACTTGTCGAAGACGATGTACGGGTGCTCGGCGCGGGTGAACGCGTGGACGTTGTCGTTGGAATCCACGGCGACGGCGCCAACCTGGCCCCAGATCCACCCAGACGGCAGCTGGCCCCAGTCGCGGACGAGCTCGTACTTGCGATCGCCGGCCTCGACGACGATCTTGTCGGTAATCATTGCCATCTCGCTCAAGTGACCTCCCGAGAATCGAGTTCGTTGCTGCTCGGCGCGTTGGCTGTGGTGTACACAGCCTGGGTTGTGTCGACCGCGGAGCGGAAAGAGAGGTTTGGTGTTATGTCGCCCCCGCAACGGGGGCAGCCGCTTGCATGCGCACGCCGCCGCGCGGGGTATTGCCCATCACGCGGTCCAGGTCGATGATCAGCGCCGCGCCAATGCGGCCGGGGTCGTGCTTCTGCTCCACCTCGGGCGCCAGCTCGAACACGCGGTCGCGGACGTCGGGATCCGTCTCGAAGTGTGCGCGCCCCTCGAACGTCAGGTTGGTCCGCGCCGGCGGATCGCGATACATGAGCGCAATCCGCGGATTCTTGCGCAAGGCGTTGGCCATCCCGCCGTTGGCGTGCCGCACCCAGATGCTCAGCTGCGTGTCGCTGTAGGCCTGGACACTGCCGCGCAACGAAAGGTTCGGCGCGCCATTCTCGTCGGTGTAGGCCACGATCATCGGCGTGTTGTTGGCCAGCGCGCCGTTGACGATCGCCCTGGCGAAGGCCGGGAGCTTGTCGGTGGGTGCGCCGCCGGCGCCGCCCTTGTTGACCTGCTCGACGCGGACGATCTGGTCGCGGTCGTTGAACCAGAACTTCAACCAGCTCGATGCGATCAGGCCGCCCGGTTCGGCCGAGATCTCGACGGTGCCGTCGTCGTTGATCGTCGGATTGCTCCATGGCGCACCCCGGTACACACCGGTGATCACGCCTATGCCGGTGATCATCGGCACCACCTGGTCGTAGCCGATGAACTCCTCGGGCCCATTGCCCCACATGTGCGCGCCCACCGTGCTGAGGACGACATCTGGAGCGAGGTGGCGCGCCGCGGAGGCGGTGGCCGAGGCTTCGCCAGTCCGCAGCGCTTTCAAATACGCTTCTACAGCTCGGATGCGAGGATTCACTCCGTTCATTCCTCCTACGCCAGCCAGATGTTCCTGTCGTTCGTCGCCGTACTAAGAAAATACTTCAGGCCCATCACGTTCGGTTGCAAGCCATCGATGTCGGGGTACGGCGTGATGGTCATCACGAAGCTCTGGTCGAGCAGATAGTCGTTGATCTGGTCGTACAGCTGCTTCCGTTTGGTGGGATCCGGCTCGGTGGCCACCCCGGCGGCCAGCTGCGTCCACTGGTCGTCGTAGAAGCCCGAGCTATTGTTCGCATACCCAAACGTGCGGCTCAGCGCAAACTCCGAGCCCGCTTCGCGCAACTGACAGAACGCACCCGCACTCAAGCGCATGCCAGTGTACGGCGGGTTGACGCCTAACCCAGCCTGTGTAAAGGCCGCCGGCTCGGTCGGCTTGAGGTTGACGGTGATGCCGATCTTGGCCAGGTCGCCCTGCATGATCGTCGCCAACTGCTGGTATTCCGATGCATACCCCGCGAGCGACCAGGCCAGGTCGAATGTGGCATCGCTGACGCCCGACTGCGCCACAAGAGATTTGGCCTTGTCGAGATCGAAGGCGTACGCCTTGTTCTTCTCCGCGTCAAACGCTGGCGACGACTTGGCCCAGGGCAGGGCGCGTGGCTCGCCCGTAAAGCCCTTCATGACCGTATCCGTGAAGCGCTGGCGGTCAATGGCGTAGTTGAGAGCCTGACGGAACAGCTTGTTGTCCATCGGCGGCGTGGCGACGTTGACTGCCGCGTAGAAGAACTGACCCAGATCGTGCGTCTGGTACAGCTTGTAGGCCGAGTCGTTGCGCAGCCGGTCGGCATCAGGAATCGCCAGCAGGTCAGCCACGTCGAGCGTGCCGGACTCGAACGCGACGACCATGGATTGCACATCGCGGTAGATCGAGATGTTGACGCCGTCGACGTACGGGTGGCCGCTCTCCCAGTAGTTTGGATTCTTGGCCAGGGTGATGTGGTCACCCGACGCCCATTCGACCCACTTGAAGGCGCCGGTGCCGACAACTTTGGTCGTCGCGTCCGGGCCCTCCATGTTCTCCTTGTTGAGGATGCGCAGGTACTGCAGGAAGTCGAAGGCGCCTGGTCGGGGTTTGTCCGATTTGAGAATGATCGTGTACTGGTCGGGCTTCTCCCAGCTCGTCCACCACGCGCTGCCAACGGCGACCACCGAGGCATACGGATTTTTGGGGTCGCGGGCGCGGAGCAGGTTGTATTCGACGTCGTCGCTGTTCAGCTCGCGCCCGTTGTGCCACTGCACGCCCTTGCGCAGGTTCAGCTTGAGCTGGGTGTTGTCGGTGCTCTGCTCCCAGCTTTCGGCCAGCCGCGGCACAATCGACAGGTCGTCTTCGTATTCGATCAACATCTCGTTGACCTGGCCGAGCGTGTTGTTGGCCACCGGCGACCATGAGATCGCGTCGATGGTCGTCAGGTCGCCTACCTGACCCCAGCGCAGCGTGCCACCGGTCTTGACCGCCGGGTTGGCCGTGGCCGTCGGTGCGGGCGCGACACCGGTTGCCCCGACCGGTGTTGCAGCCACCGTGGTGGCCGCGGGTTGAGCGGCGGCGGTCGGCGCCGCGGCGGCGGCTGGCGCGGTGGTGGGCGCCGCGGCTGGCTGGGGTGGCGTGGTCGCCGCGGGCGCCGCCGGCGGAACGGCGGAGGGCCCGCACGCGGCCAGCAGGCCGGCGCCCGTGGCCGAGATCAGCAGGGCCAGTGCCGAGCGCCGGCTGAAGGCCGGCAACTGTCGGCGACTGGTAGCGCGGTCAGAATGGTGCATTCTCAATTCCCCTGAACAGACGAAAGGTGGCCCGCGAACAGGCCCTGGGTCAATCCGCAGCTTCCGATCAAATGATCGCTTGCGCCGAAACCAGTGGCTGCGCCTGGCTGCGCGCGCCCCACTCGGTGAGCCACACCGAAGCGAAGTCAAGAAAGGTCGACATTGCGCGTGTGTGCGGACCGCGCTCCGACCACGCCAGCGCCATCGAATAGCGCATCTGCACGCCGTCGATCGGCACGGCCACGACGCGTTCGGTGTTGCGGCGCGCAATGCTTTCGCCGGTGATGCCGACGGCGATGCCCTCGGCCGCCAGGCCAATCAGCGTCATCGGATCGTCGGCTTCAAAGCTCACCTGGGGCTGCAGGCCGTGCGACTGGAAGGCGCGGTCGACCACGCGACGGGGTGCTTCGTCGGGTGAGGTGAGGATCAGTCGTTCCTCGGCGACCTCGTCCAGGCTCACGCACGTGCGCGATGCAAAGCGGTGACGGGGCGCGACGACGGCCACCAGTTCGCGGCTGTACACCTGGCGCGTCGAGATGTCCTGGGGGACGTCCGGCTGGTCGGTCGGGACGAGGATGCACGCCACGTGGACCTCGCCCGCCTCCAGCATCTTGATCAGCATGCCGCTGACCCGTTCGACGAGCGTCAGCTCGAGGTGCGGATGCTGGCGCATGAACGCCGCCAGGAAACCCGGCAGCCAGAACGGCCCATTGCCCGTCATCGTGCCGACGATGAGCTGGCCGCGATCCAGGTTGGCGAACTCCTGCATCTCTTCCTGGGCGGCCTTGACTTCTTCCAGGATGCGATCGGCGCGGGCCAGCAGCGTCTTGCCAGCTTCGGTCAGGGTCAGGTTGCGTCCGCCGCGCTCGAACAGGCGCACCCCGAGCTCCTGCTCGAGGAGTTTGATCTGCTCCGAGAGTGTGGCTTGCGACATGTCGAGCTCGTCGGCGGCCCGCCGGAAACCGCTCGCCCGGGCAATGTTGCGCAGGTACTGAAGCTGGCGGAGCTCCATATCAGCCGTTGACGATCACGCTTCCTCAGGCAGCCAACCCCAGGGATAGGGGCCCCAATCCGGCGAGAAGAGCTCGCCCGCCCGAATGGTCTGGACGGGTACGAGCGCCTTATCGCCGGTGAAGGGCTGATTGAGCGTGTCGGTGAACTTCC
Organism: Chloroflexota bacterium; assembly: GCA_019247515.1. Lineage (GTDB taxonomy): Bacteria > Chloroflexota > UBA6077 > UBA6077 > CF-72 > CF-72. The sequence continues at coordinate 999 of JAFAOS010000037.1, read as the reverse complement.
ACTTGCCTTCAACCACGTCGAAGATGGACACGTCGGCTTCACGACCCACCGCGATGGCGCCCGCGCTGTCGGCCAGGCCAACCCCCGTCGCAGCGTTGACGGTGGTCATGCGCACGACGTCCGCGAGGCTGTAGCCCAGCGACATGAACTTGGCCATGCTGTCCAGCAGGCCAACGCCTCGAGAGCGACCGCCGCCAGTCAGGTCGCTGCTGGTGGTGTCCGGACGCACGCCGAGCTCCGCCTGCCTGCGGGCGACCTCGATCCCGAAATTGCCGCGTCCAAGCGCTGAATCGATGACGACGCCGTTGGCGCGCGCCTCTTCAACTTCGGGGACGACCGACCGCGCCGCCTCGCGCGCGTTCATCACACCCCCCGGATTTGGCGTACACAGATGGGTGAGGATATCCCCCGCTGTCAGCGTCTTGAGCAAAAAGCGGGTCAGGTCGCTCGCCTTCGCGCGGTCGGGATGTCGACCGTCGCCAATGTGCACCATCAGTGGCAAGCCATGCTCCACGGCGACCTCTTTGGCGAGCTTGACGACGTCCTCGCCGCGCTCCTGGACGACGGGTCCGACCATGCGCAGCTTGAAGCCGCTGATCAGACCCGGATTGGACTGAACGCAGCTGGCGATCGCCCTGCGATCGATGTCGTTCATCGTCATGACGTCGGCAGCGGCGGGCGTCGTGTGCGCAAACGTGCCCACGTTGACGAAGCAGATCACACGCGTTTTCGCGTTCGGGATCAGGTGCGCCCCGAAGACGCCGACGTTGGCGATGCCAACCGAGCCCGCGTCGAGGACCGTCGTCACACCTGAATGGACACCGGCAATGTCCGGGTCCACGCACCCCATGCCCACACCCGCGGTCGTGGCGCCGTAGCCGACGTGCGTGTGAATGTCGAGCAGGCCGGGCGTGACGTAGCGGTTGTCGCCCTTCACCTGGACGAGGCGGCGCGCTTCGCTGGCAGGGATGTCGGCCTGAACCGCCGCGATCTTGCCAT
>JAFAOS010000036.1 GCA_019247515.1 Chloroflexota bacterium | reverse complement strand
CCGACGCAGAAGCAAGTCTGAAGTCACCGACGGCCGCGTCCCTGCTACTCGCCAGTTCTGCGTATCCGCTGCTAGCCGGCCGGCGCCAACATTCTGCTAACGGCGGCCGGATCAACCCCCTACGCGCAGTAGATGAAGCAGCGCCGATCGGGCCGGTCGATTCCGGCGCGCGCCTGGCCGCTTGGCCCCAGATGCGGCCACGTCGTCCAGCGCTCGTGCCGGCGATCTCGCTTCCCCTATCGGGACACAAGGGGTTGCGGCAAACGCTCGGCGGCGATGCGGCTCCGCCGTCGACCGGGGGTCGCTGCTCCTCGACGCCTGGAGCGGTAGTGCCACCGTGTTGACGGTGGTCATCGCTTTTGTGCTTGCAGGTTCGGGACTTTGAGCTAGCACTCCGGGCTTCGGTCGGAGGCATCCGACCCCGGTGCGGCACGTGCGCGCTTGTGGCGAATTGCGGGACCAGGCCCGCTGGCTCCGCTCCGGCCCCGCTTTCGTGCCGCGATGCGCATCTCGGCGCGCACGCGGAGCGCTTCCGCAGCGCCGGGTGTTTGCGGCAGTTCTGGCCCTCGCGGCGACACGCTCGCAGCTCGTCCTGAGGGAAGCGACTGGCCCTGCCGATTCGGGGTCGTCCGGGTGGACCGATCGGACAGCCCGGGGAAGTTGATGTTCCCAGACGGCGGCGTTATCGAATCGGACTTCGGTAAGCGTGGCGAGGAGACGTGCTCCGACGTCGCGTTGTAGTTGCCCAGCTCGTTCGGAGCGCAAGTGAGATCAGCAACGCGGCGCCTACCGCGGACCAAGGAAAGTGGTGCCGCGTGTCTTGCCCGCCGCGCGTATGAGACACGCGGTTCCGTTCAGCCAGGATACCGCCGCGAAAACAGAGTAAGACTCCCAGCGGTCCTCCGCGTCGGCTCGGGGAGTCGGCACGACGTCCGCGGCGGGCGGGGCACCGTCTGTCCTCAGCGCAGGCCCCTGGATCGAACGAGGCCTCGGTCGACGGGGCGCTCGGCCGCGAACTGCTCTGTCGTATCCGTTTTGTTGTGTCTCGCGAGGCGGTGTTTAGCCGCGCCTTCGGCAACGTACCCGTTCTCAGGCACCTCCAGATAGGTTCGCGGTGCTCGCTGGGTCCTCCGCGCGCGGTCTAGGCCGGAGGACAGGTGACGGTACTACCCACCTGCTGAAGGCACGGGTATACGTAGGTGGCTCCCATCGATCCGTTCGGTGGGGGCAGGATCGACGCCTGCGTGTTGCTTCCGGGGGTTGGGTAGTACATGCGGATCAGTGGCCGGATATTGTTAGTCGGCACGGAGACTCCCGGATAGATGCTCGCGTAATACGCGCTCGATGGTGTCGGGATCCAGTTGGTCGCGGGTGCCCCTGATGGCAGCGTCGGGGCAATCCAGATCGTCACCGACCCGTCGGGGTGCTTCGCGAGCTTGCCGGAGGTTAGCTGTTGCGATCCCAGCTGTGAGACCGGCTGGATCGGGCCCCACTGCAAGCTGATGGGTCCGCCCGGGTTTGTCAGCTGGACGATCGGGCCTGGCCCGCAGGTCGTACTGTTGGCAGGGCACGTGCCTTGCTCCGGAACGTTGCCCTCGGCAACGCCCCCGGGACCGTTGACCGGGGGGGACAACTGCTGCTTCCATATGGTGGAGACCTTGAACGAGTACGTCGTGGTCTTGGTCTTCGGGTCGATGTTCCGTGTCGGCCTGGTCGCGACGTAGTACGGCACGCCGGGAGTAAGGCCGTACTGGGCCGCGGTGGAGCCGAACAGGATCGGGCTGCTCGCGCTCAGTGACCCCCACGCCGACGGCTTGACAGTGATGGTGTCGGTCGACGGGTCGACCGCGGTCACTGCAATGTTCGCCGTCGAGTATGCGGTGTTCAGGACGCTCGCCTGGGTGATCCACGGGGCCGCGGACTCTGTGCTGTCAGTCTGGTAGAGGGTGATCGACCAAAATCCGCGCGGGTTGCCGTGCCCGTCGTTGACGGTCGGCGGTAGCGACCCCATCACGGGCAAGGTCGCCGGGTTGACGACCGGTGGCGTGAAGGTCAGCTTGTACGTGTTATTGCCGTCGAGCTGGGTGGCCGACGTGCCGTCGAGGTTGTTGATCTGGGCGTAGACTGCGTCAAGGGCCAAGTTGGCCGAGCCGCCGGCAAGAACGATGCCGGCTCGGTACAGGTAGCCTTGGGGTGTGTTGGGGTACGACCCCACGTCGTGGTTGAGATAGCTCCAAAAATTGGTCGTCGGGGACGTGGTGGCCGCGGTCAGTTTGGCGACGACAGCGCTATGGCCGGCCGTGTAGCCCGCCTGGAGAGCGTTGATCTGGTTCGGGCCCCAGTTGCTCGGAGTCCGGAAGCCGGTCGCGGTGAGGCCGAGCGGCCTGAACAGGGCCAGCGTGCGCGCTTGGGGGTAGGAGGGGTTGTGGTAGCGCCTGATGGCGTTGGGCTGCGGAGAGATCCAGCTGGGCAGGGTACGCAGCGGAATGCCGTTGAGCCCGGTCCTCGCGTTGGGGAGTGGGTTGAGCCTGAGCGACTCGCCCATCTGCTTGAAGAAGGCGACCGCTTGCTTCGGGGCGTTGTGCCACTTGGCTGCGCGGTTACTCTGCGCGCTCGTCGGGCTGTACTGGCCGGGCTTAAAGTAGTTCGGCCGATGTCCGCGAGCCTCGAATTGAGCGAGGGGGCTCATCGCGAATTTTTCGACGACGTTCTTGAGGATCTCCGCGGTAGACGTTGGGCTGCTCGCGGGAGCCAGCGAGT
>JAFAOS010000013.1 GCA_019247515.1 Chloroflexota bacterium | reverse complement strand
GGCCAGGTTACCGTCCATGCCGATGGCTCGCCGGCCCTGGCGGATGTCGAGGCCGATCCGGGCGCGCATCATTCCGACGGCCCAGCCGGCGCCGTGGTCGAGTGCGGCGAGCAGCTCCGGCGTGGGGTGGCGGGCGTCGTGGAAGGGGGCCGGCGCCGCCACCGTCTTCTGCGGGCCGCCCGGGACTGCCGGCAACACAATGATCGCACTCAGCAGTCCCAGGGCAACGATCCCTGCCCGGGCCGCGCTTGCTTCTCCGAAGCGACGCATCCTTGCGCCCTCCCTGGTGGTTCAATCCTGGCATCCATGCCGGTGTCGCCACAGAGTATCACGCCGGCTCGGTTGCAGGCAATAGCGAAGCGGCAGGGTGTGCCACTGGAAGTAGGCACTCAGGCAGCCAAGGCCGCCCAATACTCGGCCCACTCAGGACCGTCGATCAGGACCAATAGCTCCACGAACGGGCCGGCGTGCTCAGGCAGCCATCGTGCCCCGCTGCGCTTCATGCGCAGGTTCACCCTCTGCTTGATCGTCCCCTCCACCAACCCGCTGCCTATGGCCTGCCCACGTCGCAGCCTGACTGCGTAGCCCAGCCTATCCTGATGCCCGCAGAAGTAGTTCAGCACCTCCGCCGCCGTCGCACCCAGCCGCCCGCACATCTCGGCATCGGCGCTCAGCCCGGCTATCACCTCGCACACCCCACAGTAGCCGTCACCTATCAGCTTCGGCCGCGCCCCGTCCAGCCAGGGCTTGACCGCCTCCTCCCCCAGCGCCGCCCGCCCCGCCTTGGCCATCTTCTCGCAGCCGTGATACACATCCAGCAGTTGCGCCGCGCCGACGAACCTTTCGTCCACCAGATTCCAGATCCACTCCGCCCCATCGCCCAGCACGCTCAGCTCGTCCGCCTTGACCCCCAGACGTTCCGCCTCGGCCGTGCAGCGCTGGCCGAACTCGTGCGCCTCTTCGACCTCAGCGATGACCGAGCGGACGCTCGGCTTGGGTAGGCCGCGCTGCTTGTAGTCTTCCGAGGTAGCCGGTTTGCCCCGCTCGCGGCAGGCGAACACGGCTACCTTGACGTCGCGGAAGCCGCCGCGGGTGTTGACCTTGCCCGCATCGATGTGTAGCTCGCGCTCCCCCGAGGCAGCGGCAAACCGTTCGGGCAAGCCCTGGTGTTCTGCGCGGCATTTACGGGCACTGGCGGCGTCTTCGTGGCAGTAGCGGCGGATGGTCTCCGCGTCGATGGACCAGCCGGCCAACTCGCGCAGCATGACTTCAGCCTGGCGGAACGGGTCAGCGATGCCGGCGCGGTCGGCCATGGCCCTGGCGCGGGGGGTCAGCCAGCCGTTGATGCCCAGCAGCCGGTCGGCGGCGAACTGGGGTTGCTCGCAGCCCTTGCAGTAGCCATGAGAGCGGTCCAGATCGACCGCCCCAATGGCGGTCAGCACTTCCCGCTGGCAGCGTCGCTTGAAGTGGATCGGCCCGGAGCACGCGCAGACACGAGCGTCGCCCCCTTTTCTTCGGCAACGTCGATGCGTGCCTGGGCAGCCTGTTGCAGGGTGAAGCGGAGCAGGTCACGGCCAGCGTCGAGGGCGAATCCTTCGCAGGCGTGCAGGACGTGGCCATCAGGGGTGGTCTGGGCAAGCGAGTGCATCTCGGCGACGAAGGCAACGGCGCGCTCGATGGCGACACGCTCCGTCTCGCTACGATACTCGAAAGTCAAACTCGGCATGGGATAGCCTCCCGAATGAGTCAGGCGAACTGCCTGCCTCATAGCCGATTCCCTTGCCTACTTCCAGAGGCACACCCGCTGGGTGGCTGGGTGGAGCCGGCGCCCCCACCGGGGGATCACTTCCGCCGCGGCAGCGGATAGTCCATGATCTCCATCAGCAAGTCGAGCTGTGACGGCGGCTCCAGCAGCGCCACCAGGTTGGGCAGCGAGTAGTAGTCGCCGTTGAAGTCGAACGTGCCGGCCACGACGCCGGCACGGCGGCACTGCTCCTCCAACCGCGTGGTGCTGTCGGGCACCTTGACGAAGGTGACGCTGGGGTCGGCGGAC
>JAFAOS010000012.1 GCA_019247515.1 Chloroflexota bacterium | reverse complement strand
GGGTGGCGACTGGGACGGCGAGTTAGGTTACGCAGCCACTCAAAACTGCACATCCAACGGATCAAACAATGCCTGCGGCGAATCACCGGCGCAAGTGACGGGCATCAGTGGGCTCGCTCAACTGACAGGTGCCGCCTGGCACAGCCTCGTCCTGAAGAACGATGGAACGGTGTGGGCCTGGGGCGGCAACTGGTTCGGCGAACTCGGCAACGGCACGACCACCAACAGCACCACGCCCGTCCAGGCCACCGGGCTCACCGGTCAGACGCTCATCGCCGCCGGCCGCGAGCACAGCATGTCGGCCACGGCCAGTCGGCTGGCGACCACAACGTACGCCTACGACAAGCTGTACCGACTGACAGGCGCCGCGGGTCCATCTGGGTCAACGGTCTACAGCTACGACCCGAACGGCAACCGCTTGAGCAAGGTGCTCGGTGGCAATTCCACCAGCTACAGCTATGACAAAGCTGATCGCATCCTGACCGCTGGCAGCACCAGCTACACGGTGAACGCTGCGGGCAACGTCACGGCACGCGGATCGGATGCCTTTGGTTACGACCAGGCCAATCGTCTCACGAGTGCCACGACCAGCACCGGCTCTAGCAGCTACGCCTATGACGGCGACGGTAAACGGGTCAGCAAGGTCGTCGCTGGCGTCACGACCAATTACGTTTACGATGTTGGCGGCGGGTTGCCAGTACTTCTCGATGACGGCACCCAGAAGTATGTCTGGGGCGCCAATGGGCTAGCGGAGAGTGTCAATAAGACGAGCAGCGCGGTCGCCGTCTATCACACCGATGGACTCGGCTCGGTGCGCGCCCTGTCCGACAGCACCGGCAGCGTCACCCAGACCTACCAGACCGATGAGTTCGGCGTGCCCACGACGATCCAGGGCGGGAGTACGCAGCCCTTCGGGTTCACCGGCGAGCAGACCGACCCGGCCAGCGGTTTCAGCTATCTCCGAGCTCGAATGTACGACCCAAGCTCAGGACGGTTCATGCAGCACGACACGTCCGTGGGGAGTTTGACTAGCGCCCAGAGCTTGAATCGCTACACGTACGTAGTCAATCGACCAACGAGCTTATATGACCCAACTGGCCATACTGCGACCCAGAGCAATGTGCTATCGAACATCAGTGCGACGACACCCATGTTTACGGACGCCGCAACTGGGGCATCCTCGAATCAACAGGATGTGCTTTGTCTTCCAATGTTGGATCCATTCGGTTTTGGCGGGGCGCCGGTATGCTTCCCCAATCCCTTTGGATCGGGCCAAGCGCAGGTACCGGCTCGGTCGGGCAGTATCACGGCCCAGCTACAACAGGCGCGGGCCGGCAAAGAATTGGCGACCTACAGCATTACGCTTGAGGCTGATCCTCTTATTGGCTACGTAACAGTCGACGAAGGGATCAGCGCGTTTAGCGCTCTTTACGCAACGTATCTTCCCGCACGAGCTCGGCGATCCCTTCCGGCAGCGATGGCTCTCGCTCGAGTCGCCAGCAACATTTCGAAGTATCCTCCAAATGGCGTTTCCCAGATCGGGCACATCTTTATCGTGCCGTTCCAATACGGCGGTGATACCTGGCACTTTGATCTGGTCAACAACTATGGTGTCAACTTCAAGTCATGAATCCCGAGGAAGATATTCGCCCCCAAATCCGGGACCTAGTTGCTCGTCTGTCATCTCCTGATCCACAAGTGCGACGAGATGCTGTATTGGGTGCTGCCGATCTCCTTCGTGAGTCGGCTCGGGCCATTGGTCGCCGTATCGCCATTGGATCCATGGCTTCACGTCTTCCCAGTGACCTGGTTGGGATTGCCATGCACCAGTCGGAGCGCGACGCAATCATTGATGGTTTGACCAAGCTGCTGAGATCGAAGGATGCCGAGATTGTGGGTATGTCGGCATTCGCGCTAGAACATGCCGAGCGGGTAGACGTTATCAGTTCGTTGGCCGACATTACACCAACGTACTTGGGATCCAGCTATGTAGGATTGCAGATTGTTGCGGCCCTCCGCAGGTTAGGGTCGTACGCCGCGGATGTCATCGATAGAGGGATTCCGGCACAGAATGCACATGGACTCATCCTAGCGGCTGCCGAGGCGCTGGACCTCATCGCACGCCAGGGTACCGATAATGGACAGAACACTAGAGAGGCGGCGGCGTTCGCCTATCGAGAGCTTCGTGAACGAGCTGGTCTCTCCGAGAACACGAGGTAGGATTCACCTTCAGCGGTTCGTAGCGAACTGATCGGTGAGCTGCAGGTCCTAGGCAATACGTTCGACCAACTCGCAGCGCAAGCCACAGGTGGCGACATGCTCGAGACGGCGCGAGAGGGGCGTGCTCGAGTCAAAGCTGCTCTTGCCGAACTTGAGCTAGGTCCGCCGCGGTGCTGACGGGCACAGCTCGTCCTGAAGAACGATGGAACGGTGTGGGACTGGGGCGGCAACTGGTTCGGAGAACTCGGCAACGGCACGACCACCAACAGCACCACGCCGGTCCAGGCCACCGGACTCACTGGCCAGACCCTCATCGCCGCCGGCCGCGAGCACAGCATGTCGGCCACGGGCAGTCGGGTGGCGACCACGACATACGCCTACGACAAGCTGTACCGACTGACAGGCGTCGCCGCGCCATCCGGTTCAACGGTCTACAGCTACGACCCGAACGGCAACCGCTTGAGCAAGGTGCTCGGCGGCAACTCCACCAGCTACACCTACGACAAATCCGATCGCATCCTCACCGCGGGCAGCACCTCCTACACGGTGAACGTTGCCGGGAACGTCACCGCGCGCGGATCGGACGCCTTCGGCTTTGACCAGGCTAATCGGCTGACCAGCGCCACAACCGGCACCGGCTCCGGAACATACTGGTACGACGGCGATGGCAAGCGCTTGAGCAAGGCAGTCGCTGGCGTGACCACCAGCTACGTCTACGACGTCAACAGCGCATGCATTTCCGGCCGATCCCGGCTGGTCGGCAGGGTAGGTCCGCACGAACTTCGGGTCGGCCACAGCCGAATATCAAATCGGGGCTATTCAACGAGACCTAAAGTCAAGGTGTCCGGATCACGTTGCCCCGGTCGTTGTACGGGTTGCAGACGGCGACGACATGCTGGAGGGAGGCTGAGTGGCAGAGCCCGACGACGCGGACACAGTGCTCGTCGAGCGTGCGCGGCAGGGCGAGCAGGAGGCTTTTTCTCAGCTCGTCGAACGCCACCAGCAGCCCCTGGGCGGCTACCTGTTTCACCTGCTCGGAGATCGAGACCTGGCGCTCGACCTCACCCAGGACACGTTCGTACGCGCCTACACGGCGCTCAGCGCAACTCGGCCGGGACTGGCCATTCGCCCGTGGCTGTTCCGCATTGCAACCAATCTAGCGTATGACGCGCTGCGTCGTCGGCGCCGCATCCGCTGGTTTCCGCTCGGCATAGTGGAGCACCACCATGCAAGTGGAGTGGAGGGGCAGCTGGAGGAGCGCGAGGTCGTGCGAATGGCTCTGGCACGACTGCATCCGGTTGAACAAGCGGTGCTGATCCTGTGCACGGTTGAGCGGCATTCGTATGTTGAAGTCGCTGCCAGCCTGAGCAGCAGTCCAGATGCCATACGCAAACGGCTGGATCGCGCGAAGCAGCACTTCCGGACTGCCTATGCCGACATCACTGACGACGCAACCGCGACAACATCCGTGGCATCCGACCGTGGACAACGCCAGCACCGGCCACGCGCCTGACCGAATCGCAAGGACATTCCGTATCGAGCACGGCCTCGAGTACGTGAACGACTTGCGAGCCCTGGTCGAGCGGGGCAAACGACGTCGCCCGGAACTGGTCACGCGCCTGGATCGAGCCGCGGTGATCGCCTTGCTTCGAACCGTCCGACTTTTAGCCGACGGGACCTACCTGGTTGAGTCGGATCGTCAAATCGGCCGCTTCTACCACGTGCGGCGGCAATGCGAATGTGCGGACCGTCGGCGGGCGCCTGGCGGCTGGTGCAAGCACCGGCTGGCAATTGGTCTGCTGGCGGCGCTCGCACGTCGGCCATTCGGCGCGGCGAATGAGTTGTCAGCGCTGACCACTGCGCGCCTGGCCGTGCTTGAAACCGCGACCAACTTTGCTGCCAGCCGGCCCTGGTTGTCGAGTGCCGACGTGCTGCAGATCACGCAGGAGTGGGACAGCTGGGTCCTCAGCCTGACGACCGGCCCCGACGCTACCTCCGACTCGCCCGCTGCAAACCAAGCACGATAGTGCTTATCGGGCCACCCACCTATGGGCTCAACTCCACCCGTTGCTAGCCACTCGCGCGGCGAGAGCTGCCGGGCTCGGACTCGTCCAGCACCGGCTGTTCCTGTTTTTGCGCTGCTATACGCTCGAGGACCTGCTGCACCACGTTCACCTGTGGAGCATCCGCAGCGAGCAATTCCAAGCGCTCGCGGGTGCGCTCTTCTGTGAACAAACGGTCACCGCACTTGCGGCATCCGGCTGCATGTGATCTCACGTGTTGGGCGTCCGCAACATTCAGTTGACCAGATACAGCTGCGGCAATCTCATCGGGCGAAGGATGCGCGGCCCGCGCGCTCATAGATGTGTGAACCTGCGTCTGCAGTGCTGCGCAGCGAGATCTGCATCGTGCACAGGGCAGAGTTTGAGCGGGGCTTGAATCCGAGTGGCTCCCTTGGTCACCAAAGTCTAATGCGCCATTCGGCCTGCAGGGTAATCGAGGTGAGCATAAAGTTGCTGGCCACCGCATGCGCTGGCTCCCGCGCCTGCCGGCAAAAGACGC
>JAFAOS010000474.1 GCA_019247515.1 Chloroflexota bacterium | reverse complement strand
CGAGCTCGGCGTCAGCGATCGTCAGCCCACCGGCCTGCATTGCTTTGGCCACAACATAGGCAAAAGTGCTGCCGCGGCTGGGAACTGCGATCTTGAGTCCCTTGAGATCGGCATAGGCGTGGACTTTGCCGCCGTCAATGAGATCTTTGCGAACGACGAAGAATACGCCGTCGGCGTTCGCTCGCTACTGGCCTGGGTCGCGACGATACGGAACTCCACTCCGCGCGACAGAGCGCTGAACACTCCAGCTTCCAGGCCCAGCCCCTGAACGTCGACCTGGCCTGCAATGAGCGTGGTGAATACCGTCGACGCGTCAACTTTGACAAAGTTGACCGCGACTCCTTCCTGTGCGAAGTAGCCCTGTGCTTGCGCCAATTGCTGTCCCGCCTCACCCATTACTCCGGCGCTACCGGATCGCACCGTGTTCAACACGTGTGCAGTAGGAGCTGCAGTTGGAGAAATGGCGCCTGTGGCCGCTGGAATCGCGGGCTGTGCGCTGCAGGCGAGCGCTCCAACCAGTACGCAGGCGAAAGCTGCGAGAGCGCTAGGCCGAGCGAGTGCTCGCCTGACGTGTTGACGAATCATCATAGTGCTCTCCCAGAGGTTGGCTCGTGTAGTGTCCGCGCCAACGGCTGCTAAACCGATATCGCATTGCACAAGTTGGCGACGACCTCGTGAACGTCTTCCAGATTCAGGAATAGACTGTCCGTCGAGACACGATCGGCGGTAGTGGAGCAACGCAATTCTGCTGGGTTGCCACGTGCATCGACATAGCTCACCAGGACGACGATGCTTCGATCCTCGACCGGCGGACCTGCGGCGGTGCTCATCGGAGCGGACCTCGAGCTCAGTGGTTCAACCGATGTATCGATGGACTCCACTCCCACCTGCATCGCACGAGCGCCAGTCGCCGAGACCAGCATCAAAAGCAACCAGGGAAGCGTGGACCGCGCCGCGCTGGGGACACGGGCTAGGTTGACGGTGGCCGTTCGCATAGCCGCTAGTCTTGGGCGGTCCACCTTCAACGACCACACACAGGAGCCACACGTAGGTCACCGTTAGCTACCCGTAAGCGGCACCCGTGGGGCTGCTAGGATGCTGGCGGTTTCGCCGTGGCCGCATCGTCGTTCGCACGCCTGCTCCGGCAGCACCGGCTCACACAAGGGCTGACCCAGGAGGAGCTTGCCGAGCGTGCTGGAGTGAGCGCGCGCGCGATCAGCGATCTGGAACGCGGCCTCAAGCGAGCGCCTCGGGCGAGCACGGTGCGGTTGTTGGCGGATGCCCTGCAACTCGGCACGGATGCGGCTGCCACGCTGCTCGTAGCCGCACAGGGCGGCGATCAGGCCCAAGGTCATACGGCAGACCAACGGTCAGCGCGCGATAACCTGCCTCGGCGCCTGAGCAGCTTCGTCGGCCGCCAACTGCAAGTCGCGGAACTCGTACGCCAGGTCGAGCGCAAGCGGCTCGTTACTCTGGTTGGTCCTGGTGGTGTAGGAAAGACGCGTCTGGCACTCGAGGTCGCCGCCCGGTGCGGACCCGTCGCCGATCACGGGGTCTATCTGGTGGAACTCGCGTCAGTCGCCGAGGCGAATCTCGTGCCAGAGCGCCTCGCTGCAACGCTTGGAATCAGCGAGCGTACGCGAGGGACGCTCCTGGCAACCCTCGGCCAGATCATCGGCCAGCGCCAGCTGCTCCTGGTCATGGACAACTGCGAGCACCTGGTGGGGGCTTGCGCGCAGGCGACGGAAACGCTCCTGCAGCGTTGTCCCCGCGTGCACGTGCTCGCGACGAGCAGAGAACCACTCGGCATTGGCGGAGAGCAGGTCTGGCCTGTTACTCCGCTCTCGCTCGTCGATGACACTTCGGCGCACACTTCCGAAGCTGTCCAGTTGTTCGTCGAGCGCGGCGCCGCCGCCGTTCCCAGCTTTTCACTGACAAATGACAACCGGCAGGCGGTCCTGGAGATCTGTGCACGTCTGGATGGCATTCCGTTAGCCATTGAGCTGGCAGCCGCGAGGGTGAAGACGCTCACGCCCGTGCAGATTCTCTCTCGCATCGACGACCGGTTCCAATTTCTGATCGGTGGGAGTCGCACCGCCCATGCCAGGCAGCAGACACTCCAGGCCACCGTCACGTGGAGCTATGAACTTCTCGGAGTCCATGACCGACATTTGTTCGATCAGTTAGCCGTATTCAGCGGCGGCTGGGACCTGCAGGCTGCCGAAATCGTGTGCGCGGCACCAGGTCTGGGGCGAGACGATGTCCTGAATGGACTGGAGCGGTTGGTTGACCGATCGCTTGTGCTCGCGGCCAACGGACGCTATTGGATGCTAGAGACACTCCGCCAGTACGCGAACGAACGCCTCCGCGACCGCAACGCCACCGATGCCCTGCGCGAACGCCATGCGGATTATTATCTGCGCCTGGCTGAAGCTGCCGAGCCCGAGATCAAGCGCGCGGATCAGGCAGCCTGGCTCGAGCGGCTCGCGATCGAGCACGACAACCTGCGGGCCGCACTCCGCTGGTCTATCGACGTGGGCGGTCCGGAGCTGGGGCTTCGCCTGGCCATCGCCCTGGCGCGGTTCTGGGAGATCCGTGGCCACTTTGGAGAGGGGCGGCGGTGGTTTGCGGAATTGCTGGGCCTGCCAAATTCGGCCCAACTGGATCTTTCATTGCGAGCAGCCGCGGTTGCTCACGCGGGCTACCTCGCCTACGTGCAGGGGAACGTTGCGGCGGCGCACCCAATGCTCGAGGAGGGTGCTCGCCTCGCCCGAATTGCCGACGCGCCGGCCACCGTCGCATTCGCTCTGTTTGGGATTGGCCAGATGTGGATGATGCGTCGAGAATACGCGACAGCACGGCCGCTGCTGACAGAGAGCCTGGCCCTGGCACGCCAATTGAACGACGCGTGGGCTACCGCCCGCGCGCTCTCGAACGTGGGTACTCTTGCGCGCGAAGAAGGGGACATCGACATGGCACGCGCCCTTCTCGAGGAGGGGCTGGCCATCGCGCGGCAGGCCGGCGAACGACGGATCGAATCCTCGCTCCAGATCAGCCTGGCAATGATCGCGTACATCACCAATGACCCGACGACGGCGATTGCCTTCCTCGAAGCGAGTCTCGCGACGAAGCGTGACCTGGGCGACCGCTACCAGCCGGCTATGGCATATCGCACGCTCGGCTGGATTGCGTTCGACCGCAGAGACTACGTCGCCGCGTGCCAGTACTTTCTGGAGGCGCTCTCCATGGTCCGCGATTTGGGGCCGCTCGAAGCGACCCCGAGGGCGCTGGCTGGCCTCGCTTGCGTCGGGGTCCAACTTGGACAAATGGAGACAGCCATGCGCTTGTTCGCGGCCGAGACGCGCGCATCCGAGTATGTCAACATGCAGGCACCCTCGTTTCTCGACGAACGCCACAGGCGCTTTGAAGCGACGGCCCGTCAAGCGCTTGGTAGCCAGGCAGAAAGCGTGTGGAGCGAAGGTCTGGCGCTTGGGCCAGATCAGATCTGGGCCGAAGCAGCGCGCCTCGCCCAAGCGGCAGAGTCCGCGGTTGCGATCGGTCGTGTCACCCGTGCACGCAGTGCGAATACGAGTTCAAGACAATCGACTAAGAACACGGCCGCCGCGGACCCGGCGACCAGAAGTCCCATTCTCCTCTAATTCGTGGTGAAAGGGCTGCATTCTATAAACCAACAGCGGCGGCCGCGTTGCGGCGAATTGTGTGGACAAACCGGACCTAGGCGTTGGCTGACTGCCGAACACTTGTTCTAGAATGGCGCCGTGGGCAGGGTTCGGGTACGGCGCGCTGGCGACACGTACGAACTCGGTAGCGAGTTGGGCGAGCCGCTCGCGGTCGTGTCTGGTTTCCTGGCCTATTTGAGAGCGCGCGGCTGTTCACCGAACACTCAGGCTGCATACGCCTACGACCTGGCGCACTTCTTCCGCTTCCTGGATACGGAATGCATCAGCTACCAGGAGGTCACACCACCGAGGGCTCTTCGGCTGCTGATGTACTTGCGAGCGGTTCCCAACCGTAGTCGCGCCCGACGTCTGCGGCTCGTGCCCGTTGTGTCGGCCAGGCACGAGCCTGCCGCGCCGGCTCTAGCACCGTCGACGATCAATCACATCGTGTCGACGGTTTCTGCCTTCTACGAGTACCTGATTCTGGCGGGCCAGTGGGCGAACATCGATAACCCGATCGTCACTGTGCCTGACCACGAGCGCGCGCGTGTCTCCGACCGCTACCGCCCGTTCATGGGCTACGCTAGCCGCCAACGCCCCATTCGCAGAGCCGTTCGAGTAAAGACGCCTCAGCTGCTGCCGAGGCCGCTGTCGGATGGCATGGTGCAGCAACTGCTGGATGCTCTTCGCCGTCGCCGCGATCGTGCCATGGCGCTCCTGATGCTCAAGGGCGGACTGCGCCCCGGCGAGGTGCTCAGCTTGCACCTGGAGGATGTTCACTACGGGCGCAAACGGGTTTTCATTAGGTATCGGACGGATCATCCGAAGGGCGCACGCACCAAGGGTCGAACTGAGCGCGTCGTCGATCTTCTCGAGCCAGAGGTTCTGCTAGCCGTCAGCGACTACGTTGCCAACGAGCGGCCGCGTGATACCGGCAGCGTGCACCTGTTCCTGGTGGGAGGCAACGGTCAGCGGCGAGCGGAACCATTGAGCTATCAAGCGTTACGCCGCATGTTCACGCGTCGCCTTGAAACGCTGGGCCTGCGCGAGCCATGGGTGACGCCACACTCGCTACGCCATACCCACGCCACCAAGATGTGGGAGGGTGGCATGCGCGAGCTATCGCTGCAGAAACGACTTGGCCATGCGTCCCCCGAATCGACTCGCCGCTATACGCGCGTCTCCGATGCCGTCGTCGTAGCGGAGTACCTTCGGGCTATTAGAGGGGCGCAGCAATGACCGCTCCCGTCACGCCACTCGTCAGCGCGGCGACGATTGACCTCGAGCGGCACGCGACGGCGGAAGAATACGGAGCCTTTGTCCGTGGATTGCCGCGAGGAACGGCGTACAAGCGGCAACTCCTGTTGTGTCGCAAGTTCTTCGTCGAGGCATATCCGGACCTCACAGGCTGGAAGATCGCTCCGCTAGCCGAACGCGTGGGTATCCGCTCGAGCGAATTAGCCGAACCGGATGACAAACACCCAGCCGTGCGAGCGCGGATGTATCTGGTTTTCCTGTGCATCGAGGGCTACATGCGGATGGACTGGGGGTGGGCCCTTGCTACAAAGAAGCTCGAGCTTGGCCTGTTCCTACGTGACGCCGGTGTGGATCTCCAGATCGAGCACCTGCTTGGCATTGCGTATCGGCTTGGATACGTCGGACCGTCAAAGCAGGAACAGAATCTCCGGTGGATCCTGAATCGAATCGTGCTGACGGCACCGGTTCGCCAGGCGATGGATATCACCGACGACCACCTCGAGCAGGCCGCGGCGGCGGTGTGGCGCTTTGGCCAGCGCCCGGACATCGATGTATTCTTTGGGTCGCTTGAGCACTACAGAGCTCGAGCCCACGCGTTCACCTCGTCGATCACGTTCTTGCACAACCTGCTGTATCACGCTGGATGGGTGAGTCGACCGTCGCGACCACTTGTGTGGCCAAATAAGCGGACGCCGGTGAAACCACGGATGGAGGCGATCCTGTTTCGCTACTTGCGGGAGCGTGGTACGACGGCAGAGACGCAGACCTTGCGTGGGCTGGACTTCGCGATGCGCCACTTGATCCCTTGGGTGGCAATCCGCCACCCAACGATCGAGGCGTTCGCTGAGCTAACGCGTGAGCACATCCTCGAGTTTGCACGGTGGCTTGATGACCGTCAGGGCATCCTCACGAAACGGCCGCTCACGATAAACACCAAGATCAGAATCCTGAGTGGGGTGGGCGCCTTTTTTCGCGACGTGGCGTTGTGGGGCTGGGACGACGTTCCACCGCGCCCGCTGTTGACGAACGGGGACCTTCCCAAGCTGCCCAAACGCGTGCCGCGTTTCATTCCCGACGACGAGTTGGGTCGGCTTATGCAAGCTGTTGAACGTCTCGATGATCCGTTCAAGCGTGCAGCGCTTCTGGTTGCGCGCTGGACTGGAGCGCGGCGGGATGAGATTCAGCGACTCTCGGTCGACTGCCTGGATCGCTACCCAGACGGCACTGCCCGCTTGCACTTGCCGGTTGGCAAGACGTACACCGAGCGGCTCGTCCCGATCAAGGAAGAGGCGGCGGAGGCGATACGGGTTCTGCAGAACCTGCATCGTGGCGGGCGTGGGTTGCCCGACCGGAAGACGCGCCTCGAGACGCACTACTTGTTCATGCGGAAAGGAAAACTCCTCGGACGGCAGTATTTATTCGAGGACTCCCTGCGCGCGGCGTGCACGGCCGCCGGACTCGTCGGCACGCAAGGTAGTCCGACGATTACTGCGCACCGATTCCGGCACACCGTCGGTACGAAGATGGCCGAACGCGGCGCACGCCTGAGTTCGATCATGGCGATGCTCGGTCATCACTCGCCCGACATGGCAATGATCTACATCGCAATCAGCGACGACGAGGTCCGTCGGGACTACGAGAAGATGCTGCAACGGGGCGCGATCATTGCCGGTCCTGTAGCGACCGCACTCGGCGCAGGCACGCTTTCGGCTCAGACGATCGATTGGATGAAGACGAACTTTTTCAAAACATCCCTTGAACTCGGGCATTGTTTACGGCTGCCCGAAGAGGGTCCGTGTGAGTGCGATCTGTATCTGACGTGCGCAAAGTTCCTGACCGCACCTGAGTACGCTCCGCGCCTTCGCCGTCGGCGAACCCTCGAACTGGAGTTGGCAACAGACGCAGCTTGCCGCGGCTGGAATCGCGAGGTTGAACGACACACTGCGACTGCCCGCAAGATTGAG
The DNA here is from genome assembly GCA_019247515.1 of Chloroflexota bacterium. GTDB lineage: Bacteria > Chloroflexota > UBA6077 > UBA6077 > CF-72 > CF-72. Next base: position 3,541 of record JAFAOS010000474.1, on the reverse strand, counting down.
GATCTCTTGGACCAGCTGCACGAACCAGTTGCAGGTCCCGTCGCCACTGATTGAATGGCAATCCGTCGCGGCCGGTCCATTGGCTTGGCGTTCGAAACGCTAAAGAAGCGCTCCGCTACGCCAGGCTTTTGTCCACTCACCACGGAAAAGCGAACCGTCTCTGATATAGCGGCGGACGACGGGTAAAGACTTGTGGCCGGTCTGGGCCATGATCGACCGCTCGGACACATCCGCCATGGCCGCCGCAGTGGCCAGTCCGGAGCGCAAGCTGTGGCCCGCGTATTTGTCTGGGTCGAGCTCAGAGTCCTTGGCGCAGCGCTTGACGATGAGCGCGACCGATTGATCGGTGAGTCGCCGAGGTCTGAGGTTGCCGTGACGGTCGATGGGCCGAAAGAGCGGCCCATGGACGATGCCACCACTCTCCAGCCACTCGCGAAGTGCGCGCACCGAACACGTGAGCGGGTTCGATCCGAACGGCAGGCCGACCTTGCGGCCGACACCTTCCTGATCGGTTTTGGAGCGCCGCAGCTGAACGACCAACCCCTCGGCGGAGAACGTCACGTCGCCGACGTCGAGCGAGACGAGCTCCGAGCGGCGAAATGCGCCGGCGAAGCCGACCAGCAGCAGCGCGCGGCCGCACACGCCGCTCAGCGTGCCGAGGCCGAGCTTCTCGAGCGTGGCGCGCACCTCCGCGGTGATGGCCGCGTTCTTCTGGTCGGGCGCGGCCCCGAGCGTGCGGCGGATGCCCTGGAACACCAAGCGCACCTGGGGGTCGCGCGTCGGCGACGGCTGATGGCCCGCGGCCTGGTGCGCCTGGGAGATGCCGCTGAGGCGGCGATACAGGGTCGAGACTTTGTGTGTCTTGGACAGGTCAGTCAGGTACAGCGCGATCGTCTGCGGCGCGGCCGGCAGCGGCTCCAGCCGATGCAGCCCGCACCAGCTGAGAAAATCGTCCCAGTCGTTGCGGTAGGCCTTCAAGGTGTTGGGCGCCTTCGCGCGCCGCGCAAAGTCCTGGGCCTGCTCAGCGACCTCCTCGAGGCGCGCTAGCACGCGGACATCGTCGTCCACTTCGTCGCCGTCAAGGTGGTCGGCCGCACCGTACGCTGTGGTTGGGATCGAAATTTCGGCGGTCAACCAAGAAATCCCTTCCGTTTGGTTGTGACGCACAGCCAGAGCTGAGCGGCAGAGCTGAGCTGCCGAGAAGGGCGTCACAAGCCGGGTAAGCCGAGACACGCCTGGAAACGAGCAATGAGGCTGGTTGATAGGAACGCCAGCCACATGAGTGCCGGGCGCGACCAACATGCGCCGGCGCGAATCACAGGCGATCGCGGCTTATTGAGCATCGCCGTGGCGTGCCTTGGGCGAAGCTTGCGGTGGATCGGCACACGCCGGGTGCGCTGCGTGCCCGTTGCGTGTCCCGCGTGTGTGTCACCAATCTCGCTCCACAGCGAGACTGGTGAGCATCCAAGTCAAAGGGAGCTCGGTCGCATGCACACCGCTCGCCGTCGGTGGACAGACGCACAGCTGTGCTGTCGCGAGTGCGCCGCCCTGCGACGGCTTCTTGCACGGCCAGACCGATGAGACACGATCAATCGTGCCTCCACGGCGATGCGCGGCCGTCGACATGAGGCAAAGTCGATGCAAGCCCTCGCTTTGCAAAGCCGGACGGGGAGATCCGCCAGGGGAGCATAGTCTCTGCTGGGTGCAGCGGCGAGGAGGGGGAGCCCCATGACACAGCAAACGGCGGCCGGCGACCTGGGGCAGATCGTTCGACAACAGGCCGTGACCAGAGGCGATCAGGTGGCGTTCGTCAGCGGCAATCGCGCAACGACGTACGCCGAGTTGAACAGACACGCCAATCAGGTTGCCAACGGGCTGCGCGCCATCGCGCCTGGAGTGGAGACGCGCGTAGCCCTGCTCGACAAGAACTCTGACGTGTTCTTCGAAGTCTGGTTTGGCGCCGCCAAATCGGGCAACGTCCTGACCCCAGTGAGCTGGCGCCTTGCGCCGCCGGAAGTCGCGTACATCGTGAACGACGCTGAGGCGGAGGTGCTGTTCGTCGGCGACGAGTTTTTCCCGCTCATCACCCAGATCCTGCCTGAACTGCGGACCGTCCACCACATCATCTGCCTCTCGGGCAATCACCCGGAATGGGAGGCATACGCGGCCTGGCGCGACAGCCAGGAGAGCGGAGACCTCAACAAGCCGACCAGCGCAGAGGATGTGGTCCTGCAGCTGTACACCAGCGGCACGACCGGCCATCCAAAGGGCGCACTGATCACGCATGCCAATATTTGTGCCGCCCTGGAAACCGCGGCGGAATGCTACCCGTGCACGGTCGACGACGTGAACTTGCTGTGTATGCCGGAGTTCCACATCGCCGACGCATTCGGCGGCATGATCGGCGTTCACACTGGAGCGCGGACCGTCATCCCGAGGGATCCAGCTCCCGCGGAGCTCCTTCGTCTGATCCAAACCGAGCGAGTCACCCTCACGTTCCTGGTCCCGGCGCTGATCCTGTTCATGCTCCAGGCCCCGGGCTGTGACGAGGTCGACTTCTCCAGCCTGCGATACATCCAATACGGGGCGTCACCCATCGCCGCCGACCTGCTGCAACAAGCGATGGCCACCTTCACATGTGCATTTGGCCAGGTGTACGGGTTGACTGAGGTGACCGGTGTCGCCACGTACCTGCCGCCGGCGGATCACGTCGACACCAGTAGTCCCGCATGCGGTCCTGCGGAAAGCGGATCCGTGGCATGCAGGTCAAAGTGGTAGGCGGGGACGACAGCGAGGTTCCTACGGGCGAGGTCGGCGAGATCGTGTTGCGGTCCCGGCAGGTGTTCGCGGGTTACTGGAAGCTGCCGGAAGCAAGCGCGACCGCAGTCCGTGACGGCTGGCTGCGATCCCGGCTTTGTTCGCATACCGCTCGATGCGTCAACCGGAATTACCCAACCCCGTCCCGCGCGGACGTGAGGCTCGACGTGCCGCCAGAGGCGAGCGCTCTGGATTGCTCGGCCATCTCGCCAAGCCCAGGCCGCGGTCGGGTCTGCGTTTGCGGGAACCACGCCGCTTGCCCCGTGGCTTGCAACCAGGCGAAGCACAGGCCCTGCTGAAAAGCTTCCGCACGCTGCGCGATCGGGCGATCGCCGGGTTGATGCTGCTGAGTGGATTGCGTTCCGCCGAAGTCCTGAGCCTGCAAATCCGTGACGTGGATATTCCGCTCGGATGGGCACGTGTTGTTGGTAAGGGCGACAAGGAGCGACGGGTTCCGCTGGATCCGGAGGTCGCCGGTTTGGTTCAGCGCTATTTGCTTGCGGAACGACCGGAAACTGATGCGCGTGAGGTGTTCGTCGTGGCCAAAGGTCCACACAGTGGCAAACCGCTGACGCCTGCCGGACTGGGTACCGTCTTCCGCTACCATCGCGCTTGCTCCGGTGTGCGAGCTGGCCATCCACATGCACTCCGCCACACCTTCGGTACCGCGCTGGCCGAAGCCGGCGTGGATCTCGCTGTTCTCCAGGCACTGATGGGTCACGAT
>JAFAOS010000463.1 GCA_019247515.1 Chloroflexota bacterium | reverse complement strand
CGACGAACGTTCGGCGCCGCAGTCGATGGCCGACCGCGTGCTCAGCGCGCCGCTCCCCGATCGCGATCCTGTGGATCTGGCGGGGCGGCTGCGGGGTGTATCGATCCCCTCGCCGCTCGGCCGGCCCACGCCGCAAGCGCAACTGGTCAGGGGCGCTACCCAGAGCTTCTGGATCCTGGACCAACGCACGGCGCAGCTCTTCCAGAGCTCAGCCACATTGCGGTTGATCACCGATCACGCCTACTGGTTCGTCGAGACGGACATGACCGACCGCGCGTCGCAGGCCGACCTCGAGCAGTCGGCCAATGTCTTCGAATCGCGTACATACCCCCTGATTCAGCGCTACTTCGGCCTCGCGTATGAACGTGATGGTCGCATCGTCCTGTTGCTCGCCAACGTGCCGGGCGTCTCGGCGTACTTTTCCAGCGCCGACGAATACTCCCGAGCCGTCAACCCGCGCTCGAACGAGCAGGCCATGATCTATGTCAACCTGAACTCGCTGCGCCCCGGCCAGGTCACGTTCGACTCGACGCTTACCCACGAGCTGCAGCACCTGGCGAGCTTCGCCCATTGCCACGGCCAGGAGGGTTGGCTAGACGAAGGCGCCTCGGAGCTGGCGATGCGCGTCGGCGGCTACGACAGCGGCGCGCCGGCCGCCTTCGCCGCCCACCCCGACGTGCAGCTCACCGCGTGGTCCGACCAGCCGACCGACGTCACCCGCCACTACCAGGCCGCGTATCTGTTTCTGCGGTATGTCGCCGAGCGCGGCGGCGGGTGGGACGCTCTGCCGGACATTCTCTCTTCGTGTGCGCGCGGAGAAAGCCTGTTCGCCGCGTACCTGGCCCGCAATCCAATCGAGCCCGACGTCGACACTCTGTTCTCAGACTGGACTGTGGCCAACCTGCTTCAGGACGCTTCAGTGGTGGACGGGCGCTACGCGTACGCGGGCAGCAACTTCCACGTCGCGGTGACGGGTCGCGCGGCCGACCAGGCGCCCTTCCTCGGCGCCGTGCCCCAGTACGCGGCCAACTACGTCGAGTTGCCATCGATTGCCGGCAGCGTCAGCTTCAGCGGCGACACGGCCGTGCCGCTGGTGCCCGTCGGCGTCGACGACGCTGGAGTCTGGTGGAGCAATCGGGGAGACAGCCTGGATAGCACGCTCACCCGCCATCTGGACCTGACGGGCGTGGAGCAGGCCTCGCTGCGCTTCAGCGCCTGGTACGAACTCGAGAACCAGTTTGACTTCGTGTACCTGAGCGCCTCACGCGACTACGGTGCGACCTGGCAGGTGCTCCACGGCCGGCACACCACACCCGACGCGTCCGCCGGCAACAACTACGGCGAGGGCTGGACCGGCGCGACCGGCTCGGACTGGATCGACGAGCAGGTTGACCTGACACCCTTCGCCGGGGCTTCGATCCTGCTGCGCTTCGAGTACGTCACCGATCAGAGCTTCAACGGTCCGGGCTTCGCCTTCAAGGACTTCCGCGTCCCAGAGATCGGACTGGACGAGCCGGGCGCTGTCGAGGACGCCTGGAATGCCGACGGCTGGCTGCGAGTAGACGCGCCGATCCCCGAGCGCTGGAACCTGCGGCTGGTGCGCTGGACGCGGGACTCGACCACCGTCGAGACCGTCCCCGTCGACGCCGACGGCAACGCGACGGTGCCGCTGGACCCAGACGCGCTACGCACGGTGCTGGTAGTGGCGCCCACCGCGCCGCGGACGCTTGCCGCCGGCAACTACTCGGTGACGGTGACGCCGCTCCCTCTCCCCCTGGGAGAGGGCGGGGGTGAGGGCTACGTATGATCTCGAACGGTAGCCCTCACCCGCGCTTCGCGCGACCTCTCCCAGGGGGAGAGGTGGTCCCCGCCACCGCCGCCAATTGCGCGATCCTCAGCCGCGCGCCGCTAAGCCTTTGAACTGATCCGCGTAGCGCCGCGTCAGGTCGATGTACTGCCGCCCCGTCTCGACGGTCTCCTGGATGTCCGTCCCCTCGCTGAATTCGTTCCACGTCTCGACCGCCAGGATATGCCGACCGCTGGCCACCGCCTGCTGCAGCTGGCTCTCATACCACGCGCCGTTCTGGCGGTCGACGTCGAAGCAATTCTTCTCGGGCCCGCCAGTGCAGTACTGGGTGTTCTTGAAGCCCGGGCCAACCTGGGCAACGGTCAACTCTGGTGAGGTGTTGAAGCCCGCCACCGCCGCGCCCCAGGCATACAGACCGTCGCTGGTGACCGGCGACTCGGGCACGAGGCCCTTGGACGTCTGCCACTGCGCTTCGCGCACCACAAAGAGGCGTAACCCGGCAAAGTCATCTTCGAAACGATCCGACAGATAGTCGATGCTCGACTGATCGAACTTGCTGACCCACGCCGTGTCGTACAGCCACACGACGGGGCGGCCGTCGATAGCCGCCCAGAAGCGCGGCGGGATACGCGAATAGAAGTCGCGAACGTTGACGTAAAAGTATTCCTTGCCGGCGGCGGTGGTCAGGTCGGCGTTGGCCAGGATCGTGGTGTCGTAGAACATGCCGATCTGCAGCGGCGGCGCGCCCTGCGCCTCGTTGCGCTGCAACGCCTCCACCATGGCCGGGATGCCCTCGGTGCTCCAGTAGTGCGGCGACGTTTCCGACGTGGTGCGGCCCGGGTGGCCGGGCTCGCCCCAGTACACGGGCAGGACGAAATTCAGGCCAGCGGCCAGCATGTCGTTGAACTCGCGCTGGTGGGTTTCGGGCAGCAGGAAGGTGTAGTGGGCCGGGTCGGGCGGCACGTGGAAGCGACCTTGCTGTCGCGCCAGCCGATCGGGGTCGGTCAGGTTGTGCCAGTAGAAGTAGTAAGTCGTCGCGACGTAGTCAGCCGCGGAAAAGCTGCGCAGGGTGAAGTCGGTCCACACGGGCTGGATGTAGGGGCCGGAATGAGCCCAGGCCAGCGAGCCCGGATCGCGGGCGGGGCCGCCGACCTGGAGCCGCTCGAACGCGGTCTCGGGGGTGGGATCGCCCAGCGGGACGGTGTTGGATTGGCCGGGATAGCCGCTCGGCGCTTCCTGGGCAACGGCCACCAGCGGCAGGCCAACACCGGCGGCCGCCAGGAGTGCCAGAGCCCGCCGCCGCCGCATCGCCATCCGAGCGTAGCGCAACGTGGCGGGGCCTGCGCGAAACTCACCCGCGCCGCGTTTCGTGGCCGATGACTTGGGCAGTGTCGAAGGGTAGGGGAGACCCCTACACCCCCATGGGAGGAGAGGGTATCCACTGGAGAAAGTCTGTGAACCCCGTGAAGACGAACCCGACGCCCCCTAGGTGCGGTCCCCTCTGGGAATGTCGCTGAGCCCGTGAGGGCGGGCGGCGCTGGCGTGCCCCTGAGTGCGGTCTCCACTGGGGGAGAGTCGCTGAGCCCGTGATGGCGAACCCGGTGTCTCCCCTGAGTGGGTCCCCTCTGGGGAATGTCTCCGACTCCCTGTTGGCGTCTTCCCGAACGGTCCCCTCTGGGGAAATATGATTGGCCTC
>JAFAOS010000458.1 GCA_019247515.1 Chloroflexota bacterium | reverse complement strand
TGCTAACTACTCTTAGCAGCAATCCCAGAGGAGCCATCCGTGGAGCTGGGCGAGCCACCATCGGCCGCCAACCAGGCTGTCACCTCAGGGCTGTCAGCGTTGACGGCGCTCTCCGAGGCCCAGCGGGCAGCTGCTCTGGCGCGTTTCCGCCAGCTCCAACCGGCCCTCGAGGGTGGCGTTCCCGTGGCCGCGGTCGCCCGCGCGCTGGGTCTTTCGGTGCGCACCGCGCAGCGGTGGGCCGCCCGTTATCGCCGCGCTGGCCTGGTCGGACTCGCCCGCCCGCGCCGCATCGACCGGGGACAGTCGCAGCTCCCCGGTGTCGTGTGCGAGCTCATCGAGGGGCTTGCTCTCCGGCGACCTCGTCGCCCGGTGGCGGCTATCCAGCGTCAAGCCGCGGCCCTGGCCGCTGAGCACGGCTGGCCGGTCCCGACCTACAAGCAGACCTACACACTCGTGCATCAGCTCGATCCAGCGCTGATGGTGCTCGCCCATCAGGGTGCGAAGGCCCACGCCGAGCAGTTCGACCTGCTCTACCGTCGCGAGGCCAGCCATGCCAACGCGATCTGGCAGGCCGATCACACCCCACTGGACCTCTGGGTCCGGGATGAGCGCGGGCGCCCCGCCCGACCCTGGCTCACGGCCGTCGTCGACGACTACAGCCGCGCTGTGGCCGGCTACGCGCTCAGTCTGCACGCCCCGTCCGCGATCCAGACGGCGCTCGCCCTCCGCCAGGCAATCTGGCGCAAGGGCGACCCGAACTGGCACGTCTGCGGCATCCCGTCGGTCTTCTACACCGACCACGGCAGCGACTTCACCTCGCGCCACCTCGAGCAGGTCGCCGCTGACCTGAAGATCCAGCTCGTCTTCTCGCTCCCTGGGCGCCCACGCGGTCGTGGACGCATCGAGCGCTTCTTCTTGAGCGTCAACCAACTCTTCTTGTGCGAGCAGCCGGGCTATACCCCACCGGGCTCGCCGCCGGCGGTGCCCGTGCTCAGCTTGCCCGAGTTCGATAGCCGACTGCAGCGGTTCATCGTCGACACCTACCTCCAGCGGGTGCATAGCGAGACTGGCGTCGCCCCGCAGGCGCGCTGGGAACTGGGTGGCTTCCTCCCACTTCTCCCCGACACGGCCGAGCATCTCGACCTGCTGTTGCTCACCGTCGCCAAGCCACGGCGGGTTCATCAGGACGGTATCCACTTCCAGGGCTTCCGCTACCTGGACCTCACGCTCGCTGCCTATGTGGGTGAGGACGTGGTGATCCGCTACGACCCACGCGACATGGCCGAGATCCGCGTCTACTACCGTGACACATTCCTGTGTCGGGCGGTGAGCCAGGATCTGGCCGGCCAGACCATCGGGCTCAAGGACATCATCCACGCGCGCCGCGAGCGCCGACAGGCGCTGCGCACGCGGATTGGCGACCGCACCGTCGCCGTCGAGGTTCTCCTCGCCGTTCACCGGCCGCCGCCGGCGCCCACTGCGCCCGAGCCATCAGCCGCTGCTATCGGACCACGGCTCAAGCGCTACCTCAACGAGTGACCGGACATGGTGCTGGACTTCGTGGTGACCAAGGAACATCGCCGCTTCGCTGAGTTCTGCGATGCCTGCCGGCGCGATCGCTACATCGGCCTCTGTCATGGCGTGCCTGGGGTCGGCAAGACCCTCTCTGCGCGGTACTACGCTCGTTGGGACAGCGTCGAGAACGCGCTCTACTCGTACGGTCGCCCGTCCCCGGCCCCACTGTCCACCGATCCGGTGGCCAGCGACCCGTCGTACCGAACGGTGTTCTACACGCCGGCCGTGGCCAACAGCCCCCACGTCATCGAACGCCAGGTCCTGGAGCTGCGTCTGCGGGTCGCCCACCTCGCCGACCACGCCGCCGACGGACGCCAGGGGACGCCAACGGTCGAGACCCTGCTGGCCGAGGCAGTCGATTGCCTGCCCACCCTGCTGATCGTCGACGAGGCGGATCGGTTGCGGATGGCCGGCCTGGAGCAGGTGCGCGACCTGTACGACCGACACGGCGGCGGGCTGGTCCTGATCGGCATGCCTGGCCTGGAAAAGCGCCTGGCGCGCTACCCACAGCTCTACTCCCGCGTCGGCTTCCTACACCAGTTCCGCGCGCTTGGTCCCGATGAGGTGCGCTTCCTGCTCGAGCAGAAGTGGCAGCAACTCGGGCTCACCTTCTCGCCCGAGGAGTTCACCGATGCCGAAGCGTTGGCGGCGATCACGCGCATCACCAGCGGGAACTTCCGGCTGCTACAGCGGCTGCTGGCGCAGATCGACCGCATCCTGCGCATCAATGAGTTCCGCACGGTCACCAAAGAGGTCGTCGAAGCCGCACGAGAGAACCTGGTCATCGGCTCGCTCTGATCTGACCTTGGCTGCTCACATTCCTCATTCGGGCGACAGTTCGCACGTCAAGACCACGCCATCTAACAGGGAAAGTGACACCACCGGCGGGCCGTTCGTCTTCCGTCAGGTTTACGTTACTCGTGAATGTCAACCAGGCAGGGGATTGCCATGGCTACTGCGCTTGCTCCTCGACCCGTCGCCTCGCTGCTCGCTGAGTCGGCCGGTGCCGGCCTCCCGCGCTACGTCCTGCCCGACCAGGCGCGCG
>JAFAOS010000218.1 GCA_019247515.1 Chloroflexota bacterium | reverse complement strand
CGAACCAGATCACCGAATTTCGGATTGGCCAGGGGCCGATCAGCTACGCCTCGACGGACGTGCCCGGGCTGTACAAGGTCCAGCAGATCGTGCAGGGCGGCCAGCAAACTGTCGACGACGACCTGTTCGCCGCGAACCTGGCCAATCCGGACGAAAGCGACATCCGCCCACGGCTGACTGGCCTGAACAACCCAGGCCCGGTCGAAGCGGGCGTCGCCACGCTCCAGCGCGAGTTCTGGGGCGTGCTGGCCGCGGTGGTCCTGCCGCTCCTGCTGTTCGAATGGTTCTGGTTCCACCGCCGCACATAAGGAAGGCTTTTGGTGGGAGCTCGCGCATGCGCAGCCGTCGACACCCACACGGCGGCTGAGGGCGTTAGCGCTCTACTATGAGGCCACTACTAATCCGAAGAGGGCATCCGTACGTATCGGTTCGTAAGGAGGGATTGATTGTGTTCACTGATCGTTTGACTCGGCAATTGCGCATTGGTGTGGCGCTCGCGATCTGCGCCGCGCCCGTGCTGCTGCCTACGCCAGCGGCCGCGGCTCAGACCGTGACGCTCTCGGCTGGCGCCGAGTCGGCAGGCGGCGACGTTCAGCTCAACGAGTTTGCGCCCACGATGATCACCGTCAACACCGGCGACACGGTGACCTGGCACCTGGATTCGACGGAATTCCACAACGTCTTCTTCCCCGCTGGCACCACGCCGCCCGACTTCATTCAGCCCGGACCGGACGGCGTGTTCATCAACCCACAGGCAGCGGCCCCCAGCGGCGGCAACAGCTTCGACGGCAGCGCTCCCGCCGGCAGCGGCCTGCTCAACAAGGGCGACGCCTGGAGTCTGACCTTCACCAAAGCGGGCACGTACCAGTACCTGTGCGACATTCACACCGGCATGGGTGGCGTGGTGAACGTCGTCGCCCCCGGCGCGGCCGCCGACAATCAGGACGCCATCGACGCGCGGCGCACGAGCCAGGTCAACGCCGAGCTCGCCACCAAAGCCATCCCAGCGATCATGAGCAACGTCGGCGAGCAGCAGACCGAAGGCTCGTCGGCGGGGTTGGCGGCTGGCGTCCAGAATGGACTGGTCGACGTCCAGCGCTTCTTCCCGCAGCGCACCACGATCAAAGCGGGCGACACGGTGACCTGGATCTGGAAGACGACCGACACGCCGCACACGGTGACGTTCCTCGGCGGTCAGCCGGCGCCCGACGTGGTCGTGCCGCAGCCGCAGCCGAATGGTCCGCCCAAGCTGCAGCTGAACCCGCAGATGCTGGCGCCCGCGGGCAACAACATGAAGTGGGACGGTGGGACGTACCTGAACTCAGGCTTCCTGCAGCCGATGCCAGGCCAGCCGACACCGACGTTCAGCGTGACCTTCGTCCAACCGGGTTCGTATGACTACGTGTGCCTGCTGCACGAGGGCATGGTCGGGACCATCGTGGTGGAGCCTTTGAGCTAAGTTTCGTTCGTCGTTACATCGGTCTTGTCGGCTCTTCAATAAACCAGAATCTTTGCTTTAGAACACGCCGACAAGGCCGATCTCGCGACGCGGTAGCGTCCCATTACCGTCCCGACATCCGTGTCATCAGTCCACCAGCATCTGCGGGTGCGGCGTCGGCGGACCACACCACGTATTGATCCGGCCGCACCAGGATCAGCCGCGCCTCGTACTGCTCGCGGCCGCCGGCCAACGTGTCTCGGATTACTTTCAGCGGTACGTGCCCCGACCGCGCCGCTTCCGCCAACGACGCCACTGACTGCTCGTCCGCGTCCAGCGCCAGCAACGTGAAGCCGTCGCCCAGCTCTTCGTAGACGTTGCGCCCGCTGCTCAGCGCGCGCGGTGCCAGGTGGTGCCCAGCTTCGGCCCTGAACGCCAGCCGCCCGTGAATGCTGCACACGCCGTCGGGTGGGCCCATTACCACGGGCGAGCCCTCGTAGTGCGGCTCGTACGTCTGGGGCTGCCTGCCGCGCGTCATCCCGTACTCCGCCCAGGCGCGTTCGAACTCCGCCAGGTTCTTCTCCGGACGGTAGCGGTCGAGCCACTCACGGTCCCGCTCGATGCCGCCGGCGATCATCGCCTCGCCCGTCTCCTTGAAGATCGGCTGGCGCTCCTGGTGGTACGAATCCAGCAAACGCTGGCCGCCCCAGCCCTGCAGCTTCGCCGCGAGCTTCCAGCCCAGGTTGGCGGCATCTTCGAGGCCAGTGTTCAGGCCGAAGCCGCCGTAGGGCGGATGCTGGTGACAGGCGTCGCCGGCGATGAACAACCGCCCGAGGCGGTACTGGCTGGCCACCATGATGCGCAGGTCCCAGAAGCCGATGTGGTCGAACTCGGCCTGGAATTCGAAGCCCGCGGCGTCGTGCAGCAAACCGAGGAAGTCGAAGTTCTCGGGCGTCGCGTCGCGTGGCACCGGGGCGTGGAAGAAAAAACCCTCACCCACGTCGATACGGCCAAAGAACTGCCAGTAGCCTCTGAGCTCCGGCTTCATGACGCGGTAGGTCGTGGCCGGTGGAAACCGGTTGAGGAACTCGTGCAACTGCTTCGAGCGCAGGACGGCCAGCACCATGCGCTGTTCGAAGTCGCGTCCGCCACGATCGATGCCCATCGCCGAGCGCACCAGCGACCGGCCACCATCACAGCCGACGACATACCGGGCGCGTAAGACCTGGCCCTCAGCCCGCGCGGAGACGTCCTGGTTCGCCTGCTCGTCGGTGTCCGCCGACCAGCTGTAGAACGGCGCCGCGCCTTCGCCGGACGGAACCACGCTCACGCTGGCGGCGTCGCGATCCTGCGCCACCCGCTCGGCCGTCCAGCCGAACAACGTCGTGACCGATGGCAGCTGCTTCAGGCGATCGCGGAGCACCGCCTCGGTGCAATATTGCGGCAGACGCTCGTTGAGCTGAAAGTAGTACTCGCGCACTCCGGCGCCGCGTCCGCTCCGCCCGCTCTGGTCGCGGCCCATGGCGTGGTAGTACGGGCTGTCGAGCGTGCGATACGTGGTGACACCCCCAATCGGGTAGTCCGGCGGCATCACGCGCGCGGCGCGCAATTCGTCGACGCAGTGCCAGAAGTAGAAGTGTTCGAGCGTTCGATTGGTGAGGTTCTGGCCCTTGGGGATCGGCTGCGGCGTCAGGTGCCGCTCGACGAGCACGCAAGAAACGCCCCGCTGTCCCAGCTCCACGGCCAGGGCCACACCAACAGGCCCACCACCGACGATGGCTACATCAAACGTGTCCAGGATTGATTCTCTCCGCTCCGCCTGTGTGCCATGGTAGTTCGGACAGCTTGATATGGTTGACGACGATCTCGGGTTTCGCGCGCCAGGGGGTACGGGGATGGCAAATCTGACCAGGCGAACGTTCATCAGTAGCATCGCGGCCGCGGGCGCCGCCCTGCCGTTGCTGGCAGCCTGTGGCCTGGTGCCGCGGGCGAGCTCAGGCAGCGCGACGGCTGGCGGCGGCGCCACCGCGGGCAAGGTCCAGACACCCTCCTACGTGCCTGTTCAGGGCGGCCCCCAGCCCGATCTGCCCGCCCGCGCCGACGGTGTGGACGCTGGCTATTTCAAGTTTCCTCAGACACTATTCAAGTCGGTCAAGGAACCGCCGGGCCACGGCGAAGACGTGACCCTGATGACCAACCTGATCCAGGGCGCCGTCGTCGCGCTCGACCAGAACTCCGCCTGGCAGGCCGTCAACGCGGACATGGGACTCACCGTGCGCCAGCGGCTGTACGGGTCGGCTGATTATCGCAACGGGCTGAACACCACCATCGCGGGCGGAGACCTGCCCGACACGATCTACAACAGCCCGCAGAGGTACATTCCCAACCTGCCGGCGTTCCTGCACGCTTCGTGCGCGGACCTGACACCCTACATCGGCGGCGACGCGGTCAAGGATTACCCCAACCTGGCCAATATCCCGACGCCGTGCTGGGCGGAAACGATTACCAATGGCGCCGTGTACGCGGTCCCGGTACCTCGAGCACCATTCCTGAATGCGTTCCTGGTGCGCCAGGACCTGGCGGATCAGGCCCAACTACAAGCCCCCACCTCCGCTGATGACTTCAAGAGGTTCCTGGTCGCGCTGACGAATGCGCAGCAGAACCACTTCGGTCTCGCGGCGGCCATGGGCTTTGGGCTGCTGAGTCAGTCACCCCTGCTGATGGTCTTCGGCGCGCCGAACAACTGGCGCCTGGATCAGAGCGGCAAGTTGACCAAGGACTACGAGACTGACGAGTACCGCGCGGCCGTCAGCTACGCGCGCGACCTGTGGTCGGCAGGCGTGTTTCATCCGGATTGTCGCACGCTGAGCGGCACGACGCTGTCGACCGCGCTGCGCGGCGGCCAGGCGGCGGTTGCCTCACACTCGTTCGGCGCGCTCATCGCCCAGTGGTCGCTGCTGGCCGCCGAGAACCCGGACGCGCGGCTGCGGGTCATCCATCCGTTCGCCGCGGACGGCAAGACCAAACCCATCTACCACACCGGGCCCAGCAACTTCGGCGTGAGCTTCGTCAAGAAGGCCGATCCGGATCACGTCAAACTGCTCCTGCGCGTGCTCAACTACATCGCCTCGCCGTTTGGCAGCCAGGAGTGGGCGCTGCTGAACTACGGGGTCGAGGGGGTCCATTAAAACCGCGACGCGCAGGGCATCCCGGTCCTGACCGACAAAGGCAAAAACGAGGTGCTGAGCACCTGGAAGTACATCACCAACAATCCCGAGGTGCTGTTCGACCCGAACCGCTCCCAGCAGTACGCGACCGACATCCAGACCGATGAAAAAGCGATGGCGGATGTGGGTATCCCCGATCCAACGCTGGGCCTTTACTCACCGACGTACTCCGCGCAGCAAGCGTTGCTCGATCAGGCCATGAACGACGGCGTATCCGACATCGTGGTGGGCCGCGCCGAGCTCAGCGACCTGGACGGACTGGTCAGAGACTGGCGCACCAACGGCGGAGACAAAGCGCGCACCGAATATCAGGACGCAATCAAGTAAACGTCAGCACCGTCCGTGCTACCTCGCCGGCGGTCATGGCTCGAAACGCGTCATTGATATCCGCCAGCGGCCGACGCACCGTAATCATGTCGTCCAGGTTCAGCTTGCCCTGGCGATACAGCTCCAGGTAGTTTGGAATGTCCGAGCGAAACTGGTTGGAGCCCATGCGCGACGTCTGCACCCGACACTCCGGCCGAATCGCCATCCACGGAAATTCGATCGATGCGTCCGGCGGCAGCACGCCCACGATCGTCGCGGTGCCTCGAATCGCCAGCGACATGATCGCCTGGCGCACCAGCGTCGCGTTGCCGACCGCTTCGAAGGCGTGATCGACGCCGGCTGAACCGGTCAACCCGCGGATGGCTTCAACCGGGTCAGACGTGGAGGAGTTGACCGTGTGCGTCGCCCCGAACTCCTGGGCCATCTCGAGCTTGGAATCGAAGCGGTCGACGCCGATGATCTGCCGCGCATTGGCGATGCGCGCGCCCTGGATGATCGACAGCCCGACTCCGCCGCAGCCGTAGACCGCTACGGTCTGCCCGGGCCGGACGCCCGCGGTCCGCAGCGCCGCGCCGACACCCGTCAGCACCCCACAGCCGACCAGCGCCGCGCGATCGAGTGGGATCTGCGGGTCGATGCGGACCAGCGAATTCTCGTGCAGCAGCATGCGGTCCGCGTAGCTGGCGATGCCGAAGCCCTGGATCACGGGCCGCCCAGCCTGGGAGAGCCGCGGTGCCCCCGGCGTCGGGCGCAGCACTGCTCCGCCGGTACACAGGTTGGGATGACCCGCCAGGCACTGTTCGCAGATCCCGCAGAAGCCTGACAGACACGCGACGACGTGGTCGCCGGGTTTGACGTACGTCACGTCCTCTCCAACCGCCTCGACCACGCCCGCGCCCTCGTGCCCCAGCACGTACGGCTCGCCGATCGGGAATCGACCGTTGCCGTCGACCAGGTGCAGGTCGCTGTGGCAGACGCCGCTCGCGGCGGTGCGCACCAGGACTTCGCGTCGGCCCGGGCGGTCGATGTCGACGCTTTCGATGGTGAGCGGCTCGTGCGGTTTGCGGAAGACGGCAGCTTGCATTTGCACAGACTCCTTACAGAGGTTATGACGCGGCGCGCGAGACCCACTCCGTAATGAGCTCGGACAGGCTCTCGGGCTGCTCGTAATTGGCCAGCGCCTGCTGCTGGAGCGGCGGCCACTCCTCTTCGAATCGAGCCGAATGCCGCAGCTCGGCGCCGGGAATCAACCGCGCGATATGCTCCGACGCCGCGCGCGGATGTCCGTTGTCGCTGGCCGGCGGCGCCAGGATGGCCGTCGGCACGCGGATGCGGCGCAGGTCATCCTGCGTGGCGCCAAAGACCGGGTCGTCGACACGGATGCCTGCCTGCCAGCGCCGCATCACCGCGACAAACTCCGCCGTGCGCAGCGCCAGCAGGCGGCCCTTGTTGGCCGGATTGACGGCGATCCGCTCGCTCCAGTACGGCGCCTCGATCACCGCCTGCATGCCGCCCTGCTCGGCCAACTCCACGTACTGTCCGTAATAGTTCTGTCCGAGCTGCTGGCCAACTGGACCGCCGGACACCAGCCACAGGTACATGCCGCGCACCACCTCCGGGTAATGCAGCGCGGTCACGTACGAGACGCGCGAGCCGGCCGACGGTGCGCACAGGTAGGCGGGCGCCAGGTCCAGTCGACGCAGCAGCAGCGCAAGCTGGTCGGCCCACAGGTCCACGTCGCGCGCGCCTTCGAACTGCACGTCCGAGCTGCCAATGTTGGCCCGGTCCCAGACGAGGACCTGAAAGTGCTGAGCCAATCTGTCCGCCAGGCGCCGGGCGGTCCCGATCGGGTTGCGACCACCGGGCGTCAGCACCAGCGGCACCCCGCTGCCGAGCAGCTCGAACGTGATGCTGCAGCCGTTGATCTCTGTAGCAGGCATGCGGCTGATTTACACCGCCACGGCTTCCCGGCTCGCGGCGACCGTGGCCGGCTCCAGCACGAACTCGTACTCGGCGGTGTAGAAGGGCTCCGAGAGGCCGCGCTCGGCGATCTCGCGCGCGTCCATGTGTCGGACGAAGTCGACGATCAGCGAATCCTTGACGCCGAAGACGGCGTCGCTGTCCAGGTAGGTGTCGCCGTTGACGAACAGATGCGTGGTCAGCGACTGGAACCCCGGCGCCGAGATGATGAAGTGCACGTGCGCCGGTCGCCACGCGTGGCGGCCCATAGCCCTGAGCAGGTTGCCAACCGTGCCATCCTCCGGGACGGGATAGCTGGAGGGCATGATCGACCGGAACCACCAGCGGCCGTCGGCGTCGGTGTGGAAGACCCCGCGCAGGTTGCCGCTCGGCTGCGTGTCCAGTTGCTGGACGTTGTAGAAGCCGTGGCTATTGGAGTGCCACACGTCGAGCCGTGCGCCGGCGATCGGCGAACCGTCTGGAGCCCGCACGTGGCCCGACAGAAAGCACGGCTGGCCGCCCGGCTCGCGGGCGATGTTGGCGCCGAGCGGCAGCTCAGGCGAGCCGGCCGCGTAGAACGGACCCAGCACGGTGGATTCCGTGCCGCCCTGGCCTTTGCGATTGTTGATCGCGTCGACCAGCATCGAGACCCCCATGGTGTCCGACAGGAGGATGAACTCCTGGCGGACGTCGTCCGAGAGCTGTCCGGTGCGCGTCAGGAACATGATCGCCTGAAACCACTCCTCCTGGGTGGGCTCCACCTCGCGCACGATGGCGTGGACATGGCTGATGATCGAAGTCATGACCTCGCGCAGCCGCGGGTCAATATCAGCGCCCATCCGACTCAGGACGATGTCCGTGAAATTCGCGGTAGGCATGAAATGCTGTTCCTCCCTCTCAACAAGTGTTTTGAGAGCAGGTCGAATTCAGGCTTTCGATTTGGCGGCGGCGAGGATGCTGTCTACGATCTGGTAGTAGCCCGTGCAGCGACACAGGTTGCCCATCATCCATGATTTGACCTGCTCGGCCGTGGGGCGCGGCACCTCTTCCAGCAGCGCGGTCGCGGCGATCAGCTGGCCTGGCGTGCAGATGCCGCACTGGAAGCCGCCGTGGCGGATGAACGCCTCCTGGAGCGGGCTCAGGTGCTCGTCGTCGGGCGCCAGCCCTTCGACAGTCGTGATCGACGCGCCGTCGGCCAGGATGGCGGGCACCAGACACGCCGAGACGAGCACGCCGTCCACCAGCACCGAACAGGCGCCGCACACGCCCACGCTGCAGCCCTCCTTGGTGCCCGTCAGCCCGAGGTCGTCGCGCAGCAGGTGGATGAGCAGGCGATTGGCGGGCACCGTGACCTGGTGCGGGTGTCCGTTGATGGTCAGCCGCAGGGTGTGTTCACTCACGATCGCTCAACCATATACCGCAAGACCACTCCGCCGTCCTGCCACACGTCGACCGACGGCCTGCCCAGCGCAATCGCCAGCTCGCGGGGCAAGCCCGCGCCGTCGGCTGGCGTCGGGGAGGTGGCGCCGCCAAAGACGAGCGGCGCGACGTAGAGCTGGAGCTCGTCGACGAGTCGCAGACGCAGGAGCTCGAAGTTGAGCGTGCCACCGCCCTCGACGAGGACACGCCGCAGGCCAAGACTCGACAGCGTGGACATCGCATCGACGAGGTCAACCTGCTTATCGCCAACGGGGTAGATTTCATGTCGATTGCTAGGGGAAACCCCGACCGATGGGTCCGACACCTCGTCTGCGCCGCCCATCTTGACCTGAATTGGATCCGACACTGCGCGGGGGACGAAGAGGATTACTCGGGATGGTCCGCTCGTCAGAAAGCGACAGTCGGGGGCCAGGTCCAGGTGGGAAGCGATGGCCACCTTCGCCGGGTTCTCAGGCAGTCCGCGCCCGACCCGCTCAGCTCGCAGCGCGTCGGACTTGACCGTCAGGCGTGGATCCTCGTCGTGCAGCGTGCGGCTGCCGACCATCACCGCGTCGACCGAGGCGCGCAGCGCGTCCACTCGCAGCCGGTCGCGCTCCGACGAGATCGCGGCGCCCCGCCGCGCCACGGTGTCGATCTTGCCGTCGGCGCTCGCCGCGACGTTGATGATGACATACGGGCGCGGCGGACTCACGCCTCCGGACGGAAGCGGTAGCCGACCGCCGGCTCGGTCAGGATCCAGCGCGGGCGATTCGGCTCGCGCTCCAGCTTGCGACGCAGCTGCGCGATGAACGTGCGCAGGTTGTCGAGCGCATCCTCGTAGCCGGACCCTAGGGCGGTTCGCAACAGGTAGCCGTGCGTCAGCACGCGGTCCGGGTTGGTGGCCAGCACGCGCAGCAGCTCATATTCCGTGGGCGTCAGGTGGACCTCGCGACCGTCGACGGTCACCCGTCGCGCCAGCATGTCGATGACCAGGCCGCCGGTCGCGATCACGGGCTCGTCGTCGCGGCGGGCCTGGTCGCGCCGCAGCGCGGCGCGAATGCGCGCCAGCAGCTCCTCGGTGCCAAACGGCTTGGTGATGTAGTCGTCCGCGCCAGCATCGAGCGCCTGGACCTTCTGGTGTTCGTGGACACGCGCCGACAGGACCAGGATCGGCACGCGACTCCAGTCGCGCAGACGCCGACACACTTCGACGCCGTCCATGCCTGGCAGGGCAAGATCGAGCAACACCACGTCTGGCCGCTCGGCGATGCACGCGTCCAGCGCAATGGGCCCGCTGGCCGCCGATCGGACGCGATAGCCGTGACTTTCGAGCGCGGCGCGCAGCGAACGGATCACGTGCGGATCGTCGTCCACCATCAAGATATTTGGCGTCCTTTCAACCGGCACTGCTCGATCCACCTCCCGCCAGGTTGGGCACCAGCACGACGAATCGAGCGCCGCCCAGTGGACTGTCTTCGATCAACACGTCGCCGCCCTGCGCGGTGGCCGCGGCCCGAGCGATTGCCAGGCCGAGGCCAGTACCGACGCCGTCGTCGCCGAGGCGTTCGAACTTGGCGAATACGCGGTCGCGCGCCTCGTGAGGGATGCCCGGGCCACCATCGCTCACTTCGACGCGTACTGTACCGTTCTCGACCCGCCCCACGATCGAAACGGGAGTGCCCGACGGGGTGTGCATTCCCACGTTTTCGATGACGTTGCTCAGCACCTGGTCCAGCAACCCGGCGTCGAAGCGGGCGAGCGGCAGCGTGTCGGGCACGTCGAAGGCCACCGGGCGGTCGGCCAGGATGGGGCCGGTGCGGTCGAGCACCGCCGCGACAATCTCGCCCAGGGCGTTCCATTGCGGATCGGGGGTGATGCCCGTCTCGAGGCGGCTCATGGCCAGCGCGTCGCCCACGAAATGGACGAGCCGGTCGGCCTCGGCTTCGATGGTGCCCAGCAGCTCGACGCGCGTGCCGTCGGTCAGCGGCATGCCTGGATTTCGCAACGTGGAGACGGAGGTTTTGATCGCCGTCAGCGGCGTGCGCAGGTCGTGCGAAACGATCGCGAGGGCTTCGTCGCGCGCGTGCAGGGCCACCTCGGCCTGCGTCCGCGCCTCATTGGCCCGCTCACGCGCCGAGCGCAGCCGCGCGTTCAACACGCCCAGCAGCACCGCGACGAACACGAACGCCACCAGATCGAGTGACGTGCCCAGGGCGCTGATGGCGAAGCTCAACGCGGGCGATTCGAAGAAATAGTCCAGAGCCAGGAAGCCGAGGATCGTCGCCAGCAGGGCCGGCCCGAAACCGCCGAAGGAGGCCGTGATGGCCACCGCCACCAGCAGCAGCAGCGCGGGAAAGTCGCCGTCGTCCGGGTAGATCGGCAACGCGACGAGTGTCGCCGCGACGACGATCAGGACGGCCAGCACATACGGCGCCACGCGCCGCTTCCACACATGCCGATGCTAACTGCTCAGTCGCCCCTCAGAGCTAGTATTGAACTCAGGGCTCACAGCATCATGACAGCCATTCGTGTTCTTCCGGATTCCGCGGCCCTGGCCGATGCCGCCGCGCGCCAGATCGTCGAGCGAGCGCAAGCCGCAATCGATGCGCAGGGCGCCTTCAGCATTGCCCTGTCGGGTGGCTCGACGCCGCGAGACCTCCACCAGCGTTTGGCCAGCGCGCCACTCGCCCAGCAGGTTGACTGGGCGCGCGTGCACGTGTTTTTCGGCGACGAGCGCTGTGTGCCACCCGACGACGCGCAGAGCAACTACCGCATGGCCGACGAAACGCTGCTCAGCCGCGTGCCCATCCCGGCGACGCAAATCCATCGCATGCGCGGCGAGCTGCCACCCAACGAGGCCGCGGCCGAGTACGAATCTCAGCTCAAGGCGTTCTTCAATTCGGACCCACCCCGCCTGGACGTGATCCTGCTGGGCATGGGCGACAACGGACACACGGCGTCGCTGTTTCCCGGTCTGAGCGCCGTCCACGAGCAGCGGCGGTGGGTCGTCGCCGAGAACGTCCCCGAAGTGGGGATGTGGCGCATAACGCTGACCCCCGTGGTGCTGAATCTCGGCCGCGAGGTGATGTTTCTCGTGGCGGGCGAGGCGAAGGCGAGCATGTTGCGCCAGGTGCTGGAAGGACCGTACGTCCCCGAGGAGAAGCCAGCGCAGATCGTCAGGCCGACGCCGGGCGAAGTGATCTGGCTGGTCGACGTCGCGGCGGCGGCAAAGTTGAGCCCGCCGATAGGCTAAGTCTGGTACCGTACTCCGGCGTCAACTTCCTTCCCGTGGAGGCTTTCCGCATGACCAGCGCTGCTGCCGCCGCCAAGATCAGCGGCGGAACCTGGGCCATCGACAACGTCCACAGCCTCGTGGAATTCGCTACCTGGCACAACACAATCGCCTACGTCAAAGGCCGCTTCCGCACCTTCAACGGCACCATCAACGTCAACGAGCAGGACCTGCTCAAGTCGACGATCGAGGTCAACATCGACGCCACGTCGGTCGAGTCGCAGGCGGTCCAGGGCCGCGAGGACCTGATCAACGGCGCGGACATGCTGGACACCGCCACCTATCCGCAGATCACCTTCAAGAGCAAGAACATTCAACAGAAGGGCGCCAACGAATTCGTCGTCACCGGCGACCTGACCATGCGCGGGGTCACCAGAGAAACACAGATCCCCTTGACGTTCAACGGCATTGTCACGACGCGCATGGGTGTCACGGCGGGCTTCTCGAGCAACATGAACTTGAAGTTGAGCGACTTTGGCGTGCCGTTCACGCGCGAGTTCGAACCTGGCAAACGCGTGGTCGACGACGTGTTGAAGGTGGAGCTGCAGATCGAGGCCAGGCCGCAGTCCTAGTACACTTCCGGGTTAGAATGGCTGACCCGAAGACGATCGAAGGCCTCTTGGAAGGCGCCTTCGACACCCACATCCACAGCGCTCCGGATGTCTTGCCGCGCAAGTTCAACGACATCGAGCTTGCGCAGCGCTTCAAGGCCCGCCATATGGCGGGCTTTGTGCTGAAATCGCACTACATCTGCACGGCGGACCGCGCCACGCTGGTCAATCAGATCGTGCCCGAGGTGCAGGCCTTCGGGGCGATCGCACTGAACAACTCGGTCGGCGGTTTGAACCCGCTGGCGCTGGACATTGCGGGTCGGCTCGGCACGCGCGTGTGCTGGCTGCCATCGGTCGACAATGCCAACGAATTGGAAGCCATCGCCGGCCAGCGGGACGAGAGCAAGCTGCCGTACTGGATGAGCATCGCCCGCGAGATGCGCGCGCTCGGCATCGCCGGCTCGTTCCTGAACGTAACCGAGGATGGCCGGGTGACCGACGCCACGCGGCAGTGCCTGGAGATCATCGCCAAGCACGACATGGTGCTGGCCACGTCCCACATCCGCCCCTCGGAAGTCCTGCCGGTGGTCAAGGCCGGCCAGGAGGCGGGCGTCAAGCGCATCGTGATCACTCACCCTGAGTTTCCAACCACGCTGCTCAGCATCCCGCAGCAGCAGGAGCTGGCTGGCTACGGGGTCTACTTCGAGCGCTGCTTCACCACGCCGAACACCGGCAAGATCAGCTGGGAGCAGGTCTACGCCAACATCCGCGAGGTGGGTCCGGCGAGCACGATCCTGGCGACGGACCTGGGCCAGACGACGGCGCCGTATCCCGACGATGGCCTGGGCATGTTCATCGACCGGCTACTCGACAACGGCTTCGCCGAAAAAGACATTCGCGGCATGGTGCGCGACAACCCCGCTCAAGTTCTCGGCGCGAAACAACGCGCCGCGGTCGCCGCCTGACTCCGCCAGTGGAAGATCCCGCGACCCGCACCGGGGTTCTCATTTCCACGCGCGGACTGTCCAAGTCGTACGGTCCGTTCAAGGCGGTCGACGACGTCGACCTGGACGTCCGCGAGCACGACATCCACGTGTTCATCGGACCGAACGGCGCCGGCAAGTCGACGGTGCTCAACATGCTGGGCGGACAGATCCTGCCCACCTCCGGCGACATCATCTTCGACGGCAAGTCGCTGGGCGCCAGCACGCCAAGCTCGCGGGCGCGGGCTGGAATCGGGCGGTCGTTTCAGCTGACCAGCATCATCCCGGGCTTCACCTGCCTGGAGAACGTCGTGCTGGCGGTCCAGGCGCACCGCGGACTCTTCGGCTTGCTGCGGCTCAGGAGCAAGGAGCAGGACGTCGCCCTCGCCCAGGAGCTGCTCAACCTCGTCGACCTGCGGCCGGCCGCCGAGGTGCCGGCGGAGCTGTTGTCGCACGGCCAACAGCGCCAACTCGAGATCGCCGTCGCGCTGGGTGGCCGACCGCGCTTGCTGCTGCTGGACGAGCCTTCGTCGGGCATGAGCGCCCACGAGCGCTCGCGTCTCGGAGACCTGCTCAAGCGCGTGGTCAACACCGCCACGGTGGTGATGGCCGAGCACGACGTCCACGTGGTGCGCACCGTTGCCAGCCGAGTCACGGCGTTCGCCGAAGGTAAGAAGCTGGCCGAGGGCAGCGCCGACGAGGTCTTCGACTCGGCGGACGTGCGACGCGTCTTCCTGCGCGGTCGCCGCGACGCCTGAGATGTCCATGCTCGAGGTCCAGGAGCTGCACGCGTACTACGGCGCGAGCCACGTCGTCCAGGGCGTGTCCTTCAGCGTCGCTCAGGGTGAAGCGGTCGCGCTGGTTGGGCGCAATGGCGTCGGCAAGACCAGCACGCTCAAGTCGCTCATGGGCATGGAAACGCGTACGCGCGGGACGGTCTCGCTGGAAGGCACGTCGCTGATGGGCATGGCCTCGCACGTGCGCGCTGGACGCGGGCTCGGCTACGTGCCCGAGGAGCGCGCCGTGTTTCCCCAGATGTCGGTCGAGGAGAACATCCGCATCGGGGCGCTCCTTCACCGCGCCGCCGACCACAAGGGCGTCCTGGACCGTGCCTACGCGCTATTTCCGATCCTGCGCGAGCGGCGCAACCAGCTCGCTGGCACGCTCAGCGGCGGCCAGCAGAAGATGCTGGCGCTGGCGCGCGGCATCGCCCTGCAGCCCAAGATGCTGCTGGTGGACGAGCCCACCGAGGGCCTGATGCCCGCCAACGTCGAGCTGATCACCCAGGCGCTGGTGACCGCGACCCAGGGCGCCATGACGGTGCTGGTGGTCGATTCGTCGTTCGACCTGCTGCGCACGCTGTGCAGCCGCATGTACGCGATGGACCGAGGCGTGCTGGTCGGCACCTACCAGCCCACCGACTTCAGCAGCCCCGACGAGCTCGCCGCCACCATGCTCGGCGAAAGCAGAACATGAACAAGTTTTTTCTGAACAAGCCCGCAGGGGTATGAACCAGGTCATCCTCCAGTTACTCAATGGCTTGGTAGTCGGCTCGTCATTAGCACTGGTCGCGGCTGGGCTGGCTCTGCTCTTTGGCGTGCTGCACATCATCAACTTCGCCCAGGGCGATTTCTTCATGATGGGCGGCTACGCCGTCTGGTTCAGCCTCAACCTGACCCACAATTACGTCGCGGCGATGGTCATCGGCACCGTCGTCGTCGCAATCGGCGGCGGCCTGCTGCTCACGGCCGTCATCTGGCCTCTACTGCAGCGTTCGGCGGTCCTCGTGCTGCTGGCCACCCTGGGGTTGAGCCTGATCCTCGAACAGGGGGCGACCAACCTCCTCGGCGGGGACACCAAGCTGGTGCCGCCGCCGCTGACGCTGCCGATCCCGATCGGCCCCGTCCTGTACCCCGCTTATGATCTGGTGGTCATCGCCGCGGGCATGGGCATCCTGCTGCTGGGCTACTTCTTCCTGCGCTACACCCGTTACGGCATCTGGCTGCGAGCCGTCGCTCAGAACCGACCGATGGCGGCCGCGCTGGGCGTGCCCGTGCCGCGCGTCTACGTGCTGGCCTTCATGGTCAGCGCGGGCCTCGCAGCGCTGGCGGGTGGCCTGCTGCTGCCGCTGCAATCCGTGTATCCGACCATCGGCAACGACGTCATCGCCAACGCCTTCATCATCGTCGTCGCGGGTGGCCTCGGGAACTTTCGCGGCGCCGCGATCGTCGCGTTACTGGTGGGTGAGTTCCAGGCTCTCGGTCAGCTCATTCCCGGCATCAAGCCGTCCGTGCTGACGCTGGCCTTGTTTGGCCTGGTTATCGTGCTGCTGATGGTGCGCGCCCAGCGCCAGCACTCCGTGGTGCGACTGTGAACAGACTCGGGGTGGCGCGCGAGCCGCTGATTGGCGCGCTGATCGTCCTGGTGTTGGCCGTCGTCCCGCCGTTGATCGGCGGCTACGTGGTCCGCGGGCTGACCGGCTACATGATCTTCGGCTTGCTGGCGCTCTCGGTGGGCCTGATCACCGGCTACGGCCGGCTGTTCAACCTGGGGGCGGGCGCCAATTTCGGGGTCAGCGCCTACACGGTGGCTATCCTGACCCACTTCGGGATTTTCAATCCGTTCCTGCTGTTCGCCGCGGCGATGTTCGCCGGGTTCCTCGTTTCACTGCTGTTTTCGTTCTACGCGCTGGTGGCCTCAGGCATCGAGTACCTGATGCTTACCTTCCTGACAACCGCGGCGTTCGCCGCGCTGCCGCTGGCCACACTCAGTCTGACAGGCGGCGACAACGGGCTCAGGGTGCTGGGCGGGACGGCGCCGTCGTTTGGGCTGAATCCGCTGATTGGCAACAGCTTCTACTGGTTCGTGTTGGCGGTCGTCTCGCTGATCACGCTGTTGTCCTGGTACATCCTGACGTCCCAGAGCGGCAAAGCCATCCAGGCGATCGGTCGCAATCCGGGTCGCGCCGCCGCGATGGGCTACAGCGTACCGCGATTCCGTGTGGCGCTGACCATCTACTCCAGCCTCATCGCCTCGCTCGGCGGCTGGTTGTACGCGTTGCAAACCAGTTTCGTCTTCATCGACCTGCTGGGCATCACCAACTCCACCAACGGCCTCGTGTACGCGTTGATCGGCGGTGTGGACACGATTCTCGGCCCGTTCCTGGGTACGGCGCTCTTGCGCGCGCTGACCGATCAGCTAAGCCGCGTAGGTAGCCAATCCTCGTTGTTCATCGGCATCATGTTGATGTTGGTGGTGTACCTGATCCCTGAGGGCGTCCTCGGCTTGTGGCGGCGCTTCATGAGGCGCAGGTTCCCGAGACAGGGCGATCGCAGCCTGGAGACGCCCGAAGCGGCCGAGGCCGTGGCGGCCGGGTTGACGGCCGAAAACGTCGAGGCACTGTAAGGTTATTTACGCGATAGGTACATCGAAACCTATACGGGGAGTACATCCGCATGAACTACACCGCGCGATCTCGAAGTCAGCTTGTCATGTTTGCGGGCGTTGTCGCCATGGTGGTGACGGCCTGTTCGGCGCCAGCGGCCGCCCCACCGGCGACCAGCGCGCCGGCCGCCGCGCCGACGACGACCGCTCCCGCCGCGGCCAGCCCAGCGGCCGCCGCGAGCCCGGCCGC
>JAFAOS010000361.1 GCA_019247515.1 Chloroflexota bacterium | reverse complement strand
AATCATGCAGCCGCTACTGGATGCGCCGCCGCCGGTGCATCCGTACGCGCAAGGGAGCTGGGGGCCCCGGGGTGCCGATGCTCTCGTGGCCGATCACGGCGGCTGGTACGGCCCGTGGATCGTCACCTGAGGTCGAGCGGAAAGGCGGTCGGCGCCGCCCGTGAGGGATGCCCGTCGCTCCCACCTGACAATCGAGCCGGGGCACGGGGGCCAATAAGCGACCCTGGTCGCGACCCTGTTTGACCAGGCGATGTACGCCAGATTTGGGGCTCGATCAGGGCGCAGCTTCGTCGTCCAGGTATGCAAGTGAGCGCGCGCGGCGCGGGTTCAGGCAGTCAACGCCTGAAACAAGCCCACCTGGCGAGAGGAAGCAGCTACTCGGCTACGAAGTGTTTGCCCACCTGGCTAAAGACTGTCTAAAAACTCAGTTTCGGGCCAATCGGCGAAGCATGAGCCGTCCCATCGCTGCATAGATGAGTGCTTCACCGGTTGTGCAAAGGCGTTCGTAATCGCGACTGAACCTCCGGTTTTGGCAGAGCCATGCGAACGTTCTCTCCACCACCCAACGCCGGGGCAGCACTCCGCGGAAGACCTTCGGCGCCGGTGCCAGTCGTTCCCACGAGAACCATACGGTCCGCAAGTCGCTCCGATCGCCGTGTGGCACCCATTCACCTCGTGGCTGCGGTGGATGCCGAACGACTTCGACATTCCATCCGAGCTGCGCCTCAATCCAATGCTTGCCACTGCCCGTGTACCTGGTATGAACATGCCAAGCGGCGGCTGAAGGTTGTGCCGCAAGGTGCTGGCGAGGTTTGCTGGCCAGCACCGGGCGTGGGGCGACGTGGCGTTGCCGTTGAAAGGCAACAACTTCATTTCAAAAAGCGCGAGGCCGACGGACCAGACACGTCGGGGCCGGTCGCTCAGGGTTATGGGCTACGAGCCCGCTAGTGTATGTGACCGCCCTCCGGCCCACCCGGTTGAGCTTTGAGCTCGAAGAGGTAGGTGCCATCTGGCCCATCGGACTCACGCGCCACAAATGAGCAAGACGAGCGCGTGGTCCGCGCCGTCCCGCATGGGCGGCCGGCCCGTTGGCCTCGCACAGGAGGAGTATATGCCGAGGTGGATCGGCCTGGACTTGCACAAGCGGGTGCTGGAAGTCTGCGTTCTGGATGAGGCTGGGCACATCCAGTCGCGTACGCGTCTGCCGGTCGAGCGTGCGGAGCTGCGCAAGTTCGCCGAGCGCGAACTGCGCACGGATGATCAGCTGGCCGTCGAAGCAACCACGAATACCTGGCCAGTAGTGGCGCTGCTGCGACCGTACGTGGGCAAGATTGTGGTGTCCAATCCGCTGCAGACCAAAGCCATCGCCACGGCCAAGGTAAAAACGGACAAGGTGGATGCCGAAACACTCGCGCGACTGCTGCGGGCGGACTATCTGCCGACGGTGTGGCAGCCGGACGCGGCGACAGCACATTTGCGCCACCTGTGCAGCCAGCGCAGTTCGCTGGTGGCAGACCGCACCGCAGTCAAGAATCGTATCCATGCGCTACTCCACCAGCGACTGATTCCGGTGCCAAACGAGAGTCTCTTCAGTCAGCGGCGGCGACGGTGGTTGACGGACCTCGAACTGGAGCCGGAGGATCGAGCAACACTCGCGCGCGATTTGCATCTGCTCGAGGAATTCGACAGAGCTATCGCGGACCTCGACC
Source organism: Chloroflexota bacterium (assembly GCA_019247515.1). Lineage (GTDB taxonomy): Bacteria > Chloroflexota > UBA6077 > UBA6077 > CF-72 > CF-72. The sequence goes on along the minus strand of JAFAOS010000361.1, from coordinate 1,115 downwards.
ACACGCTGTACCGCGTGGGTGGCAACGATCCGCGGCTGAAGCTGCTGGTGACGTTGCCTTGCGTGGATGTGGTGTGCGCACAGACGCTGCTGGCGGCGCTGGGTGACGTGCGCCGCTTCCATGATGGCGCGCACGCGGCCAGCTATCTGGGTCTGGTGCCCAGCACCAAGCAATCCGCCGATCGCTGCTACCACGGACCGATCACCAAAGCTGGCAATGGCCACGCCCGCTGGATGATGGTCCAGGCCGCCCAGCACCTGGACCGCCATCCTGGTCCGCTGGGCGCGTTCTTCCGTCGCCTGGCGCGCAAGAAGAATCGCAATGTGGCCGTGGTGGCCTGCGCCCGCAAGCTGGTAGTGATCGCTTATGAGTTGCTCCTCCACACTCAACCCTACCGTTATGCGCAACCAGGTCCGACCGCGGAGAAACTGCGCCGCCTGCGGCTGCGGACGGGCGGCACGCGGCGCAAGACCGGCAGCCCGAAAGGCATCTGGTCGGTCGCCAAGCTGCCCGGTGGCAGTCGAACGTTCAAGGCGCTACCAACCCTATACGCCGAGGAAGATGTACCGCAGCTGGTACCGCCCGCACCTGGTGAGCTGCGTGTGCAGCGTCAGCCAGACGTCGCACATTTCGTGGCCAGCTTGAGCCAATCTCAGGTCCGCCGACGGCGGCGACCCACCACCGACGACTTGACATCGGAAGCCTGCACCCACACACGTGCTGTTAGCGAGGACCTGGCGCTCCGCCCCAGCGCGCCCGTCAAGGCAGCGGCGCGGCCTGCTCCGCTGCGCTCCGCCCCAGCCGGTGACGGTCGCTCCCCCGACAAACGAAGGTGAATGGTTGCTTCACAACCAAAGGCGGCCCCACCAGGAAGCGGACGGAATGAGCCCTGCAGCCGCAGCATCCGTCGTGTCGAGCCACGCCGCAGACTTCGCTTCATGCCGTTCCACAGCTTGACATTTTCAGAGGTAGCCCTGGTCGACCCAGAGGTGCTGGATGCGCGGAAACTGCTCGTCAGCTCCGTCGAGCAACAGCGGCACGGCAGCGCGATCCTGGACGTCCGCGGTATGCACTTTGGCTCGAAGAACCAGACCACCGGTATCGACCAGGATGTG
>JAFAOS010000164.1 GCA_019247515.1 Chloroflexota bacterium | reverse complement strand
AGCCCGAGGCCACAGTGTGGTCCGAGGGCGAGCTGCTCGAGCGGCAGATACTTTGAAGCGGCCTCGATGCGGCGCTGCAGGTCGTCGATAGACTCCACGGTGGAGACGCGGGTAGAGATCAGACCAAGGACGACGACCGCGCCTCTGGGGACGAAACGCAGCGCTTCGAAGCTGCCCGAGCTCTCGGTGTCATATTCGAGCAGGAGTCGGTCGAAGCGCAGGCCGCCGAAGAGCTGCTCGGCGATGGCGTCGTATCGGCCGTCGCGGTGGTAGCCGCTGGAGCCACCCCCGCGACAGATGTGAATGCCAAAGGTCGTGTTGGGAAAATTGGCGACAACTGCGTTGTCGGCGGCGATGGAGCGAGACAGGTTGGCCGCCGCGTCTTCGCCACGCGAGCGCATCGCCTCGACCAGGCGATTGTCCACATACGCGGTGTAGCCGGGCTCGTCAAGCTGGATATACGGGCATCCCGCGTCGATCAGCTCGGCGACCATCTGGCGTTGGATCTGCACGACGTGATCGGTAAAGTCGTCGAGACCCGCGTAGTAGGGCGACGAGGTCTCCCACTCGAAGCGCTGGCTGACGCGGTCCGGACCAACCAGGGTCACCTTGACAGGCCGGTCGGTGAGCGGACTGGCCTGGCGGTACTCCTCCAGGGGCACGTTGCGCACCAGCTCCAGGCGCCGCGTGACCGGGCGGCGGTGCAGCACCGCGGGGCCGCGCGTCGTCGGCCCGGATTCGACGCGGCGCGTGGGCGTCTCCTCGCGCGGCCCCGGCAGGACGAAGACACTGCCCGGGTCCGCGTCAAAGCCCGTCACCGCCTCGCCGAAGCTTTCCTGAAACTGGCGGCGGCGGTACTCCCCGTCCGAAATGACCGGCAGGTTGTGAGCAACCTCGGTCGCGATCAGTTCGCGAACGCACTCATCCTGGAGGCGCTGCACCTCGGCGTCGGTTGCCTCGCCGCGGGCGTAGCGGCGGTACACCTCGAGAAGTCGTTCGGGTTTGCGGAATCCACCGGTGTGGTCCACGCGCATCAAGCGCAAATCGGGTTGTGTGGCGGTCGTCGTCAACCGGCCCATGGTACCGCCGCTGCTTCGTAACATCGCCTGCATGCGGTATGGCGTTTTGCTCGCGATTGCATTGGTCGCCACGCTTGCCAGTGGCGGCACGGCGGCGGCCCAGGAGCGGCACCTGGATGGGCCGCTGATTCTGTCGCAGGAGGGCAGCTTCTTCGTCGGCGGCGATACGCAGACAGTCGCGCCTGACAGCGACATCACCGTCAACCAGATGTACGTGCAGTACCAGATTCCGGCATCAATCGATGCGCGGCCCAAACCCGCCGTCGTGTTGATCCACGGCTGCTGCCTGAGCGCCAAGTCCTGGGAGGAGACACCCGACGGCCGCATGGGCTGGAGCGAATACTTTGTCCGACGGGGCTTCCCGACGTACCTGATCGATCAGGTGACGCGCGCTCGCTCTGGATTCGATCCGACAGTCTTCCAGCAAGTGCGCAGCGGCGTCGCGCCGCCGGACAGCTTGCCGAACATCCTGGTCATCGGCCACCAGGCCGCCTGGACATCCTTCCGCTTCGGTCCCACGTACGGGACCGCCTACCCCGACGAGCAGTTTCCGGTCGACTATGCCGACGAGTTCTACAAGCAGATGATCCCGGACCTGAATCTGATGCTGGGTCCGTATTCCGGTCCGAACCCGACGTTTGATCACCTGGCGACACTCGCGAACCAGACTGGCGGGGCGGTACTCATCGGTCATTCGGAGTCTGGTTTCTTCCCCGAGAATGCGGCGCTGATCGACCCCCAGCACATCCGCGGCATGGTGACCATCGAGCCAGGCGGATCGTGCACGACTGCCAACCCCCTGACGGTGCCACTCACGCCGGACCAGATCGTCAAACTGGCGAAGATCCCGACGCTGATTGTGTATGGCGACCACCTCTCTGGCGGCTTCTTGAAGAGCTACGCCGATTGCCACGACACGTACGTGCCGCAGATTCTGGCGGCGGGCGGCGACATCACTTTCGTGAGCCTGCCGGACATGGGCATTACGGGTAACAGCCACATGATGATGCTGGACAAGAACAACCTCGACATCGCCGACCTCATCATGCGGTGGATCGACAGCCACACCTGAGCGCTTGTGCAGATCGCTGGGATCGCAGCTTCGCTCCACAGGGTGCCGGTCGAGGTTCCACTGCTGCCATCCCGCACCGTTCGCGTCGTCGTCGTTCGGATCGAGACGGATGACGGACTGGTGGGTTACGGCGTGGCGGGCGGCGGATCTCAGACGGCGCTTGTTGAGCTGATCAATCGCGACATTGGGCCGTTCGTGGTTGGGCGCGACCCGCTGCAGGCCGAAGGCGTGGGCCAGGCGCTGGAGCACCGGTTCAACGCACGCGGGATGACGGGGCTGGTCAGCTGTGCGCTGAGCGGCGTGGACATTGCGCTGTGGGACCTGCGCGGCAAGGCCGTCGGCCAACCCACGTGGCGGCTGCTGGGCGGCTTCTCCGCGTCGGTGCCGGCCTACCTGACCTTTGGTCTACCCGAGTACGAGCTGGACCAGCTGGTGGAAGCGGCACGGCTGGCGGTCTCGCGCGGGTACGACCGATTGAAAATGACCGTCGACGGACGCACCCGCGACATTGAGCGCGTCACCCGGGTGCGTGAAGCCGTTGGTCCGCACGTGCGGCTGATGATCGACGCCAACGAGAGCTTCGACCTGCTCTCGGCGGTGGAGCTTGCGCGAAAAGTGGAACCGCTCGACATCGCGTGGTTCGAAGAGCCGCTGCGCGGCAACGACACGGCAGTTCTGGCCGAGTTGCGGCGGCGCACCTCGATTCCAATTGCCGCGGGCCAGTTCGAGGGCCACCGCTTCCGGCTGCGCGACCTGATGCTGGCCTCGGCGGTCGACGTGGTGCAGACCAATGTCCTGTTCGTGGGCGGCTACACGGAGGCGCTCAAGGTGGCCCACTTCGCCGACATGCTGCGCCTGCCCATCGCCAACGGTGGCGGCTGGGCGCACCACAACGCCGCCCTGCTGGCCGCCGTACCCAACGGCCACGGCGTGGAGATGCACGCCTGGCAGTGGACGCTGGCAGAGACGCTCTACGAGGACCCGCCCGCCGCGCACGGCGGAGTGCTCACGCTCAGCGACAGACCAGGGCTGGGGCTAGACCCACGAGTAGACCTCCTCCGCGACACACAAGCCGCGCGCTAGCGGGGCTCCCGCTACCCACTCAACTGAGCGTAGGAGGCGGCGAGCTCGTCTTTGACCTGGTTGCCGCCGTTGTTCTGCCAGTCTTTGACCAGTTGCTCCCAGTCGCTGACGGGGCGGCGGCCGGCGATGATGTCTTGCGCGCCGTTGCCGACACTGTCCAGCAGAATCGTGCCTTTCGAGGCGAACGTCGGCGAAAACGTGCCGATCGAGGCGTCCTCCACGCCCATCGGCGCCAGCAGCTTCTCGTAGCCCTGGTACAGCTGGGGCGCCGACGGGTCCGCCGGTGAGTAGTAGTAGGGCGGCGGCGCCGTCAGGCTGTACCACGCCGACGACAGACCCACTTCCGCTTTGCCCTGGTCGGTCATGACCGGGTTGCCCTTGTCGTCGTAGTTGAAGTCGACACCCTTCACGCCATACGCGAACAGCTCGTATTCCTGCGAACCAAACGGCGACGCGATGAAGTTGAGAATCCGCAGCATCTCCTTCACACGTGCATCGGCGGCCTTCTTGACCAGGGCGATGCCGAAGTTCGGCCGTCCGAAGTAGTACTGCGGCTTGGCCTGGCCGTCGGCCGAAAACGGCGGCACCAGGGTGATGTGCGAGGCCGGGGTCATCGGCGGCGCGTTCGAACCTCCCCAGTAGGGTGAGGGCTGCAGGCCGTCGAGTCGGAAGATGCTCTTGCGAGCCATGAAATCCACCCGCGCTGAGAGCGTGTTGTATTCCAGGCTCCTGGGGTGATACAGACCGGCCTTGAACAGGTCCTGGGCGTACAGCATCGCCTGCCTGTACTGGTCCGTTTCGAAGATGTACGTGAACTTGCCGTTGCTGTCGACCGTCCAGTAATTCGGGGCGTTGAACACCGCGTTCCACAACCCGTTGACGGTGCTGAAGGCGTACTGCGAGCCGCCTTCACTGGCGATCGCGTACATGTCGTGCTGCGGATCGTTCAGCTTGACGGCGATGTCTTTGAATTCGGCCGCGCTCTTCGGGTACTGGAGTCCGGCCTGGTCGAGCAGCTCCTGGTGACCCCAGAACCACCAGAAGTACGGACGCAGCGGGATGGGGACGCCGAAGATCTTGCCGTTGACCAGGGCGCTCTTCCAGGACCGAGTGGGCAGCGCGGCCAGGTTCGGGTAGTCCTTGACGGCGTCGCCGGCGAGATAGGGGGTGAGATCCTGGCACTTGGCTTCGAGGAAGGCGGGCACGATCGGCGTCGAGGGACGCGTGATCGTGCACATCAGGTCGGGCAGGTCGTTGCCGGCCTGAATCGCCGCCCACTTCTGGTCGAAGTCCGCGAAGGGGATCATGACGATGTTCATCTTCGCGTTCATCGCCTTGTTGATGGCCTGCCACTGCGCGTTCTGGTCGACCGACGGCATCGGTGGGTTGTTGGACTCCAGGCTGACGGAGACGTCGCTGCCGGCGCCCGGCGGCTCGGGCACCGCCTGGAACAGCTGCTTGGGGTAGCTGGTCCACCCGGGGCTGACGAGTCCGTCGGCGCTGCCCGGGAGATCGGGAGTCTGGCCGGCGGTCGGGATGAACGTGGGCAGCCTGGCGCCGGGGGCGGGCTTGGGCTGGGCGGCAGCCGGAGCGGTCGTCGGCGCGTTGGCCGCGGGCGCGGCGGCTGTTGGCTGGCCGTTACCCGGCGCGGGAGCAGCGCACGCCGCCACGAGTGGCAGCCCGAGAGCGACGAGCGCTCCGGAGTTTCTGAGAAAAACGCGTCGAGTGTTCAAGGCTTCCTCCATCGCGCGCCGTCGCCGCGCCGCTGACGTGCATCTTAAGGGCTGCGCCGCCGGAAGCTATGCAGCAGCACGCTTTTGTTCGCGGGAATAAACGTGTTCCGCAATCGCTCGCTGGTGGCTCTCGGGAGCGGCGGGCTGAGGATCGACCGAACGTTGTCGTCCAGGTGCTGCAGGTTGGCGGTGCCAGTCAGCACCGTCGAGACGGCGGGCGACTCAACCGCGAACCGGTACGCCGCATCCGCGAGCGACTCGACGCCTGGGCCAAGCACCCAGTCCAGCGGTCCCTCATCCGGCACCGCGTCTTCGGCGAGCGCGCCCGCGTCTTTCCACTGGCGAATCGTCTCTTGCAACAGATCGGGGTTAACGATAATCGTCCGTACGGCACACATGACCACCACGCCGACGTTCTTCTGCTGCGCCAGCGGCAAGACCGCCCGCAAGCCGCCGGGCGAAATCAGGTTGTGGCCCAACATGACGACGTCGAATACGTCTTCGGTCAGCGCGCGCTCCAGGGCTTCGTGCGCGTCGTCGATCTCGTAGCGTTCGGTGGCGCCGATGAAGCGCGTCAAGCCGTCGCGCTGCGCCCGCTGCAGCTCGGGCATGAACCGCTCGAGCGTGGAGTCGTAGCTCTCGGGCTCGAGCCCATGGAAGGAGATGACGTCCACGTAGTCGGTCCGCAACCTGCGCAAGCTGCCTTCCAGGGACGCGCGCGCCGCGCCGGGCTCATCGTTGCGCATGGTGAACTTGGTGTTGAGCACGTAGCTCTCGCGCGGCACCCCGGCCAGCGCCTCGCCCAGGAGTGATTCACTGTCGCCGTAGGCCGGCGCCGTGTCGAAGAAATTGATGCCCAGGTCGAGCGCGTGGCGCACCAGACTGTGGCTCTCGGACCGCTCGACGTCCTGCCGTTGGCCAAGGCGATTCGCGCCCCCAGAGCCGAGTCCGAGAATCGAGACGCTGAGGTTGGTTCGACCGAGTTGGCGATACTCCACCTCAGAACAGTAGCCGGGCGGGGTGGCACAATGCCGAGATGACCGTCTGCCTTTCGACCAACGGCGTGAACGTCCATCGGGCCGATGCCGCGCCCACCCGACTTCTGGTGGCGACCGCGGGCGGTCTGTCGATTCTCGAGCGCGAACGACCGGGCGCCACGTGGCGGGTCAGCAACACCGTGCTGCGCGACCTGCATCCGAGCGCGCTGGCCTTCGAGCCTGGCCGCAAGGGCGTCTTCGCCGGCATCCACAACGGCGGGCTGTATTACAGCGCGGACGACGGCGAGACCTGGGAGCGGCGCACGAACGGACTGTCGATCGAACACGTCTTTTCGCTCCGCGCGGTGGGCAGCACCATCCTGGCCGGTACGGAGCCAGTGTCTCTGTTCAAGAGCCAGGATGATGGCCAGAGCTGGCAGGAATTGCCGGCCATCCACCAGGTGCCGAACATGGACAGGTGGACCTTCCCCGGGCCGCCGCACATCGCTCACACCAAGAGCATGGCCATCGATCCGCGCAATCCGGACGTCATGTACGTCGGCGTCGAGCAGGGCGCGCTGCTGCATACCACCAATGGCGGCCAGTCGTGGCGCGAAATCGAGTCCTACTACACGCCAGAAGACATGTGGTACCGAGACATCCACCAGGTCGTCTTGCGACCCTCCAATCCCGACGAAATCTACATGAACACCGGCATCGGCTTCTACCACAGTCCCGACCGAGGCCAGACGTGGCAGCACCGCTTCGGACCGGACTCGCGCATTGGCTACCCCGACCAGCTCGTGTTTTCCCCACTGGACGACAACGTGGTGTTCATCTCAGGCGCGCGACGCGATCCGACCACCTGGCGGACTTCTGGTCTGGCCGACGCGATCGTCCTAAAGAGTCAGGACGGCGGGCGGACCTGGCAGGAGGCGGGCGCGGGGTTGCCGTCGCCCATGCGCCACAACATCGAGGCAATGTCCGTGGCCGGCTATCCGGGCGGGTTTGCGCTGTTCATCGGCGACACGGGCGGCAACGTCTACTGCAGCGAGGACCAGGCGGCAAGCTGGTCGCTGATCGCTTCCGGTCTGGCGCCAATTTCCAAGGGCGGTCACTACCGCGCCTTCCAGGCCGCGGCGTGAGCGTGTGAAGTCCAGCGAGCAGCGCGTCCTCACCACGCATTGCGGCAGCCTCCCGCGCACGGAAAGGCTGGTGGAGCTTCTCGCCGCGCGCGATTCCAACCAACGGGTGGACGCCACCGAGCTGGCGGGGACCATCCGCAGCTGCGTAGACAACGTGGTGCAGCGCCAGGCGGCCATTGGGCTCGACGTGATTGGCGACGGCGAGCAGAGCAAGTCCAGCTTCTCCAGCTACGTCGCGCAGCGGCTCGGTGGACTGACACCCCTCAACGTCCAGTCGGGTTTCAGGGGCGAGACGCGCGACACCCTCCAGTTCGCCGACGTGTACGCCGAGCAGAAGGCGATGTATGCCGCGCGGCCGTCCAACATGCGCCGACCCGGAGGCACCGGTGGCGTGCGCATCGCGTACGCGTGTACTGGACCGATCACGTATATCGGTCAGGACCGCGTCCAGGAAGATGTGAACAACCTGCGCAACGCACTGAAGGAAGTGCAGGTCGAGGAAGCGTTCATCACCGCACTGTCACCCTCCAACGTGGCGCTCTACCACCGCAACGAGTTTTATTCGACCGAAGAGGAGTACCTGGTCGCCATCGCCGACGCGATGCACGTGGAGTACCAGGCCATCGTGGACGCGGGCTTCATCCTGCAAATCGACGATCCGCGTCTGGCGACCCACTACGACCGGCATCCAGACATCAGCGTGGAGGAATGCCGCGGCTTCATTGCGCAGTGCGTCGAGGTGATCAACCACGCGCTGCGCGGCATTCCGGAGGATCGCGTACGCTTCCACACCTGCTACAGCACCAACGTCGCGCCGCGCGTGCACGACCTGGAGCTGCGGCACTTCGTCGACCTGATGCTGAACATCCACGCCCAGGCGTACTCGTTCGAGGCCTCGAACCCGCGGCACGAGCACGAGTGGCAGGTGTGGGAAACGGCCGCCCTGCCGGCCGACAAGATCCTGGTTCCTGGCGTCGTCTCGCATTGCATTACCCTGGTGGAGCATCCGGACCTGGTGGCGCAGCGCATCGCCCGCTTCGCTGGAGTGGTCGGCCGCGAACGAGTGATCGCCTCGAACGACTGCGGCTTCGCCACGGCCGGCGCCGGCGACGAGGTCCACGCCGACGTGGCATGGGCCAAATTAGAGGCACTCACCGAAGGTGCCCGCCGCGCCTCACAAAGACTTTGGCCGTGAGCTCCCTCTCCCTCTGGGAGAGGCGAGAACGGGCGGCAGCCTCCAATACTACAGTTGAACTATTCCGTCGGCGACGCGGGTGAGCCTTTCCAGGACTAGCGGGTCATGTCCAGGGACGATGAGCTCCGGCTGGCTGGCGATCTCGCGGATGCGGGCGTGGCCGCGGAAGACGCCGGCCAAGTCCACGAACGTGTTGAAGGCGTTGGCCTCCTCCATGTTGGCGTAGTAGTGGGAGGCGTCGGAGGTCAACACCGCGCGGCCGCGCGGCGTCTCGAGTGAGACAAACTGCATGCCCGGTGTATGGCCGCTGGCTTTGTGGACCCACACGCCCGGCAGAATTTCGCGATCGCCGTCTACGAATTGAACCCGACCCGCGTAGTTCGCGGAGAGCAGAGAGACCACGTCCGGCAAGTAGATCGACTCTCGAATGACCGGCAGCGACGCCCCCGGTCCGGTATAGAACCGCATCTCCTCTTCCTGGACGTAAAACGTCGCGTTCGGAAACAGCGCCTGCCCACCGATGTGGTCGTAATGAAAGTGCGTCAGCACCACGTGCTCGACCCGTGCCGCGTCCACCCCCAATTCAGCCAGACCGCGATCCGGCGAGCGCAAGAACTTGCGACCCCGCCGCGTGCCTTCGGCTTCGGCGAAGCCGGTGTCTACGACGACGCTGCGCTGCCCGTCGGTGACCAGCCACACGAAGTAGTCCATGCCGTCGGCGGGCGCCGCGTGGGGTCGGTGGAAGGCTTCGTGGGCAGGTACGTTGTCGCGGTGTCCGTAGCGGATCGCATAGGCACGATAGTCATGTTCTGGCATGGGCTGCGCCCCGATGGTACGCAGTCAGGTAGCCTGGCGGCGCAATGCCCGCATCGAGGCGTGGGTCCGCCTCGGGCCGCTGGGCCTGCAGGCGCAACGGCAGGACGCCAGCCCACACGTCCATCGCGTAGTCCTCCTCGTCGTCGACCGGCGGTCCGACGCGCACCTTTGCCGATGCTTCCTGGAGCGGGAGGTACAGGACACTGGTGGCCTTCAATTCCTGCGGAGTCGGGGAGCGCACGTCGTCCCAGCGACCGGGCACCAGGTGGTCGGTAAACGCGTGCAGCGCGGCCAGCTTTTCTTCGGGGTCGGTCACGGCGCAAGCGATGCCCAGCAGGACGACCGATCGGTAGTTGATCGAGTGGTGGAAGGCCGAGCGCGCCAGGACCAGGCCGTCGATCAGCGTCACGGTGATGCACGCTGAGACGCCCTGGGTGAGCTTGCCGAGCATGCGGCTGGCGGACGAGCCGTGGACGTACACGCGGTCGCCGATGCGGGCGTGGAGGGTGGGGATGACGAAAGGCTGGTCGGCGTGGACGAAGCCGAGGTGGCAGACGAGGGCCTCGTCGAGGATGGCGTGGATGGTGGCGCGGTCGTAGGCGGCGCGCTTGGGCAGGCGGCGCACGCGCACTCGCTCGGTTCGCATGCTGTTATAGTACAGATTGTTGACTGAGCTTGCACAGCTGGTGCAGGGCGCGACCGCCCGCGACATCGCCGCCAGCCTCGAGGCCGCCGTCCGCCAGGGCCGCCTCGCCCCCGGCGCGCCGCTCCCCTCCGTTCGCCACCTGGCCCGCGCGCTCCGCGTCAGCCCACCCACCGTCGCCGCCGCGCTGGCCGATCTGCGCCGCCGCGGCATGATCGTCACCCACGCCCGCCGCCGCTCGATCGTCAGTCCGCGGCCGCCGGTCGGCGTCAGTCTCACGGAAGCGCGGCTGCCCCCCGACATTCGCGATCTCGCCCGCGGCAACCCCGACCCGGACCTGCTGCCGGATCTCAAGCCTTTCCTCGGGCGTGCGTCGTCGGCGGCGCGCCTGTACGGCGACGAGCCGGTTGACCCCCGCCTGGCCGAGACCGGGCGACACGAGTTCGCCGAGGCCGGCGTGCGCGCTGACAACCTGTGCCTGGCGAGTGGCGCGCTGGACGGCGTCGAGCGCGCGCTGGCGGCGCACCTGGCACCCGGCGACCGGGTGATCGTCGAAGACCCAGGCTACTTCGCGGTGTTCGATCTGCTGCGGGCGATGAGCCTCGAGCCGCTGCCGGTCGCCGTCGACGCCAACGGACCGCTGCCGGGCGCGCTCGAGGCGGCGCTGCAAACGGGCGCCGAGGCGATGGTGCTGACGCCGCGGGCTCAGAACCCCACTGGCGCCGCGCTGGACGCCGCGCGCGCCGACGCGCTGAGCCGCGTGTTGCGGCGCGCACCCGACCTGCTGCTCATCGAGGACGACCACCAGGGACCGATCGCCGGCGCTTCCGGCCACACCCTGAGTCGCGGACGCAACCGCTGGGCCGTGGTCCGCTCGGTTGCCAAATCGCTCGGTCCGGACCTGCGCCTGGCGTTCATCGCCGGCGACCCCGAGACGATCGCGCGCATCGAAGGTCGTCTGGCACTCGGGCCGGGCTGGGTCAGCCACGTGCTGCAGAGTCTCGTGCTCGAGCTGTTCACCTCGCCGACGGTACGCGAGCTGCTGGTTCGCGCCGAGGCGAACTACGCCCGCCGGCGCGACGCGTTGCTGGCCGAGCTCGCAAGGCGGGACATCCCCGCCGGCGGGCGCTCCGGGTTCAACGTGTGGATTCCAGTACCAGATGAGACCGGCGTCGTCAGTCGCCTGCTGCAGGCGGGGTGGGCGGTTGCGCCGGGCGCCCGGTACCGGTTGAAGAGCCCGCCGGCCGTGCGTGTGACGGTCGCCGCGCTGCCCGAACCGCTGGCGGGACCATTCGCGGCGGCCCTCGCGGAGGTCGTGAGCCGGCCGCGCCCGTCGAGAGCAGCGTAAGCTGAACGGTCTATGAGCGTCCTCAGCGATCTGACCGCGGGGCTCGCCGACGGTCGCGTCGAAGTCATCGATCTGACTGCGCCACTCTCCGACCGCACACCCATCTTGCAGCTGCCGCCGCCGTTCGCCAACACCCAGAGCTTCTCGCTGCAGGAGATCAGCAATTACGACGATCGCGGGCCGGCCTGGTACTGGAACAACATCTCCGCCGGGGAGCATGTCGGCACGCACTTCGACGCGCCCGTCCACTGGGTCACCGGGCGCGACGGCCTCGACGTCTCGCAGGTACCGCCGCGCCAGCTCATCGGTCCAGCGGTCGTCATCGACAAGAGCGCCGAGTGCGCGAGCAATCCGGATTTCCTGCTCCAGGTGCGCGACGTCGAGGACTGGCAGCGCGCCAACGGACCTCTGCCGCACGGCGGCTGGCTGCTGTTTCGCAGCGGTTGGGACAGCCGCGCACATGACCAGTCCCGGTTCCTGAACGCCAACGAAACGGGTTCACATACGCCCGGCGTGTCGGTCGAACTTGCCCAGTGGCTGGCCAACGAGGCGCCGGTGATTGGCTTTGGCGTGGAGACCGTCGGCACCGACGCCGGGGCGGCGCACGGCTTCGAGCCCGCGTTCCCATGCCACTCGTTCCTGCTCGGCGCCGGCAAGTACGGTCTCACCCAGCTGGCGAACCTGGGCAAGCTGCCGACCACCGGCGCGCTGCTGATCGCCGCGCCGCTGCCGATCGTGCGCGGCTCTGGCAGTCCGGCGCGCGTGCTGGCGCTCGTGTCGCGCTAGCGATGCTGGTCTCGGATGCCGTCGGGCGCGCGCTGGCCAGACGCGGACCGCCGCACGTCTTCGGCTTGATCGGCAGCGGCAACTTCGCCGTCACCAACGCCCTGGTGGAGGACGGAGCGCAATTCGTGGCGGCGCGTCACGAGTGCGGCGCGGTGTCGATGGCCGACGCGTACGCCCAGGTGACCGGTGGCACTGGAATGTGCAGCGTGCACCAGGGTCCGGGCCTGACCAACACCATGACCGCGCTGACCGAAGCCGCCAAGAGTCGCACGCCGCTGGTGTTGCTGGCCGGCGACACGGCAGCGTCGGCGATTCGCTCCAACTTCCGCATCGAGCAGGATCAGCTGGTCCAGTCGGTGGGCGCGGTTGCCGAGCGGATTCACGGTCCGCAGACCGCCGTCGCCGACGCGCTGCGGGCGCTGCGTCGCGCGCGCGTGGAGCGTCGGCCGGTGGTGCTGATGCTGCCGCTCGATATCCAGGCGGCGGAGTGTCCCGACGGCGGCGATGCCGCGCCAGCGGAACCGCCGAAGCTCCACCCCAGCCAACCCGCGCGCCAGGCCGTATCGGCCGCGGTGGAGGCACTCTCGCGCGCCGAGCGACCGCTGATCATCGCCGGGCGCGGCGCCCGCGAAGCAGGGGCCGGTCCGCTCATTGAGGAATTGGCCGAACGCCTGGGCGGGCTGCTGGCCACCTCGGCCGTGGTCAACGGGCTGTTCGCCACCAATCCCTGGGCGCTGGGCATCTCCGGGGGTTTTGCGTCGCCCGAGGCGGCCGAGCTGATTGGCCAGGCTGACGTGGTGCTCGCGGCCGGCGCCACGCTCAACATGTGGACCACGCGACACGCGCGCTTGCTGCATCCACGGGCGACGGTCATTCAGATCGACCACGACCCGGACGGCATCGCGGCGCATCATCGCGTCGATATTGCACTGGTGGGCGACGTCGGCGAATCGGCGCGCTGCATCCTCGCCGAGCTGGCGCCACGCGCCTTGGGCTCCGGTTGGCGCAGTGCAGATGTCGGCGAGCAGATCCGCAATGGGCGATGGCAGTCAACGCCCTTCGAGGACGCCAGCACCGAGGCGCGTATCGATCCGCGGGCGCTGTCGAATGCGCTCGACGGGTTGTTGCCCGCCGAGCGCACGCTGGCGATCGACTCCGGCCACTTCATGGGCTATCCGGCGATGTATCTGCGCGTGCCGGACGAGCGTGCTTTTGTGTTCACCCAGGCGTTCCAGGCGGTCGGCCTCGGACTGGCCAGCGGGATTGGCGCGGCGGTGGCCCGTCCGGACCGCCTGACCGTGGCGGCGCTTGGCGACGGTGGCGCGTTCCTGAGCCTGTCGGATTTCGAAACGGTTGCTCGGCTGAGATTGCGGATGCTGATTGTGGTCTACAACGACTCCGCCTACGGCGCCGAGGTCCACCACTTCGGGCCACACGGCCACCCGCTGGACCTGGTGCAGTTTCCGGAGACAGACTTCGCGGCGATTGGTCGTGCGGTGGGCCTGCATGGCGCGACGGTGCGCCGCGTGGAGGACCTCCACGCGGTGACGGAGTGGCTCGAGTCGGGCGCCAGCCCGGGTCTGGTCCTGGATGCCAAGGTGGTGCCCACGGTGGTCGCGGAGTGGCTGGAGGAGGCCTTCCGCGGCCACTGAGTGATGGTCTCGAGCACCACCCGAGCATGCGTGATGGTCTGGGACGGGCTGCGGCCGGACCTGGTCTCACCCGAGGCCACGCCCAACCTGTGGCAGCTCGCCGAGCAGGGCGTGTGGTTCGACCGCAGCTACGCGGTGTACCCGACGCTGACGCGGGCCAACTCGCCCGCTATCTCCACGGGCTGCCGGCCGGGCGCCGCCGGCGTGCCCGGCAATACCTTTCTGTTGCGCGGCACTGACGGGAGTCTGACGTCCCACTCGTCGGGCGACGTCCGCAGTCTCGAGCGGTTGGCCGAAGCCGACGGGCAACCGGTCCTGCTGGTCGACACCCTGGCGGACCGCGTGCATGCCGCCGGCCAAAAGAGCGTGGTAGTGGGCTCCGGCTCGCCGGGTTCCGCCTGGCTCCAGCACCCGCGCGCGATCGAGGCCGAGGACGCGGTGATCGCCGACGGCGTTTCGGCGATGAAGCCATTCATGCAGGCGGTGCGCGCCCGGTTTGGCCCGTTGCCGCGGCGCGACGCCTTGCCGGCGACACAATGGACACGCTATTTCACCCGCATCATCACGGAGTTCGTCCTGCCGGAGCTGACGCCCACGCTGCTGGTGTTCTGGCACACCGATCCAGACCACACCAGTCACGCGCGTGGGTACTTCGCGGCCGAAACGGTGCAGTCCCTGCGCGACGCGGACGCGAACCTGGGCGCCATTCTGTCAGCCTACGAGCGGCTGGGGATGCGAGAGGCGACCGCATTTGTCGTGACCTCGGACCATGGCGGCTCGACCGTGACGCGGCGCGCCCGCGCGGCGCAGGACCTCGCTCGCGTGCTGCGTGAGGGCGCCGCCGCGGAAAACGGTGGCTCGGTGTTCGTCTATTCGTCGGACGCGGAGCTGGTCTCCGCGATCCGCCGTTTCGACTACGTGGGACCCATCTTTACGTCCAACGGTCGCGACGGGACATTTCCGCTGTCGATGGTCGGCCTGAGCGGACCCCGCGCCCCCGACGCGGTTTTCTCTTTCACGTGGTCCGCGGAGATGGTGCGCGGGATCGTCGGCACCGCGACGGGCGCCGAGAGCAAGCTGGTGATGGACCACGGCTCGATCAGTCCGTACGACCTGCGCAACACCCTGGTGTTGCAGGGTCCAGACTTCCGGTCTGGCTGGCGCAGCCGCGTGCCGGTTGGCAACATCGACATCTGTCCAACGCTGACGCACCTCCTCGGCCTGGGCCCCGGCTCGTCGATGGAGGGCCGCGTGCTCTGGGAGGCGCTGAAGACGTGGCAAGGTGCTGATCCGGAGTGGACCACGACCGAGGAGGCCCAGCCCTACAGCGCCCGAGGCAGGGCCTGGCAACAGCGCATCTGGTTTGACCACGTCGGAGAGTTTCAATACCTCACCCACGGGACAATCGAGTAGTTCACCGCGCGTGCGCGGGGTCCGCCCATAATCAAACATGCCTGTCGCGAAAGTCAACAAGGATGTCGAGCTGTACTATGAGGACACGGGGACTGGCTTTCCGGTGGTCTTCTGCCATGAGTTCGCGGGCGACTACCGCTCCTGGGAGCCGCAGGTGCGCGGCTTCGGCCGCCTGTATCGGTGCGTCACGTATAGCCAGCGCGGGTTTCCGCCTTCGAGTATTCCCACCGATCCGGAGCAGTACTCGCAGGAGCTGCTGATCGAGGATCTCCGTGGGCTGCTGGATCACCTGGGCATCACCCGCGCGCACCTGGTGGGCTTCTCCATGGGCGGCAGCGTCGTCCTGAACTTCGGGCTGCGCTATCCGGACCTGTGTCGCAGTCTGACCGTCGTCGGCGCCGGCGCCGGCAGCACCAATCGCGAGCGATTCGAGCAGGACATTCGTCACGTTGTGGACCTCCTTCGCACACAAGGCATCCGCCGCTTCGCCGAGACCTACGCCGAAGGCCCAATCCGCACGCCGTTCAAACGCAAGGACCTGTACGGCTGGACCGTCTTCCGCGACCAGTTGGCCGAACACTCCGCGGAGGGTCAGGCAAACACCATGCAGGGGGTAATGCTGCGTCGGCCGACCATTTTCTCACTCGAGAGCCGGCTGCGCGCGCTGAACGTACCCACGCTGGTTGCCATCGGCGACGAGGACGAGCCGTGCGTGGATGTCGCCGTCTTTCTCAAACGCAGCGTGCCCGGCGCCGGGCTGCTCGTGCTGCCACAAAGCGGTCATGCCATCAACCTGGAGGAACCCGCGATCTTCAACGCCGCGCTCCTGGAGTTCTTCCGGCTTGTCGAGGCCGACCGCTGGGGCCGCCGCGCGTCGGTCACCACGGGCATGCTGCCAGTATGACGGCGCTGATCCGCGTCGATCTGGACCGCGTCCTCGGTCAGGTCGACCGGCGCATGTTCGGCGGCTTCGTCGAGCACCTGGGCCGCTGCATCTATGGCGGCATCTTCGACGAAGGCTCGCCGCTGTCCGATTCGAGTGGATTCCGCACCGACGTGCTCGCCGCGCTCAGGACGCTCCAACCGCCGGTCGTCCGCTGGCCGGGCGGCAACTTCGTCAGCGGCTATCGCTGGACCGACGGCATCGGTCCACGCGACGCGCGGCCGCGCAAGATCGAACTGGCGTGGGGCAGCGAGGAATCGAATCGCTTCGGCACCGACGAGTTCATCGCCTATTGCCGGGCGCTCGGCGCCGAGCCGCACATCTGCATCAACATGGGCACGGGCACGCTCGACGAAGCCCAGGCGTGGGTGGAGTACTGCAACGGCACGGGTGACACGTACTGGGCCAACCGGCGCCGCGCCAACGGCCACGCTGAGCCGTACGCGGTCCGCTACTGGGGTCTCGGCAACGAGATGTACGGTGAATGGCAGATCGGTGGCATGAGCGACCACGAGTACGTCGCCGCCGCGCGACGCTACGCCAGGATCATGCTGCGCACCGACCCGACGATCGAGCTGGTCGGCTGTGGGCAATGGGGAGACACCGAGTGGGACCGCATCGTCCTCGAGGGACTCGCGGAGCTCGTGCGGTACCACAGTATCCACATCTATACCGGGTCCAGCGACTATCTGACCAACGTGCTCCAGCCGCACCAGGCGGACCGCGCGCTGCGCATCTGCGAAGCGCTGATCGACCAGGTGCGCCACACTCAGCGCATCCGGCATCCGGTGGGTATCGCCTACGACGAGTGGAACGTCTGGTACCGGACGCGGACCGCCACCGGCCGCGCCGGCGGACTGGAAGAGCAATACGACCTCTCAGATGCGCTGGCGGTGGCATGCTTCCTGAACGTGTTCGTGCGTCACTGCCGGTCGGTGGCCATGGCCAATCTTGCGCAGATGGTGAATGTCATTGCGCCGGTGTTCACGCGGTCTGACGGACTGTTCTTGCAGACGATCTATCATCCGCTGCGACTCTACGCGGAACATACGCAGGCAATTGCGCTGGACCCACTGGTCATCTCGCGGCCGCTCACGCCGGAGGGCGGCATCGCCGATCTGGGCCCGTTTCAGGCGCTGGACGCCGTTGCTTCGCGCGACGCGGACCGGCGAGTCGTCACGATCGCGGTCATCAACCGGCATCCGCACGACGCCATCGAGACGTCAGTCGAGCTGATTGGCGCAGTTGATCAGTGGTCCACTGGCGACGTGTACGAACTTGGCGGAGCGAATCCCGAGGATGCCAACTCGTTCGCGGAGCCAACGCGGGTCGCGGTTCGTGAGCGATCCCTGGACTCGACGAGGACATACAGCTTTCCACCCCACTCGCTGAGCATCCTGCGCCTTCAGCGCTAAAGGAGCGATCGCCCCGCGAAACGGGCTTTCCACTGCGGAATCGCCTCGCGATTGAAAATGATCTCCTCATCCGGCACCTCACCGCGCAGCGCGCTCAGCACCGCGTCGGTGGCCAGGGTGATCGCCGGACCAACGCCGCTGCCAACGTTGTTGGTCACCATGTGCGGCGACAGGAGCACGGCATCGCCCAGTCCACGCAAGGGACTGTCCAACGGCAGCGGTTCGGTCTCGAAGACGTCCAGGGCCGCGCCGGCGATGCGCCGCGCGCGGAGCGCCTCGATCAGCGCCGGCTCGTCCACGATCGGACCTCGCGCCGCATTCAGCAGGATGGCCGTCGGTTTCATGCGGTTGAATTCGGCCGCGCCGATCATGTGGCGGGTCTCGCGATTGACGTATACGTGAAGTGTCACCACGTCGGACTCCGCCAGCAGCGTCTGAAGATCGACGCGCTCCACGCCGTGGGCCGCGAAATGCCCGTCCGCCACATAGGGGTCGACCGCGATGACCCGCGCACCCCACGGCCGCAACAGGTCGGCCAGGCGGGTGCCAACTCGGCCCAGGCCGACAATGCCGATGGTGATGCCCCGGTAGCCGTCCGCGCGTGAGCCGACGTAGGTGCCCACCAGGGCTGGGTCGCGCCAGGCACCATCCGTCTTCAGGTGGCGATCTCGCTCGCGGACCTTCTTGAGCAGGCACAGCATGTTGCCGAGGGTGCCTTCGGCGACGCCGCCCCAGTTCGACTCGGTGGGTCCGTAGCTCACCAGGATACCCAGTTCGGTGGCGGCCTCGACGTCCACGTCTTCGCAGCCGATTGAGTACTTGGCCACCAGACGCAGCCGGTCAGAGCTCTGCAGCACGTCGCGCGAGACGGTCGTGTTGTAGATCATCGAGCCAAGCAGCACGTCGCTCCCGCGCGCGCCGGAGACCAGCTCGCTCGGCGTGGGCTGCATGGGCGAAATCCAGGGGCGGGGTGCAACGCTGATCTCGCATCCGCGTGATTGCAGGTCGCGGTAGGTGTCTTGCGCGGCGTCGATTGGCGAAAAAACGAAGACCTTCGGACTCACGGGAGCTATACGCTATCAAAACCTCATGCGACGGCGACACGTCAGTCTGGCCGCGAGCGTGCCGTGCGCGGCGCAGGCTTGACGGTAAGCGGAGCCACACGGAAGGCCAAGCTCAGCAGTGCAGCTTCATAGTCCACCCGCCACTCGCGAAGAAGACGTCGTCGAAGTCCTCCACGGTGTGGAGATTGCCGACCCGTACCGCTGGCTCGAAGACGGCGAGTCGGCCGAAACCCGCGCCTGGGTCGAGGCCCAGAACGCGCTCACGCGCCAGGTGCTGGAGTCACTTCCGCAACGCGCGGCCATTCACGCCCGGCTGGATCAACTGTTCACCACTGGCGCGGTTGGCGCGCCGCTCGTGCGTGGCACGCGCTATTTCTATCAACGCCGTGATGGTCGGTTGGACCAGCCGGTGCTGGTGATGCGCGATGGCGTGGACGGGACCGAGGAGACGATTCTGGATCCCAACGCGCTGAGCGCGAGCGGCATCGTCGCACTGGACTGGTGGTATCCGTCCGAGGATGGCCTGCTGCTCGCCTACGGCGTCTCAGAGGGTGGTACGGAGTTGAGCGTACTCCACGTCCTCGACGTCGACCGGTGTGTCACGCTGGAAACGGACCGGATCCCGCACACGCGCTCCGCGAGCATCGCCTGGCTGCCGGACTCCAGCGGGTTTTACTACACGCGCTATCCGACACCTGGTAGCGTCCCGGCCGGCGAAGAGGTGTACCACCGCCACGTGTTCCTGCACACGCTGGGCGCCGACTGGCATTCCGATAGAGACGTGTTCGGGGCCGGCCGTGCGCGCGAGGCCTGGCCAGGCGTAACCCTGTCGCACAGCGGACGCTGGCTGGCGATCACGGTCCGCATGGGATCGGTCCGCAGCGAGGTCTACTGTCTCGATCGTCCGTCGGAAAAGCTGATTCCAATTCACGTTGATGTTGACGCCTTCGCGCAGCCGGTGTTCGCCGGCGATCGCCTGCTGATCCACACCAATCAAGGCGCACCAAACTGGGAGTTGTTCGAGGTGGATCCGGAGCGTCCGCAGCGCGCGAACTGGCGGGTGGTGCTGCCCGAGCGGACGGATCGAGTCCTGGATTCGGTCGAGCCGGCGGCAGGCCGACTGATCGCGCACGAAATGCACGACGCCACGTCCGAAGTTCGCGTGTACGACCTCGACGGCTCGCTCCAGACGGAGGTCCAGTTGCCCGGCATGGGCACCGTGATGGGTATTGGGGGCGAATGGAGTGGTGAGGTCGCCACGCTCGGTTTCACCTCGTTCGCCCAACCGCCGACGGCCTACCGCGTCGACGTCGATGCGGGCGAGTGTCACGTATTCGCGCAAGGCGACCTGCCCCCCGGCTTCGACGCCGCCAACTACCTGACGCGCCAGGAGTGGTACGCGTCTCGCGACGGCACGCGCGTGTCAATGTTTCTCGTTCATCGCCGCGATCTGGCGATGGATCAACCCCACCCGACGATGCTCACCGGCTACGGTGGCTTCAATGTGAGCCGCACGCCGATGTTCGTCTCCGCACTGCCGATGTGGCTGGACGCCGGCGGCGTATACGCCCTGCCGAACCTGCGCGGCGGCGGTGAATACGGCGAAGCGTGGCACCGCGCGGGCATGCTCGGCAGCAAACAGAACGTCTTCGACGACTTCCTCGCCGCGGCCGAATGGCTTACCGAACAGGGCCTCACGACCCGCGAGCAACTCGCCATCAGCGGTGGCAGCAACGGCGGACTGTTAGTTGGCGCCGCGCTCACCCAGCGACCGGACCTTTTCCGGGCGGTCGTGTGTCAGGTGCCTCTCCTGGATATGTTGCGCTACCAGAACCTGCGCATCGCACGCCTCTGGATCCCGGAGTACGGCAGCGCCGAGGACGCGGAGCAGTTCCGCTGGCTGTACGCGTACTCGCCGTACCATCGCGTACGCTCCGGCGAGGCGTACCCGGCGACGTTTCTGCTCACCGCGGATGGCGACAGCCGGGTGGACCCGATGCACGCGCGCAAGATGGCCGCCCGCCTGCAGTCCGCCAACTCGGCCTCCACACCCATCTTGTTGCGCGTCGAAACCGCCGCGGGCCACGGCCAGGGCAAACCCAGGAGCAAGCAACTGGAGGAAGCGACCGACGTGTGGAGCTTCGTCTGCTGGCAACTGGGCGTCGCGATTCAGTGAAGCCGCGCACCGTTTGGCGTGCCCTGAGGTACGGTCGCCAGGACCGGGCGGCCGTCGGCGGCGTCGGCCGCCAGCAGCATGCCCTGTGACTCCAGGCCACGCATCCGCCTGGGCTGCAAATTCGAAACGACGATGATCTTCTGCCCGAGCAGATCCTCGGGCGCGTACCACTCCGCTATGCCCGCCAGCAATTGACGGGGCGAGGCTTCCGCCAGGTCCACCTCGAGCCGCAAGAGCTTGTCGGCGTTCGGCACGCGCTCGGCGAGCATGATCTGACCCACCCGCAGGTCGACCTGGCCGAACGTGTCGATGCTGATCATCACTCTGGCGGCATCATCGCGCGTTTCCATAGCCACAGACTAAACGCTTGACTCTCCCGTTGGGGGAGACCCGAGGCTGTCTGCATGGCTTCCGCAATCGCGCGCTGACCCAGGGCGGCAGCTACAGCTACGCGTTCGAGCTGAGCCTGGCGCAGTTCGTCGTGCTCCTGCTGGGCGTCGCGGGACTCAGCCGACTGCTGCCGCGTGAGTCGCGGGCATGAGCGACGGCAGCTCGCGGACGCCGCATCGTGCGGCGCCTGCGCGGACTGGACCTGCCGCTCGACCAGGTGCGCGAGGTCCTGCAAGCCCGCGATCCGGAGTTCACCCGTCAGGTGCTGGCCAACCAGCAGGTGGCCATGCAGGCCCGCCTGGCGGAGACCGGTCGAGGTTTGCGTGCCGATCGCCGCGCCCATCGCCATTCCGCGGTCCGAACGCGGGGTCGTGCTCGCCGAAGTGCCCGGCGGCGCACACCGCGGTGCTGGTCCACGCGGGCGATTACGCGTCGATGGCCGACACGTATCGCACGCTCGGGGCATGGGTCGCGCGACACGCGGCGCCCAGTGGCGAGCGCATTCGCGAGTGGTACCGCGTCGCGCCGTGGGATACGGAGGACGTCGAAGCCCTGCGCACCGAGATCGCGTGGCCGATCGTCGCCGTCGGCTGAGTCGGCGCGAGACTTTGGCTACACTGGTGACGCCTCTGCCCGCCTAGCTCAACGGTTAGAGCCGCGCTCTCATAAAGCGACGACGCAGGTTCGACTCCTGCGGCGGGCACCCTACCGCCAGGCGAAGCGCGGTTGTTCTTCGTGGCTCACCTGCACGTGGCGGCCGCGCAGCGCGAGTTCGCGGAACTGGAGCAGGATGGCGGCGGTCGGCGCGTAGACGGTCGTACCCAGGACGGCGAATCTGAGCAGCGGATCGCGCAGGGGGTTGCCTGGGCGCTCCAGGTGCTCGAGCGGCACGCGATAGACGGCCGCCACCTCCTGTGGGTTGGCCTTCAGTCTGGCGGAATCATCCGCCCAGAACACGAACGGCGCGATCAGGTGCTCGGACCGACTGAGAAAGTCGTCCAGTCGGCCGAGCAGTGCGGCCGAGGGCAGGTCCAGCCCAACTTCCTCCAGGATCTCACGCCGCGCCGCGTCGACCGGCGACTCGTCGGCCTCGATGCGACCACCCGGCAGCGCCCACTGGCCGCTGTGGCGCCGCAGGCTGCTGGCGCGGCGGGTCAGGACGAAGCAGGCCTGGCCCAGGTCGTCGTCGACCAGCACGACGCCGACGGCGGCCGTGCGGGCATGCTCGCTCCGCAGCAACACCGGTCCATGCGACGCGAGATTGGCGGCGACCCGATCACGCAGGTCGAGGCCGAAAGCGAGTGGGTCGTGACGAATGGCTCAGATCCTAACCGGCGTCAGGCTCAATAGAAGACGAACACGCCCTTGCCCATTTCACGCGCCGAGAACTTGCGAAACGCGGCCTCACCGTCGTCGATGGTGAACGACTCGGTGAAGACATTGCGCAAGGGAATCTCACGGTCTACCGCGAACCGCGCGCACTCGGCCAGCAGCACGGTGCTGAACGTCCACGAGCCGTACATGGTGAGCTGCTTGTGGATGACATCCGGCGTCATGTCGAACGTGGCGGTGCCCTGCTCGCCGACGAAACACGCGCGTCCCCAGGGCCGCGCCGCCTTCGCGCAGTTGGCCCGCGCTTCGGCGTTGCCAGTGCAGTCCAGCGTGGCGTCGGCGCCCTCGCCGTGGGTCAGCTCGCGGATCGCGTCGACCGGGTTCTCGGACGAGCTGTCGACGGTGGCCGCCGCGCCCAGTTGCGTCGCAAGCTCGCGTCGTTCGGCAAGCGGGTCGACGCCGATGACGCGCGCGCCCATCACGGTGGCCAGCTGGGTCGCCGCCAGCCCGACGGGCCCCTGGCCAAAGACGGCCAGCGTGTCGCGACCCGACACCCCCAGTCTTTTGAGCGCCGAATACGCGGTCCCCGTGCCGCACGAAATGGCCGCGCCCTCGGGGAACGACAGCTCCTCCGGCAGTGGCACCAGCGAGGTGGCCGGCGCCAGCAAATACGGAGCGTTGCCGCCGTTGGCGCTGGACCCCATGACTCGGGAGCCGTGGACGCACATCTGCGTGTAGCCGATGCGGCAGTGCTTGCACGTGCCACAGCCCCAGTAGTGGTGCACCATCACGCGCTGGCCGAGCGGGGCCTGCGCGTCGGTCACGCCTGGGCCGCGCTCGGCGACGACGCCGCACGGCTCGTGACCAGTGACAAAGTTGGATTGCCCACGCTGGTAGGGGCGCAGGTCGCTGCCGCACATGCCCGAGGCACGGATGGCGACCACCACCTCGCCCGGGCCGGGTTTCGGATCGGGAAACTCGCGCAATTCGACCTGTTGATCTCCCAGGAAGACAAGCCCTCGCATGTGGCTCAGCCTATCAGGGAGGTGCCCCAGTCTTATGATGACTGTCTGTGGACCTGACCGCCTGGTCCTGGGACCCGTTCGTGCTGCTCGGCGTGGCACTCGCCGCGGTGCTGTACGCCCGCGGCTGGCGGTACCTGCGTCGTCGCGGCAGCCAGCGCGCCACGACTGGAGCGGCGGTGTGCTTCGGCGTTGGGCTGGTGCTGATTCTGCTGGCGCTGGTGTCGCCGATCGGCACCTACGACTCGGATCTGTTCAGCCTGCACATGACCGAGCACCTGTTGCTCACCGCCGGCGCGGCGCCGCTGTTGCTGCTCGGTCGACCGCTCGTGCCGCTGCTGTGGGGCCTGCCTGACCAGGAACGGCGCGGCGCCAGCCGCCTGCTCAGACCGCGCGGGACGCTGTTCCGCGTGGGCAGCGGCCTGGCTCGGCCATCGGTGGCGGTGACTCTGTTCGTCACGAGCTTTGCCCTGTGGCACGTGCCGTTCATGTACGACGCCGCCCAGGGCCAGAGCGTGGTGCACTATGCCGAGCACACCCTGTTTTTCCTGACAGCGCTGCTGTTCTGGTGGCCAGTCATTCATCCGGGTGGCGGCCGCCGCACGTTGGGCAAGATCGCGGCCATCGGCTACGTCTCGATCCCGATGCTGGAGGGCACGCTGATCGGGGCGCTGCTCACTTTCGCCCAGCGGCCGTTCTACGCCACCTACCTGGTGGCTCCGCGGCTGACGGGCTTGTCGCCGCTGGACGACCAGCAGCTGGCGGGCCTGATCATGTGGATCCCGGGCGGAATGGTGTACGGCGCGGCAATCCTGTGGCTGCTGGCAGGCGTGCTGCGCGACGAGGAAGCCGCTGAAGCCGCGCAACTTCCGAGCGCGGCGCCCCTGACCGCCGCGGAACGATCGGTTCTCCGTTAGGCGAACCTCGGCCAGAGGCGCTCGGGCGCGGCGGTGAACACGTCTTCGGCGTTTGCGGACGTGAGGCGCCACGCGCCGCGCTCGAGTTCGCGCTCCAGTTGCCCGCGCGCCCAGACGCACAGGCCGATGAACAATCGGGCGCGCCGAATGCGATCCTCGAACGGCGACGGATGCTCCGCCACCGCGATGACGCCGACGTCCGGCAAGGGAAACGGGCGGCGCTGCTCGTGAGGCAGGTGAAACCACTCCAGTCCGTCAACGCGATCGAACTGCGCGAGAATGGCCGGGTCGTGACCCATCGGCCCGCCCCAGAACGCGGGCGCGTCCGGCTCGGGCACGAACAGCAGCGCCAGCGCCGAGGTGTCGACCACCGTCATCGACGCGAGCGGCCGATTCAAACACAGGCCGATGGTGATGCCACTCGGTTCGCGGTCGACGATCAGGATCACCGAGCCGCTGAAGACATCGGAAGGGTCGTCCCGAGGCGACGCGACCAGCAGTGCGCCGGGCGTCGCCTCCGGACTGAAAGGAAGCTCGATAGGTTAGACCATACGCGGTTCGCTCGGCGGCGCGCCGGTCGGCGCGGTGCGCGGCTCGTTGTCCACAGCCTCGACCTCCGCACGTGCCCGCGCGACGATTTCGCGCAGCCGCTTGAGTCGATCCGGCTCGTGCAGCGAATGGGTGCCGGAGCGGAACAGCGCCCGCGCCAGCTGCCGCGCCTCGTGCATCAGGTCGGAGACCTCGGGTCGCTGAGCGGCGTCCCAGCCGGCGCTGATGCGCGAACGAATGTCGTCGATCGTCGGTTGCTGCTCGCTGAGGTAGCGGCGGCCCTCGTCGGTGATCGTGTAGACCTTCTTGCCCTCTTCCTGGGTGGAGGTCACATAGCCCAGATCTTCGAGCATTTGCAGGGTCGGGTAGACCGAGCCGGGGCTGGGGCGGTAGCGACCGCGCATCCGCTCTTCGAGAGCGCGGATGATGTCGTAGCCGTGGCGGGGCTGGTCCTTGAGCAGCTCGAGGATGACGACCCGGAGGTCGCCGCGCCCGAAGAAACGCTCGCGCTGACCGCCGCCGAAGAAGTCGAAGCCGGGGCCGAAGCCGCCGCCCCAGCGCCGATTCCAGCGACCGAAGGGAAAATCGGGTTCGTCGGCCCAGCGGTGGCGGGGGCCGCCGAAAAAGGGGTGTCGGCGTGGGCCGTGGTCGTGATCGTGGTGGGGGTGCATGTTGTGGGAATATCCTCCTTAGCGATATATCGGTGATATATCGGCAGCGTAACGCGCGGGCGGTGGCGTGTCAATCATTTCTCGGCCCCGCGCCCGTACACTCGTCACCGCGTGGCCACCTGGCGACGAGTCCTGATCCTCTGCCTCGTGGCCCTGACGTGTGCCGCGCTGCCTGCTGCCAGCCTGGCCCAGCCGTCCGCCGGCGTGCCGGTCTCCAGCGACGAAGTCCTGCACGCTGATCCCGCGCTGCCCAACATGGCCCTGGTCTTCAACGTCGGCGCCGGGTACGAGCCGGCCACGGCCATCCTCGACGCCCTCGCCGACCATCAGCTGCAGGCCACCTTCTTCGTCATGGGCTGGTGGGCCGAGCGCCACGCGGACGAGCTGCGGCACATCGCCGCCGGCGGCCACGAGATCGCCAGCCATGGGCATTCCATCTTCGATCTGACGCAAGCCTCCGACGCCCAGGTGCGTGCCGATCTCGAGAGCGCCGATCAGGCGATCAGCAGCGTGACGGGTCGCTCGACGCGGCCGCTGTGGAGCCCGTCAGCCGGCTACCGCGACGCGCGCGTGCGCTCGATTGCCGCCGCCCTCGGCTATCGACCCATCCTGTGGACGGTCGACAGCGGCGACTGGACGACGGACGCCACGGCCGAGAGCGTGTACAGCCACGTCGTCAACGGCGCCGGCAACGGCGCGATCGTGGTTTTGCACTACGACAGCCCGCACAGCGCGAGCGCCACCGCCGAGGTGTTGCCCGCGGCAATCGACGCGCTGCGCGGCGCCGGCTATCACCTGATGACGATCACGGAATTGCTGACCGCGACGTCCTAGCCTTTCAGTGTTCCTTTGCCAGTGCGTCGCGGCCAACGCTCAGCTGCACGCGATCCTCGGACACGCTGCGCACGTACTCGGCGGGCACGTAGCGATCTGATGCCAGCAAGCGCGGCCCGTCGACCTTGAGGTAGCCACCGCGCACCAGCCGACTGCGCAGCGGCTCGGGCACGTCGGGCTCTTTTTCGCCACCCAGCGCCGTGGCGACCAGGTCGAAAGGTCGCTCGGGGAGCGTCTCGTTGCCGGCGGTGGTCTCTGCTTGCGGGTCACCCATCTGGACGATGTCGACGCGGCCGACGTCCTCGCCGGCGGCGTCGACGACGTGCATCCCGCGCTGTACGCGATTGAGCGGGCCTCGATCGGCGGTGTCATTCAAAAGCGCCATGCCGCAACGGTTGCAGACCATGGGCCACCGCGGCGCACCGCGGAGCGTGATGCCTCACAATGCAAGCCGTGGATTGGCAAACGGCGGCGGTCCAACCCAACTATGACGTGCTGGCGCCGGATGGCTCGGAGATACGCCTGCTGGTCCAGGTCGGGGGCGGCAGCCTGGTCCACTGCGCCTTACAGCCCGGCGCGGTGACGCGGGCCGTGCAGCATCGAACCGTTGACGAGGTGTGGTTCTGCGTAGCCGGTCAGGGCCAGCTGTGGCGCGGGACGCGCGAAACGGATTCGATTGCGGACCTGCATCCAGGCGTGGCCGTCAGCATCCCGCTGGGTACCCAGTTTCAATTCCGAGCCACGGGCTCGCAGCCGCTCGAAGTCGTGATCACGACCATCCCGCCGTGGCCAGGCGACGACGAGGCCGTCCCGGTCGCCGGCCACTGGGTGCCGAGCGTTTGACGCCATCCTGGCCCGAGCTGCACGTGGCCGATGAATTCCCCCAGACCGCCGACGTGGTGGTCATCGGTGGCGGGATCGTCGGCGCCGCCACGGCCTTCTTTGCCCGCCGCGCGGGCATGAAGGTCGTCCTGCTCGAAAAGCGCCCGGCCCTGTGCACCCTGACCACGCCCGCTTCAACGGGCGCCTTCCGCTTGCAGTTCGACAATCCAGAAGAAATTGCCCTGGTTCGCGAAGGCATCGAGCTGTTCGAGCACTTCGCCGAAATCGCCGAGCTGCCCGGCTATGACCTCCACCTGAAAAAGCAGGGCTACCTTTTTTGCGCCACCTCAGACGTGGGTGTCGAGCACCAGCGCCATTTCGTCGAGGCGTTGCACGGCTGGGGTGTCACGGACGTGGAGTTGCTGAGCGGTGACGAGGCGCGGTATCGCTTCAACTATCTGAGCCCCGAGATCGTCCAGGCCCGCTTCCGCGCGAGCGACGGCTGGCTCGATCCCAAGCGTCTGACGTTCGGCTACGCGCGCGCCAGCGGCGCGACCATTTGCGTGAACACGCCGGCGATTGGCTTTGACCTGAGCGGCGACCGCGTCACCGGCGTGCGCACGCCGCGGGGCACCGTCGCCTGCGAGCATGCCGTGGTCGCCACGGGCCCGTTCGCCGCGTCGGTTGCCGCCATGGCCGGCTTGCGGCTGGATCTGCGGCCGACGATCCGCCACAAGCTGGTTATTCCCGAACTCCAGGTCATACCCGCGGCCGGTCCGATGACGATTCACGAGGAAACGGCCGCGCACTGGCGGCCCACGCTGGCTGGCTGCTATGGGCTGCTGACCGATCCCAAGACGTCGGCCGGCGAGCCGCTCGACAACGTGCCAACCAGTGTGGACTTCGCCTTCAACCTGCTCGATCCGCGCTCGCCGACGAGCCTGGCGCGGCTCAGTCCGATGTGGGAATCAGTCTGGAACGACGGCAGCCTGTACTGGCTGCTGCAGGCGGGCCAGTACACGTACACGCCCGATCACCGTCCGCTCCTCGGGCCCAGCGACGTGCCGGGGCTGGTGCTGAACGTGGGCTACAGCGGCCATGGCATCATGGGCAGCGCGGGGGGCTCCCGCCTCACAGTCGATGCCATGCTAGGGCAGGTGCGGGCCGAGGCGAATCCGTTCCGTCCGCAGCGGACGATGGTCGAACGGCCGCTCGACATCCTCTAACAATCACCTCTCCCTCTGGGAGAGGTCGCGCGCAGCGCGGGTGAGGGAGTTGAACGGTGCGCGTACGCCAGGAGACCGCTGACGGTTTTGGCGTCGGAGATTTCGCCGTGCAGGACCTGCTCGATGGCCTGCCCGAGCGGCAGGCGGACGACCTCGATCTCCTCTTCCTCGTCGTGACCGACGGGTGATGCCACCAGGCCGGTGGCCACGAAGATGTGGATCAGCTCGTCGGTAAAGCCCGGTGAGGTGTAGAAGGCCACCAGCGGCTGCAGCTCCGCCGCCAGGTAGCCGGTCTCTTCCTGCAGCTCGCGGCGCGCGCAGTCGATTGGCTGCTCGCCAGGGTCGATGAGTCCCGCGGGCAGCTCGAGAACGTGCGCGCCGACGGCGGGTCGCGACTGCCGCACCAGCATCACCTGACCCTGATCGTCGACGGCGACGGCAGCCGCGCCGGGCTTGTGCTCGACGATCTCGCGCAGATGACGGCGGCCGTCCGGCTGGGCGAGGTACTTGAGTCGCAAAGTCAGAATCCGGCCGGCGTAGACCTCGCGGTCGCGCGGCCCGCTGTCGCTGCTCATGCGCACATGCTCGCATGCCTTCTTGCTTTCTTGTCAGTTAGCTATCCGGCGTGTCATAGTGGCGGGAGCATGATGGGTGACCGCGGCTTCGGCGGCTGGCTCGAGGCTTCCATGCGCTCGCGAGGCATTACCCAGGCCCAGCTGGCGCGCTCGGTCGGCGTGGCCGACACGCAGATCTCGCGCTGGCGGCGCG
>JAFAOS010000450.1 GCA_019247515.1 Chloroflexota bacterium | reverse complement strand
CGCAATGTGTGCGCTTGATACCAGTGCCAGCGGGGCGATCTCGGGGTTTCGTTATGTGGCCGACCTTGACCGTGTAGCCGGTTCGCGTGGTCCGCTGCCAGTGGCACCAGTGGCCTGGTCACCGGCCAACGACGGTCGCCTGGTGTACGCAGCTCCAACACCGAAGATCACCGTGAGCAACGCGCTCGGGCTGCCGATTACGACGGGAGGTGACTCAGCACTGTTTGTGGCGACACCCATGGGCTCTGGTCTGAGCGCCGAAGAGGGTACGCGCCTCGGATCGGGAACTGGACTGCTCGCTCCAGCCTGGCCCACCGCGTACGGGATTGGCGGGGCGAATCTGATTGCGGTGGCACGTTCGTCGAAGGGAAACAGGCCGCTGATCATAGAGGGTGTCGACCGGGCCGACGGCGCGCCTCGGAGCCTCGACATCGCGTTGCCGACAACGGTCGGTGGCACCGGACCTGTAGCAGCGCGGTGGGATCTCGCGCATGGCCGCGTCCTTGTCCTGGCACGTCACGACAACTCGAGTTCGACTCAGCTGGACTTCTGGCTGGTGCAACTCCGGGCAGCGTCGACGCCTGACTGATGCGACCAACCTTGCGCAGCACAGTGCTGGCGATCGCCTTCGTCTCCACGCTTGTGGCCCTGTCGCCGGGGCAACCGACCACTGCGAGTGC
Organism: Chloroflexota bacterium; assembly: GCA_019247515.1. Lineage (GTDB taxonomy): Bacteria > Chloroflexota > UBA6077 > UBA6077 > CF-72 > CF-72. The sequence goes on along the minus strand of JAFAOS010000450.1, from coordinate 1,545 downwards.
CAGTCCCCTCGTAGCTCAATCCGGAACCCTCCAGGCACAGGCGCAGGTGCAAATCCCGGGGTTGAATATCGATTTCAATCCAACGCAGTGGGTGCAGGACGCCTTCAGCGCATTGCTGCAGAGCTTCACCGACGGTATTCGCACGGGCATGGAATCAATCTGGGCCGCAAACTTCATCACGCAGACCCCTCCGTCCCTGACCTATCAGAACGGGGATATTCGCAGCCTGTACGACACCATGCGCCGCGTTGCCAATGCGGCGCTCGCACTCATCGCGACCGTCGGCGGGCTGAACAGTATTCTTCGCCCGCACTTTGGCTTTCGCTACCACGCTCTGAGCTCATTCTTCCCACGCTTGCTGGTAGGCGCAATTCTCGTCAACACCGCCCTGTGGTGGGTTCAGTTCGCAATCGACGTCAACAACGCGGTGGCTGCCAGTGTCGGCAATGCGACGCCACCCAACTGGAACACGTTGAATGCCGCGCACCAGGGACTCACCGATATCGTGCTGGGTCTGGTGTATGTGATCGTCGGGCTTTTGCTGCTGATCCAGATGCTGCTGCGGTTGGCCTGGATCGACGTGTTGCTGGTGGTGTCTCCGCTAGCCGCGGCGTGCTGGGTCCTGCCACAGACTCAGGGCTGGGCTCAGACCTGGAACGAGCAGTTCACCGGTGCGGTCTTTACCCAGTTGCTGCAGGTTGTCGCGCTGAAGCTGGGCGGAATGCTGCTCGTCGCGGTCGTGCGTCTGGAACCGGATGTCACGTGGTTGTCGTTTCTGATGGGAGCGGCCACCCTGTGGCTGACCTGGCGCATACCTGGCCTGATGCGGGCCGGCGCCGGCGGAAACGTCGCCGACATGCTGCTCCGAGAGCTGGTGCGCGGGGCTATGCGCAGGATCGGCGGTTGATGGAGTGATCGCAGGCAAAGTGCTGCTCGCGCTGGGTGTCGACGGTGTAGGGCAGTGGGTCTTGCGGGCGGTCGTGACATTCATCGCTGTGGCCCTTGTGGTCGTCCTGATCGTGATACAGACCGTCGCACTGGCTTTGAGCGGCGGGGGCCACAGCGGCCCAGACGTCCAGGCCGCGAACACTCCGGTCTCGGAGACTTCGAGTGTACGCCTCGTGCCGACGCCAGGTCCGGTGGCAGCTTCGAACGCGGGCTGGGGAAGCCAGATCATTCAGCTCGCCCAGAGCTGGCTGGGAGTGCCGTATCAGTTCGGCGGTTGCTCGCGAGGAGGCGTCGATTGCAGTTGTCTGGTCCTGAACGTCTACGCCGCGCTGGGGATTCATCTGCCACGAGTTGCGGTCGACCAGTTCAATGCCACACAGCCGATCAGCGACCCGCAGCCCGGTGACCTCGTGTTCTTCGCGAACACGTGCGAGCCCGGCATCTCACATGTCGGCATCTACATCGGCAACGGCCTGCAGATCAATGCTCCGACGACCGGCCAGGTCGTCAGCGTCGCCCCGGTCTTCACGGGGTACTGGGGCGCGCACTATGCGGGCGCTCGCCGGGTGCCGACATGAGACGGCGCCCGATCGCGAA
>JAFAOS010000465.1 GCA_019247515.1 Chloroflexota bacterium | reverse complement strand
GGCGCGCTCGGCTGAGCGTTGCACCACGCGCGCTACGCCGCGGTCGGAAAGACGCGCCAGCCGAATCCGTCCGCCAGCATCCAGGCGCAGGAATACGGGCCCGCGGTCGTAGCCCGGCAGCACGCTGCGGACGTGCGCCAGCCATTGCTCTACGGCCAGTACGGGGCACGTATCCGCCACGGCGCCGTACGGGATGCCAACTGGACGCCCCTGGGCCTCCTGATCGGTCTTGGATCGGCGCAACTCGATACGAATGCCACGAGGTGTGAACTCCAGGTTTTCGACGTCGAGGCCAACTAACTCGGAACGACGGAAGGCGCCAGCGAAGCCGATCAGCAACAGCGCTCGATCGCGCAGCCCGACGGGCGAGTCGTCGAGCAGGCTCATCAGACGGCGCAGGTCCTCGGTCATCAGCGCCGCTTTGCCACGCGCCGCGCACGGGGTGTGGGAGCCCTGCACGTCGACTTACTACGTCGACTTCCAGGGACACTCGTGGAAGGAGATCGGGCTACTGACGCAAGAGCTCAATCAACAGCGTCGCCGCCGCGAGGAGCACCGACGCATGTCGGCGAGCCGGTTGGCTGATTTCCTGCTCGGGGTCTGGGAACGACAGACCACACACGCGGAGCGCGTCCGCCACCAGCGCGAGCGTGACCAGGAGATGGTGGTCCTTCGGACGGGCGGAAAGGTAGGTGACGCCGCGCAGCTGTCGCCATCGCTCGTCGCGCCGGATGTGGGCACAGTGTCAGGCACGGCCCCGGTTCCCGACGGCAGCCGTACAGCGCGGACAACGCGAGCGCACCCCACTCGCAGGTCGCCCATTCCGCTTGACCGCTCCCGACTGAGCGCGCTGCCTGCCTACCGTTCATGGGAAGCCGCGCCCGCGCCGACCCAGCCATGCCGGACCCGCTGTCGGGCTTGACTGCCGACCAGCGGGCACGCCTCCAGCGATTCATGGCATATCGCGTGGCGCACCCCGCGCTCGTGCGCGTCGACGCCGAATTGAGCGAGGTCCTGGCAGATCCTGGTCCGACGCTCCTGATCCTGCTGGTGGGTCCAACCGGCGGGTTAAGACGACGCTGCTGCAGGCGCTGACAGCACGGATTCTCGAGCGCGAAGCGGACGACCTTCGCCGGAATCCGGCGCGGATTCCGATCGCCGGGATCAGCGTCATCCAGACGGAAAACGGTCGCTTCGACGAGGCAGACTACTATCGGCGGGCGCTGGCGGCGCTGCACGAGCCACTCATCCAACGCAAGATCGCCGCCCACGACTTCAACACTGACCCGCTGCTCAAGCCACCGCCGAGGCTTGCGAGCGTGGCTGACCTGCGGCGCATGCTCGAGCGTGCCCTGGTGTGGAGGGGGCCGCTGGCATTCTGGCTGGATAACGCCCACGCGCTGGCGAGCGGCTGGGTGGAACAGCGGCTGGAGTGGCTCCGGTCGCTCGCGGATGCGACCAATACGCCGCACGTCCTGGCTGGGACGTACGACCTGCTCCACCTGTGGAACCTGAACGGGCAGCTCGGCCGTCGCAGCCACGACATCCATTTCGGCCGCTATCATCTCGACCAGTCGGTCGACCAGGAGGATTTCCTGCGCGTGCTGGTGTCGTTCGAGCACAGCTGCCGGAAGGGAGGAATCTCCTGGACGGGTGGGAGTTGCTGTACGAGCGCTCGATCGGCTGCGTGGGCATCATCAAGGATTGGCTCACGCTCGCCTATCGAACCTCCCTCAAGGCTGCCGCCGAGAGTGTGTCCATCGACCACCTGGAGCGCACGGCCCCGCCCGCAGACAAAGCCTGGCGGCAACTGGAAGAAGCGAGCCTGGGTGAACGGCGCCTGAGCGCACGGACTGAGGCACGCACTCGTCTCCGCATCGCGCTCGGTCTGGAGGAACCGCCAACTAATGGCGCCAGCGGTGTCTCCCAACTCAGCGAGCCGACAACACCAGCTGTGCCAGTTCAGCGCAGGCGGCCCCCCGCACGGAATCGTCGCAGGCCTGGTGAACGTCGGCCCGTTCGCGACCCAGCCTACACCTCAGGAACGGGATCCCAGCCCTTGACCGAGTCCCCGGTGTAATCGTCCGCCGGTTCGCCGACATCATCGCGAGCGGCCCAGACGGCCGAGAAATAGCTACGGGTCCATTCGGCGGCCGTCTTCCGATTCGAGCAGAACACGAGGCGCAAGCGCGGGAACATGGCGTACAGGTCAGCGATCGCTCTGGCACAAAACGCCGCTGACCAGTGATGGACCTTCTCGGGACTCAGGAAATCCTCGTAGCGTGCCTCGATGACCACCGCGTGCTGCCCGAAGGCGGTCAACTCGAGCAAGCGTTGCCGCAGGATATCCATCCGCCCGAAATCGGCGAGCAGCCCGTCAAACGTCTTCCGCTCGACGACAGCCAGCACTTTGTCGTCGTCCATCAGCGCGTAGTCTCCAGTTGCAAGAGGTCCGCGCTCCGTGGCGAAGCTGCCAAGCGCCCACGGATAGCGTTCGTCGCTGGCAATCCGCACCCGCGACTCGCTGGCCGCCACCGCGCTGTGGAGCCGAACGCCGCGCGGCCGACGTTGGCGCATCGCCGTCTGGGTGAACCAGAAGATTTGCTCGTACGTAGCTGGGCCGCCGGGTTCGGCATGCTTGTAGGCGCGTTCGACGATCTGGAAGTCGCAGCGCTTCTGCCGCGGACGATCCAGCACGACGCTCAGGCGTCGGCCGTAACGCTGGAGTGCGACAACGGGTACGCGCTCGACCTCGCCCTCAACCAAGACATCCTCGGAGATGCGATTCTCCCGAAGGCAGAAGATGTGCTGGTTACTGCCAGGCCAGCGATCCTGCACGAAAAATGACAGCATGGGCTCCGACCGGCCACGCGTGTAGATGCGCAAGCGAAACGGAAACTTCGGATCACTGGTGTGCTCCAGGACCCAGACACCGCGGGGCTTCCCGGTTGCGCGCCAGTCGTCTCGGTCCTCGGCAGCCTGGTCGTCGTCCATCGCGCTCGCTGAACGATAGCCCTCGTCGCTGGCCCTCGTCGAAGGTCGACCGATTTTCAGGTCGCCGACTCAGCGTGACCGGCCGGCCGACCCAAACCCGCCAGAATGAGTGTGTCCGCCGAGAATTCGGGTCCAACTAGCTGTCGACCTCGCCCGAACCAGCTCCGCGTCCAATTCGAACACCCGGCCATTGCCGACAATTCGGTTCCAACTCGGCCGATAAATCGGTCCCGCTGACATTTGATCTCGGATTGTGGTTGTCGCTGGTGCTCACCCGCGTGCGGTGTGATCTGCGGGTTGCGATCGCCGAGGTCGATGCGCGATGAGCTCGTCAGACGCAGGCGCGGATGCGTTCGAGATCGAGGCCAGCGTCGCCGAGGAGCGGGATGCGGTGTTCGGCGACGATGATCCAACACTCAGTGTGGCCGAGGCGGCCAAACTGCTCGGCCGCGATCGCACGCGCGTCTACGCTCTGCTGCGCGCCGGCGACCTGGTTGCCGCGGACTCTGACGGCGAGGGAGGCGGCCTGGGCCCAGTGCGCATCGACCGCTCGAGCCTCGAGCGCTGGCTGGTGGCCGGTGGCGATGGCGGACGCCCCCTCAGTCCGCGCAATGCCTGCGCCCTCATCGGCTTGGCCAGCGGCGATCAGCCGTTCGCAGAAAGATGCCTCGACTTGCTCGAGCATCCCGAGGGGCTGTCCACGACGCGGGCGCGTCTGGCGCGTGAAAAGCTGGTCGACCTGACGCCGCGTTTGCGCCGTCGCGCCACCCTCGTCGTCCGCCAGATACCCGGTCATCTGCGTCAGACGCTGGAGGAAGCCGCGACGCTCGTATGCACGGGTGCCAGCGCGGCCCGGGCCTATGGCTGGGACGAGCTGACCGGCCGCGTGGATTCAACGTGGCGCCTGGACGTGTACCTGCCCATCGGCGTGTTCGACACCTTGCAGACGCAATTGAACCGTCTGGACATCGACGGTGACACATCCGGCGATCGTGGTCGGCGCGAAGCTGTGCTCTTGCGTGTTGTCGACGAGTCGTGGCCGTTCCCGCCCCACTATCCCCTGGCTCCGCAGCCGCTCGCCGCGCTGGATCTGCTCAACTACGCGGACGAGGTCGCGAGGCGTATCGGTCGTGAGGTGCTGAACGAGCTTGGCGACACCCGGCCCGCGGTGCTGGCGCGTCGCTCGGCGCGGGCACGGGCTCTGAGCGGGCCGTTGATCAGCAAGATCGTCGAGCTGCGCGCTGGTCGCCGGCCGCGTCCACGCGTGGAGGGCGATCCGAAGACCGACACGCGCGCCGCGGCGGCGCACATCCTCGGTGTACTGTGGGCGACTGCCAGTCAGGGGCTGAACGTGCGTGAGCTGCGCGCGGCGATCGGGCTGTCGAGGAAGCGTTTTGAAGAAGCCTGCGCGTTCCTCAGAGAAAACCCGCCACTGGGGCTGGCCGTCCAGCGGCACGGCGACGAGCTGGGGCTGGACACGCTGCTGCAGCGCGGGCTGGTGGAGCACAACCAACACCACTTGCTGGTCACCACGTGGGGATTTCTCGACCTAATCGGATTGTCGGATCTGGCGGATCTGGCGGATCTTGGCGACGCCTCGTATAGTGACCGACAGGCACGCGTTAGGCCCCCCACTGGCGGGTACTGACCCGTGGGCGATGGCGATCGGTTTGCGACGGGGTGAACTGTTCGAGCGCGTCCAAGTGGCTCACCGCAGCGCGAGCAACGTGCTGGCGCAGCGGCTGGCTACGATTCGAGTCTGCGAGCCGCACACGGTCAACACACATTCCTGAGGCCACGGGCCGCCCAGCCACGACCCCAATAGGTATGCTTGGCGGTGCGCACGTCTACACCCTCCGGGGACGGTGTAGATGCGACATCTCCAGTGTACGGACATCTGGGGGAATGACTACATGCTTGCGGATCAGCGTGACGCGGGCGCCTGCTCCCGTCGGTCGTACATGTCAGCAATTCGTGCGCGAGTTGCAGGCCGTCGGCTTGCTACACGGGAGACCGCGGCTCAAGTACAGCCGCTGTTCAGGTCATGAACGCGGCGTCCACGCTCCAGGCTCAGGTGACCCGCCGCGAGTTACCTGGTCGCCTCGGCGCGGGCAGGTTCGGCGCCGCGCTCACGAGCGACCCCAGGACGTCCGCCGGAAACAATACGGTCAGGTGTGGGGGATGCCGGATATGTTCGTCGTCGGAGCATCCAAGCTTCCCAAGAGTGGAGGCTACCATCCCGACAGGTACATCCGGCGCATTGGCGTACCACATCGCCGACGCGCTGGTGACGAAGTACCTGCCGAGTCCGGCAGTGATCGCCTCGCAATTCGTCATGGCGTTCTTGCGAGCAAGTGGCAATGAAAATGGCACGCAGCACTGCCCACCGACCGACACAACCATAAGCTATGGAAGGCTGTGCCGGGTCGAGACAGAATATGGGGGTGACGATACGATGGGTTTACAGGGTTGGACCGAATATCAGGATGGGGTAACTCTCGTGGGCGCCGTCACGGGAGACAACTACAGCGATCACAGTGGTCCAGACTCGACTGACGATTGGGACTGGTCGATTTTTGTGCAACCGGCCACCGGCTATGACTATCTTGCGACGAACAACCAGGGCGTTCGCAATGACAACGGCGTCATTGAGTGCGAGATTCAAGCTCCCGACGGACTCCAGGACTGGGCTTCAACACACCGGTATATCGATCCCTTGATTGGTCGTACAATCACGATGGCAGGTACATGGGTTGACGACATTTCACACAATAGGAAGACGGAGATTCACCCGATCACGTTGGTTATTGCCGAAGAGTGGGAGGGAGACTTGAATGTTGCCAAGCTCGTAACGTTTATGGCGTTCTGCGATACCTACGACTGGCAACCGTTTAGACCATTCGCGGTGCCCCACTCGAATGAACTTCGCACGGGTACCCTTCGCGTGGCGTATCCTGCGTCTCCCGATCCGACGAGCCCGCCGATTCTCAGCGTTCTGGACGAGATTAATCGAGCGCTGCCTGACAAAGACATTCACATTTCTCAGGAAGCCAACCAGGCGTTTTTGTTAGGAACCGTCCAGGTCGACCGGGGACACCCGTTCTATTTCGGCCGATTCCGGCTGACGTATCAAGCGGGACCGCTGTATAAATGGCAGTGGTCCCCTGTCGGCCAGCCTGTTGGAGCCGTAGTTGCCTCCGCCCCCAGCGTTGTTGGGTACCGCGACGGGGGGGTGCAACAAATCAAGGTATTCGCGCGTGGAGATAAAGGGAATCTCACCCAGGCGTATTGGAGCGACATGGATCGCGCCTGGACTTGGCACGACCATGGGCAGGCCGACGGGACCGCGATCGCCTCTGCTCCCGCTTCCTTTGGCTGGGTTCAGACTGATGGCACCAATCGCCTGAACGTGTTCGCGATGGGTGGCAGCGGGCAGCTAGTTGAGGCCTATTGGGATGGGAGCGATTGGTTGTGGAACAATCATGGGAATCCGCCCGGGAGCGCGCTCGCCTCTGGCACCGCTGTCGTAGGCTGGGTGCAGTCCGATGGCAAGCAGCGTCTGAATGTATTCGCCATGGGCGCCAATGGGCAGTTGATCGAAGCCTTCTATGATGGAGACAATTGGCACTGGAACAATCACGGGACTCCACCCGAGACCGCCATTAACTCCGCTCCTACCGCGGTTAGTTGGGTGCAATCCGATGGCAAGCAGCGACTGAATGTGTTTGCCATGGGAGCGAATGGGAACCTGATCGAGGCCTTCTATGATGGGGACAACTGGCAGTGGAACGACCACGGGCCTCCACCCGGGACCGCCGTTGCCTCCGCTCCCACGATTATTGGCTACGTTGAAAGCAGTGCTCAGATTTTCGATTTGTTTGTTGAGGCCGCCAATGGAAATTTGGTCCAGTTTCACTATGACGGCGACCGCTGGGGCTGGAGCGATCGCGGCCAACCGCCTGGGACGATGATCGCCTCCGCTCCCGCCATCGTCCGCTGGGTCGAAGGTACTTCCACCCAGCGCCTGAATGTGTTCGCACGCGGGTCCAACGGGAACTTAATCGAGCTGTGGATGGATGGCAACGGCTGGCACTGGAGCGATCATGGACAACCCGGCGAGGCTGCGCTCGCGTCGCCACCCGCCTCCGTTGGCTGGGTCCAGACTGATGGGGTGCAGCGCCCGAATGTGTTCGCCACGCAGACAAATGGGCGTATGGGCGAGTGCTGGTGGAGTTGAGCATCTTACGATCCGCGGCCAACACGGATATGACATTGACCACCGCGAAGTACTGGCGACTCGAACGCTCTCGGATGCCTCCGGCGGCGTGTCCGGAAGTTCTCGAGTTGCGTCCATTTCGTAGCCGGTATCAAGTATTGTTATCGGGAGTGTTTACCTGCACCGGCGATACGGACACGACCGCGCAACGTTGCGAATCGCACCTGACACACTTGACCGTTGCGCGAGCCGCGGCAGCGAAGTGGGCCAAGAGGGCGCCGTAACCCGGAAGACGGCACTTGTTGAAGTCACGGTGTCGCAACCTCCCTTGGCGCAGGCGGCCCGGCTGAAGATATGCTGTTCGTGCACCTTGGCGCACGGGGACGGATGCAATCATGAATTTGACTGGCCGCGGCTGGATGGGTGTACTGCTCATTGTTGCCGGTGTGATCGTAGTCATCGCAGGCATGCTGGGCCTGGCCAACGCGGGAGCCGTGCTGAGTTCAGTCGAGGCCGCCCTGGTGGGGTCGATTCCTGGCCTGCTGTTGATCGTGTTAGGCTGCCTCCTGGTGGCGAGCGGCAGTATGGGCGGTGCTACTAAACCGAACCGTCGTCAACTGCAAGACCTGCTTAGCGAAGTGACAACGGACCTCCGTGAAGCAGAGCAAAAGGCCGATAATTCCAGAGCCATCATGAAATTCAGCGAGTGCGAACTGGACATGGCTGTCGATTGGGAGGTCAGCGCCGAGGGCAAGACGACCATTTGGGTGGTCGAGGCCAAAGGTGGTCTCAAGCGGAGTGAATCCAATACGATCAAAGTCAAGTTCCAAGCGCTGCCGAATGTCTCGCTCGCGTACATCGCGAAAGCCTTGGCCGTGTCGCAAACGGCGCCTACGATCGAGGCCCCCGGCCAGGGTGTTCCCGGGCAGGCGGTCGAAGGCGGAATCATTGTGCAAGATGACTTATCGCCGCCGCGCGCGTGACGAGTGGTCCGGGTCCATATACTGAGCCTCCGGGTGCTGTGTGGCTCCGGCAGCACTGGGGGGAGTTGCTGCAATACAACTTTCAGTGGGTCGCTTCAGATGGAGTGCGGCTGCTCGCACATGACGCAGACCTGCAAGTAGTAATCAACGCCGTGAATTCGGAAGGACTCGCGTCCATCGCGGTGTACGCGCTCATCGCGTACGACGAGGTCCAGAGGCGCTGATGGTCTACGTCACGGTTGGTTTCGATCTTGGCGTCCCGGCCTCACCGACCGGCGTGGGTAGGGCACTCGAGCCGCGCGCCACCATCATCCTGCACAGTGGCACGGCTTTGGCCTGGCAGTCGATGGCGGTGGTGGACACGGGGGCGACGTTCTGTCAGTTACCAACCCAGGCGGCGAATCTGATTGGCCTAAGTCTGGCACCAGCTGTCAACTGCACGGTGATGACTGCGGGTGGCACGGTTGTTCTGCAGCAGATGCTGGTAGACCTGACCATTCACGGCAGACGCGTGCAGGTCCTAGCGAATTTCGGCCCCGGCTCGCCTGCGTTGATTGGTCGAGACGCAATGTTCGCCGCAATGCAAACGGCCGGATTCAGAGCTCGCGACTGGCTAATCAACTGGTAGTTGGCTTGCTTTCAATGGACGGCCGGACTGAGCGAGATCAGGCATGAAGACCACCGAAACGGATTGGCCTCGCTGGCATCGACTGGATCGATGAACTTGCGGTTCAGCCAGCGCGCCAGTGGTGCACGTGCGGACCGCTGAGTCTGTCACCTGTGATTTCGTCGACCGAGACGACGATGGTCGGGATATCCCGCTGAGCGAACCGCGATCGCTCAAGGTCGCCGGCGGCTCGTTCGCCTACCGACCAGCTTCAAAAAGCGCGCGATCGTGTTGCGCGCTTGACCCCTGGCTTCGGCCTGTAGACGAGGCAGGAGACATGGGCATGCCTCCGGTAAACAAGTCCTTCGGCACTCCCTGGCGCTATGTCGCCAGATGGAGAACCCCCATCGGGTCGGGGAGGCACTGACCGCGCTCGGTGTGCTCGCCCTCGATACTAACGAGCCCTCGCGGGCGCACGAATACTTCCTCGAAGCGCTGAGCCTAGCTGCTTTAAGGGGACTGGACCTGTCCGGAGGGGTCGAGTTTCAGGCCGCCGGTTTGGCTTGAGTCCATAGTTCCTGGAGGGTTGTGTCGAGATTGCGAAGGGCAGCCTCGAGGCGAGAAGGGAACTGTGGTGGAGGGACGCGGGTGGCAGTCTGCGGTCGTCGCAGGCGACGGTAGAGCGTTGTGTATAGCAACGCGGCGCGCATGCCGTCGGCAGTGAGCGTGTAGCGGAGTGAGTGCGGGATGCGGCGGATGACGCCGTGGAGCCGAAGTCGGCGGAGATCGTAGGTCATTGCGCCGGCGCTGTAGTTGGCCAGGTTGCGGCCAAGCAGAGCAGCGACCAGCGGACGCAGGTCACCGTTGCGGAAGCCGGTGGGCAGGTGGCCGAAGTGGCACAGTGCTCCGAACAATGCCTGGGCGCGTGGATCGCCGAAGCGTAACGCCGACACGCGCTGGCCGGTCGGCGAGAAAGTCGGCAGTTGCAGGCGTTCAAAGAAGGAAGGCGCGGGGACCGCTTCGTCAGCAACGCGCTCGACCTCCAGCAGTTTGGCATTGATCTGCCGCCCGACGGCGCGCAAGTGGGGCAACGTCTCCAGACCTTTGGTGCGCTGGAAGTCGAGCGGATCGTTGATGGTGGTCTCCGTTCGGAGAGCTCGCTGCTCTTTGAAGTACTGCTTGACGTGGGAATGCTTGAACTCGACGTGCAGGCTGGGTGCGACGCCGTAGGTGATCACCCGCGTCTTGTAGCCGAGGCCCGGTGGCGGCGTGCGTCGATTCAGTCGAGTTGGGAACAGCAGACTGACGCGATCCGGCCGGCCGAGATCCAGGTTGCCGCGGATCACCGCCTCAAAGAAGTGGCGGCCGTACACCGGTGTGGTGAAGACCTGGGTAAGGCTCTTCGAGTTGCCAGATGCTCAGACGATGGCGATAACTAGCCGCACGATCAGCGGCGGTTAGCGGCCAGGGGAGTTGGTCGACCCAGCGATCAAAGAACGCCTGGACGTCGGCCGGGCTGAGCGAATCGGCCAGCTGCTGCAGGCGCTCGGGGTCGGCGCACCACACGAAACCGTTGTCCAGGCTGTCGAACGGCATGGCCTCTTTGCGCAACTGCTGCTTGAGCCACTCATTGCCATTGAGGCACACCCGTACCGGATAGGGCAGGTACGTCCCGACTTTGATGAACGCCGGTCCCCAATCGGCGTCGTGCACGGTCGAGGTAGGACGCAGGCGAGGTACCGATGGTCCTTTTCCGGCGCCCCCCTCCCGAACCCGGCGTGACCGCTTTCCGATCACCGGGCTCTCCAGTGACTATTCCATGCGAGTCGCGACAGGTTGACCGCGATGGATGCTGGCGTGG
>JAFAOS010000254.1 GCA_019247515.1 Chloroflexota bacterium | reverse complement strand
TTTACTTCAGACCCAGATAGCGGCCCGATTTGGCGCACCCGCTCGGTCCGGAAGTTGACGGTGGCCAGGACATCCAGCAGGCTGCGTTCGGGCATTCGATCCAGCAGCGCTGCTTCGAGCGCCTGCGCTGAGGGCAATGGGCTTGGCCGCGGCCGGCGTTTGAGCACCGGTTCACTCCGCGAGTTCGCCTCGATGATTGACGAGATGCGGCCGCTGGCGTTCGCTGGTTCTCGCCTCCGGCTCAATAGCTGGTTGGGGTGACCTCTTCAGCGCGCCGCAGCTCGCCGTGCGTTCTCCAAAATGGCATTCTTCGCCTGATCCCAGGGCACGATCTCGTGGACATCTTGGCTGTAGTACGGGAAGAACGGCTGAATCATCCCTACAACCGAGTCCTTAGAATCAGCCTGAAAGATCGCGTAGCCCTCTTGGGCTGTGAACCAGCCGATTTCTGTGGCCATGCCGGTCCTCAACAACTGGTCGCCTCCGGCGAATACCCCTTCGAGGACCGCAAGGCTTTCTTTGGGGTCAACGGGCCAGACGGAAGCATTCGCTCGGTAGAGCACTAAATAACGACTCATGTCTTTGTCCCCCATCGAATCGCGCGTGATGTTAGGTCCGAGTATCACCTGTTATCGCACGCCTGTCGACAGGATCTCGGCATGGCGACTGTTCGCTACGGCGGCTGTGGCACGCCAAGATGGATGTACGGCGCAATTTCCACCGTGACCGTGGTGCCGTCGCTGGTGGTCACGATGGTGCCGAGTTGGTCAGTGCGCAGGATCTCGGCACCTACGGACGTCAGTCGATCGAGCGCCGCGACGGTCGGGTGGCCGTATGAGTTGCGCGCGCCGACGCTCACGACGGCCCACCTCGGCCGGATCACGTTCAAGAACGGCTGCGAGCTCGAGCCTGCCGAACCATGGTGCGGCACCTTGAGCACGTCGATCGGCGGCCACGTTCCCACGTTGGCCAGCTGACGCGCGACGACGTTGGCCTCGGTCCTGGTGCCGATGTCACCACCGAACAAGAAATAGGTCTGGCCGAAGTTCACCAGCAGCACCACGCTGTTCTCGTTGACGTCGTTCGTCTCTGGGGGTTCAGGTGGATTGAGCACCTCAGCGGTGACCTGACCGGCCCGATCGAGGGTCAGCGTCTGGCCGGCCGCGGCGTTCTGGACGTCGACGCCGCTGCTGAACAGCATGCCCAACTGTCGCATCAAGGTGGGCGTGTTGTACTGCGGGCTGGGGAGCAGCGCGTGGACCACCGGGACGCCGGCGTTGAGCACGGCCGTGAAGCCGCCGACGTGGTCGGCGTGGGGGTGCGACGGCAGCCACCAGTCGATGCGCGCGACGGCGCGGTCGCCCAGGAAGCGCAGCAGGTCTTGGCCCGACGGCGCGTCGCCCGCGTCAAGCAGGGCGACGCTGCCGTCCGGTGCGTCGAGCAAGGCGGCGTCGGCCTGGCCGACGTTGAGGAAGAAGATCGTCAGCGCACCGCCTCCCTGGGCTTGTGCTGGCGATGGCGCGGCCAAGGCGAGCCAGCCGACGAGCGCGGCCAGGCCGAGGATCAGCAGTTGCAGCCTGAGCACCCATGCGACACGCGGCCGACCGGGAGGCTGGCCGTGCCAAGGGTGGGCGTCGTGTCTCACGGCAGTGGTGCCGACGCGGCGCGCGGCCCCGGCACGCGCACGCTCAGGAACAGCTCGGCGGCGTCGGTCAGATCCTGGGCGTACAGCCCGTTCGAGCGGTCCAGCGCGGCAGCCTCCGGGGGCAGGCGGCCGGCGGCTTCGGCCAAGCTGAAGCCGTAGCTGACGTCGACGCTGGGCTCGTACCACTCGACGCGCCACGCGGCGAGCTGCGCCGAGCCCCGGGCGACGTGTGTGGCGACGGTGGGCTGACCCGCTACCGCGAGCCCGAAGAAGCGCTCCAGCGAGCCGGCACTGCTCGAGGCGCAGTAGTCATCGCCCGCAGCCGGCCGGCAGCCGTCGGCCGGCTCGGCGGCGCGGGCGAAGGCCGTCCGCCCGGCGCTTCCGAACAACTGGGCCAGCGGAGCGTCGTTCGGGCCGGTGCCCAGAGCGACGCTGTACGACCAGGTCGATGGCGTGTCGGTCCCCTTCCAGGCACTGGCCTCGCGCACGGACAGACCGGCGAACAGCTCGCTGGCAATGCGCGGCACGCGCAGCGGGGCCGGGAACGCGTCGATGCCGAGTGCGCCGGGCACGGCTCTGGACACCGGCGCCGCGGCGAGCGCGGCCGCCCAGTCGGCAGCCTCGGGCGGCCGCGTCGCCGCGGGCGTGGTCACGCCCGGCGGGTCGACGTCGATGGACGTCCAGTCATCGATGCCGGTGTCCGTGAGGGCCCAGTGCTCGGCGCCATCCGTGAAGACGGGTATCTCCAGCGCGGCGCGGTAGTAGGCCAGGCCGGTTGTGGTTCGCTGCAGGAGGTCGCCGTTGTCGGGGTTGGCGTGAGCGCACTCAACCGGCTCGCCCATCACGTCTCCGAGCTCGTCCGCAAGCTCGGCCAGCACGGCGTCGAAGTGGGGCGTTTCGGCTATGCCGCAGAAACCGGCCGCGGGCTGCGCGTCAACCCGGGCGGACGCCAGGAGCGCCAGGAGCAGCGCCGAGACGATCGAGCGGATGCGCACGCGCATCGAGCGTACTCGGCCGCGACTTCCGGTCGACCGCGGTTGTGTCATCCGCATGGGACTGCTAGTGCGCCAGCTACCCTATCCTACCGCGTGCTCTTCGACCGGCGGACACTCTTCGGTCGACTGATGTTTAAGGCCGAGCCGCTAGTTCTTGCGGTGGCGATGATGAACAGGTGCATCGCCATGTTTCGGCGCTCGCCACCAAACGCTCCGGTCTTAGCGCTTTGAGCCAATGTTGAGCAGCACGCCTGCTAATGCGCAATAATGGTCCAGTCCTCCGCTGGCGAGACCCGCCGGTGCACTCAGGAGTCACGGGATCGCTTTCGACGCCACGACCAGGTAGTTGCTTGTGCAGTACCCAGGCTGAGGTGCAACTCGCGTCGGCCTGGTGAGTTGCAACTCCAGGCAGTTCGCTTGCTCGTTACCGTTGCAATCCTCTCGGCGGGCTGTTCCTCGCCCACTCCTCAGGCCAACTCGAGTCCGACGACTTCGCAGACAACCGCACCGACTGAGGCGTTCACTCCGACGCAACTCCCGACGACCGCTCCCACGCCAACGCCAGTCCCACCAACGCCCACCCCAGTCCCACCAACGGACACTCCAGTCCCACCAACAAACACCCCGGTCCCGCCAACGGACACCCCGGTGCCGACTGCAACAGCCGCACCCCCGACCTCGACCCCAATTCCGCCTCCCACCCCGACCAGCCCGCCAGCGCAGGCCAAACCCACCGCCCCCGCAGGTGCGGCCGTGGCGTTCACGGCGGTTCAAGGGGCGAAACCGGGCGGGCAGGCGTCAGCAACCGTGCGCGCCGGACCCAACGCGCAATGTTCGCTTTCATACACCACGCCAGCAGGCACGGCCAGCACCGCGCAGGGGCTTGGTTCCAAGACAGCCAATGCGTCCGGCACCGTGACGTGGACGTGGACCATTGGGCCCGGCACAAAAACAGGCACAGGCTCGCTTGCCGTGAACTGTGGCGGTAGCAGGGCGACGAGTACGATCCAGATTGGCTAGCCAGCTTGCGTCGCAGAATCAAGCTTGCGGCGCTTTGCACAGGCTCCGGTTGCCGCACGTCCACGTGACGGTCCCTCGGTTCTGCGCACAGGCTCGCGTGCACGCCAGCGTGCACGGCCTTCCGCTGCCGCATGTGTACGGCAACGTCATCATGAACACCACGTTTCTCTACCGTCCGACCTTGGTGGTGTTGCAACGCTTCACGCTAAGGAAGCGTCGAGGCGACGGGCTACTACCACCGGGCCGGAGTCAACCTCGTGGCGCTGCTCGACCATCTGG
>JAFAOS010000252.1 GCA_019247515.1 Chloroflexota bacterium | reverse complement strand
GATCCAGAATTCCGCGCCACCAACCTGCTCGCGAATTCGCGGCAACACGTCCTGCGCGAAGAAGCAGGCAGCATCGATGTTGGGCGGATGGTCCATCGAGCCAGTAAAGACAATCCGATTGGCAACTTGGCTTTCGTTGGCCGATGGGGAGAAGTAGTCGCTGTCAACCGGCAACTCAAGCGTGAGCACCTGCTTCGGCCGGTACTGTGAACGAACCCAGACTGCGTCGTCATCTGATACGGTCACAACGAGCTCTACTTGTTGACAGTACTTCCGCTCGTAACGTCGATACCGGCGAGCTTCAAGCCAGTATCTCAACCGTCGGCCGAAAGAAGCCGCGGCGCGAGCCCTCCGCTGATACAGAAGCGATCGCACGTCGTGCAGGACCAATACCGTCGCGGGAAGTCTTGGAAGGTAGTCCAACCACTGAGCAATTGAGCTCTGGATGACTACCGCGACCTGCCATTGCTGCTCTCCGAGAGCCTGGAGGAGCGCGGGCGCAACGTTGCGAAACTGATAGTCCTGAATCCTCAGGTCACGCGGTCTCAGATCGAGGCTGCCCAGGAAACTGAGCAACTCGCGCAGGCCACGCCTCAAAATGCGCCGAGACAGGGCGGTCGGAGGGCGATCAGGACGCTGATCCGACCAGTCGCTCAGGGTCCACGCATAAAGGTCAATCCCGGCTTCTTCAAGCTTGCGAGAATGTGCGAGCTGTTCCGATGTATGGATTAGCGAAACCAATCCCAAACGCTCGACGAGTGGCCGCAAGCAGGTTGTGTTCAGAAACTCGTGGCCCGCGCGGCCCGGAAACTGGGGCAGGTCGACGTTCATGATCAAAACGCTCGGCTCGCGCTTGTGGCCAATTCGGTCTATAGCTGGCATTCAGCAATCGCCTCGACGCACACGTCCCAACGGCCGACTCGTTATCACACTGTCGCGACACCGT
The DNA here is from genome assembly GCA_019247515.1 of Chloroflexota bacterium. Taxonomy (GTDB): domain Bacteria; phylum Chloroflexota; class UBA6077; order UBA6077; family CF-72; genus CF-72. Next base: position 63,427 of record JAFAOS010000252.1, on the reverse strand, counting down.
GACTTGTCGCACGCGCCAGAGCAAGGAATCTGTTCGGGCTCAAGCCGTTACAACAGTCGACTGCAATCGGCCTTCCTTGGCCAATTCATCTCGAATCCATTCGTAGGTTCGTCCCAGTCCGACCTCCAAGCTGACGTTCGGTTCCCAATTCAGCACAGCGCGCAGCCGACTGTTGTCCGAGTTGCGTCCCCGGACACCCTGGGGCTTGCTGAGGTCGTATCGCTTCTCAATGGACTTGCCAGCAATCCCCGAAACAATGTCCACCAGTTCGTTGATCGTGACCGATCGATCGGTGCCGAGGTTGAGGGGATCCGGGTAATCACTCCGCATCAAGCGGTGTATTCCTTCTACACAGTCGCCGACGTAGCAGTACGACCGCGTCTGCTCGCCATCTCCCCAGACCTCAATCTCATCGTTGTTGCCTGCGAGCGCAACTTTGCGGCAGATGGCGGCAGGCGATTTCTCGCGACCGCCGTCATAAGTGCCGAGCTCGCCGTAGATATTGTGGAAACGCACAATCCGTGTTGCGAGTCCATAGTCCTCGCGGTAATGCCGACACTGCCGCTCCATGAACAGCTTCTCCCAACCGTACCCATCTTCAGCATCCGCGGGGTAGGCGTCGTCCTCCTTTAGCGGCGTTACATCGGCACTTTGTTGTAGGTAGCCGGGGTAGACACAAGCCGACGAGGAGAACAGGAAGCGCTGGGCACCGTTTGTCCTGGCTGCCTCGATCATATGCAGATTGATCAAGGCGGAATCGTGCATGATCTCCGCTTTGTGGGACTCGATGAAACCGATACCGCCCATATTGGCGGCGAGATTGTAGACCTCGTCGATCCCCTCGGTCGCGCGTATCGTGTTCTCCCAGCGTCGCAGGTCGAGAAGCTTAAACTCGTGCGCGGCGCTGGCCTCATACTCGGGGTACTTGAGGTCCACTCCCCGTACCCAATAGCCCCGCTCGACAAGCAGCCGCGTCAAATGATGTCCAATAAAGCCGCCAGCGCCGGTTATCAACACCTTTGTATTCATACATCCTCACTTCCTGGTTAGGCGTCTAGGGTGGACAGTCACCGCAGCCAGAGCCGCGGCGATGCCTTGCGCCTCGCAGGGACGCTTGGCAATACCAAAGTATTCGAAAGCCAGGTCGCCCATTGTTCTGCGCCTAAAACCGGTGTCTGTCTAAGCGGATCGCCCGAGCAACTCCCGTGTGCACAACATCACTTCGGCTCGCAGACCAAGTTAGTCGTCTTGTCTCCTTCTTGATACTCGTATTCCGTCGCGTTATCCAATAGGAAGTTATCCACTTCTCGACACCGATACCCGGCCTCCTCGAGGAACCCGAGATACTCGGCCGCAGTCATGTCGCCGATCGATTCCAGTGCACCGGGGTTGAATTCGGTGAAAATGATCGGACGGTCTCGATGCAGGATCCGCTGCATGCCCTCCATCGCGGCGGGCTCAGACCCTTCGATGTCGATTTTGACTAAACCGATCCGTACGTAACTCGGGACCACGTCGTCGACTCGCACCAGGTCGACTTCCGCCGTTCCGGTGGCATCGCCTGATGCACCCGCTCGGACGAATACTTCTCCCAAATTGCCAGGGTCGTGGGGATTCTTGAACATGCGGCCCCGCCCAGGATGGGCGTGACAAGCTGCATTTGTCGCGACCACCGTGTTTTGCAAATGATTCGCATTGATATTGCGCAGAAGCAGCGGCCAAGTTCTCGGAAACGGCTCAAAGCTGTACACCTTGCCGCCACCACCACCGCGCCACCACCTTGCAACAGGCGGTCGCACAGTCCTGCCCATCAGCAGGGAGTACATACCGATGTGCGCTCCCGCATCCACACAGTTCATTCCCGGCCGCAAAACGCGCAGCATCCCTTCCTGAATTGGTAGCTCATGCAGCCCCGTCGAGATGCGTAGGGATTGCAGATCTGCGAGATTGAAATGTAGATGCGTCCCGTCCGCCATTTCTCGCATTACTACCATGTCGAGGGCCTCGGAAGCCTGCGGAAACCGGGTCTTGAACTCCGGCGATGTGACGAACCCGAGCGCAAAGCTCTGTAGGTCGTTAGAACCTATTTTCGCTGTGAGGGAGTCAATCGAGTCGAACTCAGGCCAGCGGCCCAGAAACAGTCTGTAGGCGTACAGGACGTCGAGCAGGCCAACGCGGTTGCTGTCGAGCCGCTCCGCTAACTTAAATTGAATGACCTCGCTGAGTTCCTTCTGTAGGGCCGTCGCAAGATCAACTCGCGTGTTCGCGCCTGTGATCGTCATGGGCTGCTTAGTACCAAACAGGCCGGCCAAATTCCAGCCGATCAGCCATAAACGACGCTCGATCTCCCCATTGCCCGACGAGGCGGGGGCGAAAGCCCGAAGAACTGAGCATCAGCTCAAGACACCTGACATTTGGCACAAAGCAAATCGCCGTTTGGGAATTGACAGACTCCGTCCTTCTTGTCACACTGACGGCCACCCCAACTGCTTTGAAAGCGCGATATCATAGACGGCAAAGCTAAGGAGACGTGAATCGCCTGCAGAACGGCTCGCCGGTTTGGTAGCACGGAACTCTAGTATGTTCCTCCCAGGCTTTAGCGCTGCAGATGTCGTGAATACCCCTGTCGGATACCCGACGACTGGTCCGCTCCACACCATCGACCCGTTCAGCCGCAGCTCGATCGTGTCGTGCTGCAAACTCGCCAAACCGCAAGCGATTGACACTGGATCATCCCGAGTACCGAGATTGTCGATCCATACGCTGGAGCTACTCTCGGATGACCAGCGCCAGCGATGGACTGACCCTCGCTCCTCAGAGTACCAGGCGTTATCAGGGAAAACTACTCGCACTTCACCACCGGAAGTTGTGTGATCCTCAAGCCTGCACGGCCTCTTACCAGTCACTGTGAAATGCGTAACCCATCGTGCTTCGCTATCCGTCGCAGACGAAACGAACCTCTGTTCGTGGAACTTAAGCGACAACTGTGGGAACCCCAGTAGACGGAGAATCTCCATCGCCAGCCTTGGTGACACTTGCCACCAGGAGTGGTTGCAGTACGGCGAGTCTGCATTTGGAATCAGGCGCATGGCTGGCATCGTTAAGAAAGCCTCGTCTGAATACCACACAGCCTCCGTGATGATCAGCGTATCTGCAACAACTTGCGCAACTCGTTCAATACCCCGAAAGGGATCACGAAGGTGTTGCAGAACATTCCCCATTAAACCAATGTCGACCTGGGAGATCAGTGCCGGCGTATCATAAACGGAGCCATAGAGAAGCTTCACCCTCGAATTGAGTGTTCGGTGTGCGAACCAAAACGCATTCTCCGCGCGTTGTACATTTTGTCTCAGATTCCCAACCACGAATGTGGATTCGAGATATGGCTGTGGGACCGCGTCCCAGTCACCCTCCGGTCCTAGATCAAGGGCCGTGACCTCTCCACCGCGACGTTCCATTTCGAACGAGAAGAACCCGTTGGCAGGTCCAACGTCTAGAACCCGCCTACCGGAGAAATCAACGTGGCCTAAATAGTCGTCCGCGGTCTCTCGATGGTCCCATGATCCATCGATGAGCCCTATGCCAGGTAGCTCTATGGCCTGATAGAACAGGCAATCAGGTGGAACTTTCACATTCACTGGTTACCTCCTCACACTCGCGGTTGGCCTTCGAGGCGATGCGCCCAACTTCGTCGAGTTCCGTGTGGAGACCGTCGCAAGCTTGACTCGCGTGTTCGCATCTGTCATCGTCATCCAGTTTCGTCAGTACCAAAAAGGCTGGACGAATTCCTGCCTATCCGCCAGAAAGGAGGCTCGATCTGCCCACTGCCCAACGAGTCTCGGCCGAAAGCCCGAAGAGCCGAGCATCAATTCCACGCACTTGATATTTGGCGCAAACCAGTTCGATAGATCCTGGTTCAGCTCATCACCAGGATAGAACTGCATGATAGGAGACTGAACCAGGTTCGGATGTAATTCTGCCGAATTGTACTGGTTCCCGTCGAAAACAAACGCATTGTCGAGAACATGTGATTCTAGAAACATGTACTCCCGACAGACACTGTGTATCTTGTCCATCGCAAGAAGAGGATGACGCAGGTGATACAAGACTCCGAGGAACAAAACGACGTCGAAGGTGCCGTGAACTTCCGGTGACAGATCATAAACTGAGGTGGGCTGGTATTCCACCTTGGAGCCGCGAAGTTCGCGCGCGATCGCAAATCCAGCATGATCAGCTGGGTGCCGGTCCGTCGCTAATACGCGCTGAGCTCCTCTTTTTTCCGCCTCAAACGCGAAGAAACCATCGTACGACCCAATGTCCAGTACGGTCTTCCCAGTCAAATCCTTCGGAAACCCCATAGTATCGAGGAGCGGACTTGGATCGTACCGACCTGGCGTCCTGAGTCCTGGACTGACTTCTATGATGTGATACCACTGCTTCGAGGCAATTCGCTCAGCTAATTGGTCGTGCGTCATGGTATTGCCCTGTTTGCCACCTGATGATGGGCTTTGCCCACTGCTGGGGTATTTGTGTCGAACTCGTCAACTTTGGCAACTGGTACCCTTCTGAGTGGAATTGCGACGCGGCCGACCTGAAGCGGCGGCCTGGGGATTCCGTAGATCGTCTCAAGTTATCGGTCTGTCACACCCGGCTTTCGAAGGCCGGGTGCTCGAGCACAGCCCGATAGATATCGCTGACCCGAGCCGCCGCGCGCTCCCATGTGAATCTCTTGCAGGCTTCTAGCACCTTGTGCTGTATCGATGTCCGCAACGCGCTATTTTCCGCGAGAGTACGCATCGCGCTCGCGATTTGCTCCGTGTCCTCGGGGTCCACGAGGAGTCCAGCTCCGCCGGCGATCTCCGGTAACGAGGTGGCGTCAGAGACGATAGTTGCCGCTCCCAGACTCATGGCTTCGGCGACAGGCATGCCGAAGCCCTCGAAAAGAGACGGATAGCAGAATGCGAGGCAATTCTCGTACAGCCACTGTAGCGTCTCGTCGTCCACGTAGCCGAGATAGACGACGCTGCCGAGAAGTCCAAATTCTTCCAGATACACATCCAGTTCATGCATTAGCCAGCCTTTACCGCCCACCAGGACCAGCGGCTGACAATTGGCAACACTGGCACGAAGACGTGCGTACGCTTGCAGCAAACGGATGTAGTTCTTGCGTGGTTCGACGGTCCCGACCGTTAGCCAGAACTGGCCCGCTTCGAGATACGGCAGTGTAGCCGGACGTGTCGGTTGGGCGGGGCCAGTGAATCGACTGCCAGGGTACACGACGCTAATTCGCTGGGGCGGGTAGTGCGGAAACGTTTCCAAGAAATGCCGTCGCGTGTATTCGGAGTTGGCGACGATGTGATCAGCATACAGGCTTGCGTTGAAGACGCCGCTGAAGCACGCTGTTCGGTTGACCTCGGTCGTCCACTCAGGATAGACGGTGAATGCCAGGTCGTGCAACGTGTAGACGATTCGCGCCCTCCGCAATCGGGTAGGACAGTAGAAGTTGTTTGCATGCACGATGTCCGGTTGCCCGAGCTGCTCATCCAAATCGTCAGGTGGATTGCGCCAGAATGCTTCAAGGTCCTCGCTCGATCTGTGGCCCAGCCCGCGGTGGACGTTCCATCTATCAGAAAAGAAGCGCGTCGCCGTCGGCCATTCTTCATCCCAAACGTTGTCGCCGAAAGTCGGGTAGAGCACATATTCATCCACGGTCTCTTTTACGAGATGCTGAATGAGACTATCCGCGAAATAGCCGCAACCCGCTTTGAGACGCCCCGTCTGGCTCACGTCGAACCCGATTTTCACCGCGCCCACGCCTGTTGGAGCGAACTCCGAACTGTGCCTCCTACCCAGTGCCTGACTGTGCCGAGGACCCCCGGCGTAATGCGGTGATTCCATCGCAGGGATGCATACATAGAAAGCGCGGAAACCAGAATCGTAAAGCGTAGCCGATCCTCTTCACGGAGACGTGATTGCCGGAGGACCACATGCGCGTAGTTGAAGATCCAGCGGTCAGGCACGTAGCCAAGTCGACGCAACAGTACGTCGTTGATCTCCGCGTGACTGGCGGCCCAGCCACTGACCGTTTTGTTCTCCGGGTACCAACGCGAGCCGGCGAGCGTAATTGGCAGGTATTCAAAATGCGCTTCTGACAGTGCAGCTCGAACCCAGTAGTCGTAGTCCATGCAGAAGTGCAGCCGCTCATCCATGCCGCCAATACGCTGAAACAGGCGGCGCCGGAAGAACACTGCTGGTTGGCAAAGATAGCAGACGTCTTTGAGCCGCTCGAAGTCCCACGGCTCGGTGTAGTACGGCTCGAGCACGGCGTCATCCGTGCCGATATGGTTTGCATCACCGTAGACGAGATCGACCTCCGGATGCGCGGCGAAGCATTGCCAGATACTCCGGAACGCGCCTGGATAGTAGATATCATCTGAGTTCAGCCAGCCGATGATCTGTCCCGAGGTCATGGCCAGCCCCTTGTTGACGGCATGCGCCTGGCCCCGATCCGGCTCGGAGACCCAGCTCAGCCGCTTGCCGAATCGTTGCAGGACCTCAACGGTGTCATCGGTACTGGCGCCATCGACGACGACATATTCCAGGGCCCGTCCGTCGAACTCTTGTTCGAGCACGCTCCGAATAGTGCGCTCGATAAAGCGTCCCTGGTTGAACGATGGAGTAACTATTGAGATATCAGGCATCGTTCAGAGATTTCAGGTCGACACTTGCCTCGCCGGTAAGCAGACGAGCCACATCGCACAGGCATCCAAGTTCCCTCCCATCGGAGCTGAACCCCAACGAACTGGGCGCAAGGGCTGGAGACACGAATAACTCGATGACGCCGCCAGTTGCGGGCAGCACCTCACGTATGAGCAGCCGTTCTCCACGCGGGATCGCGTATTGCCGGTGCAGGTTGGCAGCTTTGCCCTCCACTATCACCGTCGTACTGGAGGAAGGTGACCAGTCCGGGGCATTTAGCTGCAATTCCAGCACACGCGGGCGGTCCGCGCGCGCGTGACTGATCAGCGCACGATCCCCAATCCAGCCATCATTGTGGATACCATGCATGCCGTCGGCAAGTTGGCGCTTTCCCTCTGCAAGAACATCGCGAAAGACCTGCAGGTACCGTTCTGCCAATTCGCGGCTCCCGCCAAACATGCCGGCTCGCGCTTGTCCACGGTGCATCAAATCGACAGCAAGATCCGGCTCTAACTCGATATGCTCTATGGCGTTGACGATTTCTTCAGGCTTGCGCGGATCGAACGTGAGGGCAGCGTCGCCGACGACTTCGGGGAGGCTGGTGATATTGCTGCAGAGTACGGGTTTGTTGAACGCCATCGCCTCCAGCACAGGCATTCCAAACCCCTCGTACAGGGATGGAAATATAACCGCCAGACACCCCTGATACAGAGCGGCAAGCTGTTCGTCCGAAACAAACCCTGGCAGCATCACGGCGTGGTCCAGGTGCATGCCGCATGCGGCCCTTCGGATCTCCTCCATTTGACCGTCAGGTGTCCCGGTGCAAACGATCTGCAGTGCAGAATGCCGATGTCGGGCAAAGTACATGCCAAGCGCGGTGAGGAGCATTCGATGGTTCTTGTGCGACCAGAAATTCGACGGGAACAGCAGGTATTGTCCCGCACGCACGTTCAATTCTGTCAGCACGTGTGCGGTTTGCTCTGGCAAGGGGCGCGGCAAGTCCTGCAGCAGGCCCAGTGGAATCGTGATGACTCGGTCTGGCGCTATGTCGCCGTTGCCCAGAACCGTGCTGCGAACGTACTCGGAAACACACACTAGACGGTCTGCGAGTCGGCAGGCGGACCCGAAAGTGCGTCCGCGCTCCACGCGCTCCGCCGCGGAAAAGAAGTTCGGGTGGTAGATGTACTGCAAGTCGTGAATTGTCGAGACCAGCGGAATCCTTGGATCGTACGCATGGGGAGCCGTGAATGGGCAGAACACGACGTCGGGCGTTGCCGCTTCATCGTCCGACTCCCGCTGGACCGGTGGCGGCGCATTCACGGCCGCGCGGGGGACCAGGGGCTTGAGGCGGCCCGGTACAAACCGGTCCGCCCGCCGGTGAATGCGCGCCAGCATGCGCCGGTACGGAGCAACTGCAACTGGCACCGCCGGCGCTGATCGTAGTCCCAGAAGCTGTCGCGACATGTTCGGCGAGTCCAGGTGGGCAAGGCTGGCGTGGTTAAGGTCGTTGGTCAGCAGTGTGAAGTGGACCTCCGGGGCCAACCTGCTGAGGTGCGGCAGCATCGAGAGTGCGACCAACCGGGCTCCGCCGTTCGCGCCGCCGACGAGAAGCGGGGTCAGGTCAATGTCAACCCGCGTCAGCGGGCGCGCTGAGGGGTTCACCGTCTTTTCGGCGCCCGCACCACTTCGGAGCAACGTGACACGTGCGATTTCCTGCTGAGCGCGGCCGAGTTCTGAGCGTGTCTCCGCAAGACGTCGACTCTGGTCTTCGATCACCACCAGACGCGCCGCTCGATCCGCCTCGCTCTCGGCAAGGAGCGCCTCCAACCGTTTCATAGAGTCCAATCTTGCCGCTCGATCTTGCTCGCTTTGGGCAAGTTGCGCTTCCAGTAGGTTGATCGCGTCTAATCTCGCTCCACGATCGCGCTCGCTCTCTGCTAAGCGAGATTCCATATCGCGCGCTTTGTCGCTGGCATCCACCAATGCGAGCGTGAGCCGCCCCGCGGACGATGACAACAATCTCCGTTCTACGTCCGACCATGCGGAGCCGACTTGCCGCGCCCGACTGACGACGGCGAACATGTCGTACCACGGGAACATTGCCGGTTCGAACGTGACGTACTCGGCACCAAGGTCGCCGAACAGTCGGCGCAGCGACGATTCGGCTAACAGGTACAGGTGCTCGTAGGGTTTCAACTGCGAGAGAAACCGGTCACCACTCGCGACCAGTTCCGCATGACTGGCGCGCTCGGGAGCGCGTGGAGTCTGAATGAGCAACAATCCGTCCGGCTTGAGTAACCGAAGCGCCACCCGCATGGTGCCGACCGGGTCGGGCAGGTGCTCCAGGACATCCATGAGGACAATCGCATCCAGTGACGAATCGTCGATCCGCTGGTCCTCGAGGGGGCCCAGGAGCATGGGAATGTCGAAAGAGCGCCGGGCGTAATCGACAACCCAGGGACTCAGCTCGAGTCCTGTGACTTCAAAGCCGAGCCGCTGCAGGAGCGCTAGAAAACCCCCGTGGCCGCAGCCAAGCTCCAGCACACGCGCAGGGGGCTGCTGGTACCGCAGAAACACCCGTAACCAGTGGACGCAGCGTTCGATGAGGTCCGCCCGGGCGCGCTCGGTGATATCGGGCTGTGCGAGGTCGTTCACGTGCGTGAACCAGTAGTCCCGCCCATAAAAATCCTCGCCGCTGTCCGTAGCGCGCAGCACCAGCTCAGATGGTTGGTAGCGATAGACCAACGAGCGGCACGAGGTGCAGCGTTGGTAGTCGTCCGACCACGGTAGGAGCGTGCTACTTCCGCACCAGCATCTCAATTCGCCGTTCAAGTTATCTGCTCCCTCACGCCCTCTTGCCACCTGTATAAGCGCGCCAGGCGGGATAGTAGGTCTCGACCGTGCCCCCGATTGACGCGGATCGAGTCAGCGTTGCTGCGGTCGACCAATGGAATCGCTTCATTCATGTCAGAATGACCAGACGCTCGAAGCGTTGCGCCAATTCGTGGATATTGTGCCCATCCATACGCTGCTGGCCCTGGCGAAATGAGCACTTCTTCGATCCGACGGCCGTAGAGGACTCACGGGCGACTTGGCGCAGCGTCCCGTTTACTCATGGGACCTATCCAAGAGCGCGTGTCATCCTGAGCCGAAGGCGAACAATCCGCGTTCGCAATTGGCGCAGAAGTAGCGGATCCTTTGCGGCGCTCAGGATGACACCCTCGTTTGCACAGGGCCCGGACCTTACGAAACTCACCCCTTAGCGGCCGCCAGGCACCGCCTGGTGATCGATATCGATGTAGTCGCACACGTTTTCGACCGGAAGCCAAGTCGCGTCCTCAAGATACGTGCACGTTCCAACCTCCCAGGCGTATTCGTCGCGCTGGACGCTCTGCATAGTGACTTCGAAGGGACAAATGTCCTGGAGGGATTCGACTACCGTGTTGGAACGGCGTTCCGTGAGCCACGTTTGCAGCGTATACGCCCCCATATAGAGCCGGAGTCTCGGGATATGGCATTGCAGGCGATAGACGCCGGGCTCGCGGCGGAAGGGGACATCGGCATCGTACAGCCAGAAGTGGGCAATCGGCTGTTTGCTCTCGTTTACGACGTGGAACGAAAAGCACAAGCTACTGTGGGGCTCTGTGATCTGAAGGTCGAACTCGAAGGTCATCGGCTCGCCCCAGTCGTGCACGCCGGAGGGAGATGATGTGCGCACGCGCGCAGCGGTGACGTGGTTGTGTGCCACGCTCTGCGGCGCGTCGTAGGTGCCCGCCTGCTCGTTGGGGTCTTTCAAGAAAGACTCGTAGATGCGCAGCGCCTCCGAGGTTGGGCCATCGAAGCACAGCGTGCCGTCCTTGAGCACCAGACAGCGGTGCGTCAGCTGCTCGATGGCAAACAGCATGTGACTGACGAAGATCACCGTGCGACCGCCAGCCGCAACGTCGCCCATCTTGGCGATGCACTTCCGTTGGAAGCCAACATCACCAACCGCCAGCACTTCGTCCACAATCAGGACGTCGGGCTCCAGGTGGGCGGCCACGCTGAACGCGAGACGCGCATACATTCCTGTCGAATACCACCGAACTGGTGTATCGATGAAGCGCTCGATCTCGGCGAATGCAACGATCTCGTCGAACTTGCGGGCGACCTCGGCACGCTTCATACCGAGAATTGCGCCATTGAGGTAGACGTTCTCCCGGCCCGTCAACTGAGGATGGAACCCGCTGCCCACTTCGAGCAGAGCACGAACCCGGCCGTGCATTTCAGCCGTGCCCTCAGTAGGTTCGGTGATGCGCGAAAGGATCTTGAGCAGCGTGCTCTTGCCTGCGCCGTTAACCCCAATGATTCCCAGAAGCTCACCCTGACGCAACTCGAACGAAACGTTGCGTAGTGCCCAGATGGACGGCGCGGGAACCCGGCCTCGAAAGCGCGGCCGCTCACGACGGCGCAACAGCCGGTATGGCGCGACGAGCGCCGCGTTGACGGCTTCGCGCACATTACGGTCGTGAGCGCGTTCGCCGATGCGGTACCACTTGCCGAGGTTGTCGGCGCGAACGGAAATGTCAGTCATCGATCGTGGTGGAGTCAGCTGATGTCGGCAAACGTCCGCTCTGTACGGCGGTAGTAGAACGCGCCAGTCAACAGCAGCACAATCGAGACAAGGGCCGACAGGAACATCTGGGCAAACATGGGATCCTGCCCGAGCAACGCCCAGCGGAAGCCTTCGATCACGCCGGTCATCGGGTTCAGCCCATACAGCGTTCGCCAGGGCTCATCGAGGAGTGTGCTCGAAAATGCCACCGGGGTGGCGAACATCCAGACCTGAACCAGGAACGGCAAAATATTGCTGAAGTCGCGATAGTCGACGTTGAGCGCCGACAACCACATGCCGGTCCCCACCGACGACATCACCGCCATCGCCAGCAGCACCGGAAGGGCCAGCATCGCCGGTGTCGGGTACACCTGGTAGTACACCATCATCCCCAACAGGACCACGAACGCGATGGCGAAGTCGAACAGCGGTGAGAGCACGCTGGAGATTGGCAGCAGCATCCTGGGAAAGTAGACCTTCGTAATCAACGCCGTACTGCCAACCAGCACGTTTGACGAGCGAGTCAGTGCCTGGGCGAAGTAGTTCCAGGGCAGGAGTGCGGTATAGCTGAAGATCGGATACGGGATTCCGTTGGACGGTACTTTCGCGAGTTGGCCGAAGAAGATGCTAAATGCGACCATCATCAGCAACGGCTGGATGATGGCCCATGAGGCTCCAAAAACGGTCTGTTTGTACCGGATCGTGACGTCGCGCCACGCCAGCAGATACGCAAGCTCGCGGTAATCCCAGAGCTCACGGAGATTGAGCTGGATCCAACCTTTTGAAGGATGGATGTGGATGAACGGCAGCTCCGTTGCGGGCTCCGAAACGGGTTCGGAGGTGACGGGCAGGGTGGCTGGCGGGCGCAGCTCAGTTTCGACGGTCATAGCTTGCCAGTCCGGGTCTCCCACTTGCCGCGGAAGCTGATCCAGAACGAAAGCGCGACCAGGCGGAGGTCTAGCCAGAATGACAACCGGCTGACATATAGCAGGTCGACGCGAAACTTCAAGGCGGATGGCGCGTCTTTGGGCAAATAGATGGTCGCCAGACCGGTCAGGCCCGGGCGGACCTGGAGGCGGCGGGCGAAGCCGTAAGTTTCATCGTAGCGAATAGGAATGCCGTCGCGCGTGCATTCGTCGACGGCTAGTGCGCGCGGTCCGACGAAGCTCATGTCGCCCAGCAGGATGTTCAGGATTTGCGGCAGCTCGTCCAGGCCAGTGGCGCGCAGGAGCCGGCCGACGCGCGTGATGCGCTGGTCGTCCGAACTCGCTTGACGCACGCCGAAGTCCCGATCGGAGTGGGCGACCATCGTGCGGAACTTGAGCACCTGGAAGCGTTTCTGACACCGGCCCCAGCGCTCCTGCCGATAAAAGACCGGACCAGCGTCGTCCAGCTTGATCGCAACGGCGATGGCGAGCCAGACAGGCGCCGACACGACCAGCATGGTGAGCGCCAGGGTGACGTCGAACAGGCGCTTGGGGAGAGGGTCAATCGGCTCGGGTGGGACGTGGATCGCGACACGGGTCAAGAGCCGCGCGTCAGCAGTTGCGAGTCGCGAGTCGGATGTCAACGTCGTCGGGTCTGTAAGCGTCAAGTCATAACTCCCGTACGTGTCGGATTCCGTTCGATCTCTTGCCCGGGGGTCCATTCGCGGGAAACGGCCACGTGGCGGCACAACTCCTCGTATTGGGTGACGATCGCGTCGCGTGAGTAGGCGCGCACCGCTTCATCGCGGCCGCGCTGCCCCATCCGCGTGCGCAGCGCCGGATCTCGATACAGCGCCAGTAGCGCCGCGGCGAGCTTCTCCGGGTTGTGCGGCTCGACGCAGATGCCGCACCGCACGCCGGTCACCAGCTGGTGCAGGTCGCTGCCGGCATCGGCGCTGGCGAGCACCGGCCGACAGCTGGCCATGATCTCGTAGACCTTCGACGGCATCGAAAAGCGCGCCGACCCGCGCCGATACAACGCGACCTGGACATCCGATGCTGCCCGAAGGAGCGGCAGAGTCTGCCGCGGCTGGAACGGCAAAAACCGCACGTTCCGCAGGCCGAGTGCCCGCGCACGCTCCTGAAGTCGCGCACGTTCCACACCGTCACCCACGATCAGGAACTGAATGTCCGCCTCGGCCTGCACTCGGTACGCGACGTCGAGCAACGCGTCAAAGTCGTACACGTAACCGAGGTTGCCCGCGTGCGTGACAACGAATTTCTCGGTCAGTGCATGCTCGCGGCTGAAGGAGTTGGTCTTCGGAAAGGGCCGGATGAAATCGACGTCTACGAAATTCGGTATGGTGGTGACTTTGTCGGCGGGGACGCCCTTGTCCAGAAGATTGGCGCGAAATGCTGGAGCGATCACGCTGACCTGGGCGGCTCGCGCGTACATGAACCGCTCGATGCGTTCGAGCGCGCCGATGACCAGTTTGTTGGAGATCTGCCCACTCTGAACAGGCGTCTCGGGATACAGGTCCTGGACGTTATAGACGAAGGGCGCGCCTTTGACGCGCCCGATCACCGTCGCGGCAACGCCGCTGAAGAAGGAGCCGTTGCTGCACAGGATGACGTCATAATCCTGCCGCGAGGTGGAGCCTGCGACGGTCGCCAGCACGTTGAACGACAGATAGCTCAGCAAACGATTGAGCATGTTCTGCTTGCGACCATTCGCGTACACGCACGTGCGCGTGATCTCCACGCCATTGCGCAGGTCTGAATCGAGAAGCTTGCCGCGATACTCGTCCCACACGCGGAACTTCTCGTAGTGCGGAAAAGTGGTCAACACCGACACCTGGTGGCCGCGGGCGGCCAATCCCTCGCACAGTTGGCCCATCAGCACACCCGAGGTGTTGACGTCAGGCGGATACTGGAGGATGAGAACCAGAATCCGCATCACGCCTTGCGCACGACGTGGCGACCCACCACCAGCACGTCCATGCGCGTCCTCAGAAAACAGTTGACCGCTTCCTGCGGGGTGCACACAATCGGTTCGTTGTCGTTGAACGAGGTATTCAGGACGACCGGCACGCCCGTCAGCGACTCGAATTCTTTGATGACCTGCCAGTACAGCGGCATAGCTCCTTGGAAGACACTCTGCAGCCGACCCGTGCCATCGACGTGCGTCACCGCGGGGATCACCGAACGTTTCTCGGGGCGCACCGTATAGACCATGGTCATGAACGGGTCGGGATAGTCCTGCTCGAAGTAGTCACCGGTGGCTTCGGCGAGGATGGACGGGGCAAATGGACGAAAGCTCTCGCGATGCTTGACCCGCGCATTGAGGATGGCCTTCATGTCTTCGCGTCGGGGGTCGGCCAGAATGCTGCGATTGCCGAGCGCGCGAGGTCCCCACTCCATGCGGTCCTGGAACCAGCCGATCACGTTGCCTTGCTCGATCAACTGGGCAACGAGTCGCGCAAGCTGATCTTCATCAAAGCGCTCATAGTCCAGCCCGTTGTGGTCGATAACTTGCGTGATGGTTGCGTCGTCAAAGGCCGGTCCCGTGGCGGCGACACTCATGACAAACTTGCGCGGGTTCCGCAACAGTTGATGGTGGATGTAGTAGGCGACACCCAGCGAGGTACCCGCGTCGCTAGCTGCCGGCTGGACAAAGACGTCTTCGAAGCCGGGCGCTTCGAGCCGGATTTTGCCATTGAACGTGCTGTTCAGGCCGACTCCACCGGCAACGCACAGCGCCTTTTCACCGGTGATGCGCTGGAGGTTCTTCACGAGTCCCAGCTCGGCTTCTTCGAGCACCACCTGCAGGGACGCAGCGACGTCGACGTAATACTGATTTTCTGGAGTCGTGAGATCGCGCCAGCCGTGCGGATCAGGTTGCCTGGCGGGACCGAATAACTCGAGGAATCTCGGTGAGTACAGCGTGCCGAGCGTCGGCGATCCATCGTTCCAGGTCATGTTGGCGCCGCCCGCCTGATGGACGAACGCGTCTTGGTTCAGCTCGAACGTACCGTCGCGGTGCTGTCGCACGATGCGATGCACCAGATCTACGTAACGCGGCTGTCCGTATGGCGCCAGCCCCATGACTTTGCCCTCGTCGCCGTATTTGCGAAACCCCAGCCACTGGCAGACCGCAGTGTAAAAGATGCCCAGCGAGTGCGGGAAATTGACTTCGCCCAGCACGCGCAGGTTGTCGTCCTGACCGACGCCCCACATCGTGCTGACGAAGTCGCCCATGCCGTCGACGGACAGAATGGCGGCTCGACGAAACGGTGAGACGTAGAACGCGCTCGCCATGTGCGCGCGATGGTGCTCCACGTTGTGGAACGTGGCTCTCAGCTGGTGCGCCGGGACGTCGAGCGCCGCCGCCAGCGCGGAGCGCGGATCCTGCACTCTGGCCGCATTCAGCAGCCGATCCCGGACGAAGCCGACACGCGGACGCTGGCGCAACGCAAAGGCGAATTTCTTGTGCAGGTTGGCGCGCGGATCGCGCGAGATTCCCACGTGGTCAAGCTCGCGCGGACTGATTCGGCCTTCCGCCAGGCAGTAGCGGATGGCCGTCGAAGGAAAGCCTGCGCAGTACTTGATGCGGCGAAAACGCTCTTCCTCCGCGGCGGCGATCAGCTCGCCGTCACGTATCAGACAAGCAGACGCTCCAGCGTGATATGCGTTGATACCGAGGATGTACATAGTCAGATTGCACGAAAATACTCGTGCGAATTTGGTGGTTCAGCGCTTTATCGGACGCGCCACAGGACGTCCGCTGCCAACAGCGGGAGCCGCGGCTGGATCGCCAGCATCGACCAGAACACGCGCTCGAGTCGATCTCGATTGTGAATCTCCAGCAAACGACCCACCCGGCCAGCGAAGACTTGCAAAAGCACGTCGTATTCCCTGTCGCGGAAACGGTTCATCAAGTTGCGAATGTGCCAGTGCAGACGCAGCTCGCGGTTGACGGCCCGAGATTCCCAACCGTAGTTGGTGCGTTTGGCGATTGCGCGCGCGGCAGCCTGGGCGCCGCGGACACCGCTGACCGTGCCGCCGACGGTGGTGACCTTCACCTGGCCCGCGGCGTCGCCGACGAACAGAACATCGGTGCGGCCAACTCGACGCGTTACGCGCATGTTTGGCGCGTACAGCGGTATGAGCGCCGACTGATATTCGAAAGGCGCCAGCGCGTGTCTTGCAAGAAAATGGTCAAGTTTGGCGCGCGCCTGCCGCGGTTTGACATCGACAATTCCGACCGCCGCGGTGCGAGCGGACTCGGGACACAGCCAGTAGAAATAAGGCGTGTCGCTGGGCAGGAACCAGACTTTGCCAACGCCGGGGTCGCTCGTGCGTGGCAGTTCGACACGCGCCTGGAGGACCGTCACCGCGGGCAGCGGCGGGGCGTCGAACGTTCGTGCGACGTGACTCCGGACGCCGTCCGCGGCCAGCACCGCTCGAGCAGAGATGCGCTCCAGGCAATCCGTCCCGCGTCGCCGCACCGCAACCGAGGCCGCGTCGCCGTCGGGCTCGAGCGCGGCGAATTCGTGTCCATACGCCAGGCGCACGCCAGCACGCTCGGCACGGGCGGCGAGCATGCCGATGAGCGCGGTGCGCTCGACGATCAGGTCGGGCTCTCTGAGTGAGATGGCGACCGAGCGGTGTCTGCCGTACAGCTGCAGGGTGTGGACCTTGTTCACGGTGGCGGCTTCGGCCGAGAAGCCGAGCGCCCGATTCAGCTCTGGCGTCACGATCAGCGTTCGCGCACGCACGCCTGGTGGTTCAGTCCGTTCGTACAGTTGAACGGGAATATCCGATTCAGCGAGACGTTGCGCGGCGATCAGACCTGCGACCGACGCGCCAACGACGACGACAGGCGCTCGCGGATCGGGCGGGCGCGACAGTCTCGGGTGTGCGGGGTGTGCGGGACGTTCGGAGAGCATGCTACCGCCCATTCCTCACGATGAGGCAACTCCAAAGGGTCACTCCAGACGGGGAGTGTGTGATACTGGGGCTGGTAGTCGGCGCTGACCCCCATGTCCCGCCTTCGGCATCGAAAGGCGAACGACTCCTAGAACCCTACACTCGCTCAACGGCCTGGGTCAATGTGCTGTTACGACGCGTGCAAGAGCCGTGCGTGAGTGTTTAACAAGACTTTGATTTGATTTGGGCCCTTGACAGCCAGCGGTCGCACCGATCAGGCTAAACGAGGCCCACTTACAGGAGAACTCATGGAAAGACGCTGGGCCGTCCTCAGGGCACAGGCTCACCGCGAAACGTTTGTTGCGCAAGCCGTCAGTTCACGCGGAGTTGAATGCTACAGTCCAGCGCGTCCGTCGGCGCGCAAGGGCGGAAGTTCGACGATTCTGTTCCCGGGTTACGTGTTCGTTCAGGTAACTCCAGGTTCGGACGATCTGTTGCGCATCCGTTCTGCGCCAGGCGTCGCGTATGTCTTGCCACGCGGCGGCACGCCAGCATTGCTCCCTGATGTCTTGATCGGTGCGATCCGCGCCAAAGAGCACGAGCTGCGCTTGCGTTCGAACGCCCACGAGTTCCGCAACGGTGAGCACGTGCGTGTGGTGACGGGTCCATTCAAGTGGGTCGAAGGCATTTTTGACAGAAAGCTGAGCGCGAGCGGTCGCGTCCGTATCTTGCTGAATCTGACCAGCGGCAACGTTGCCGTGCAGATGGCCGCGGGCGACCTGGAGCCGCTGCGCGCGCACAGCCCAGCCGCCTGACATTCCGCGTTCTTTTTCCCTGGGCGCGCGGCCGGATGATGTGCTAACGGGGGCGGACCTGGAGTGGAGGAACTTCGCAAAGCGGTTTGAGCGGAGCGCTCCACTCCCTCGTTGACTTCCTCCACATCGCCGTCTGGAGCACTCGAGTATCCGCAATGCATCGGGTGGCACGCGTCGTGCTTTTATGACGCACGGGTAACAACGTAGGTAACAAAACTGTAAATGGTGATGCTGTCGGATTTCCTGCGGTTCCGGTTGACCGACCGACAGGAGCAGCACGCGCAACTCACGGATGTGGCTGTCGATCTCGCCGCGGGCGATTATCCGTGCGTCGATCAACTGCTTATTCGACTTGGCCGCCCACGCAAGACCGTCGCGCTGGCGTGGAGCGACGTGGCGTCTATCGACTGGCGGCGGCGCCGCATCCTCGTCGACGATGTGCAGGCGGGGTCCGAGGCGCCGCTCACGCGCGGCGTGCTGGCCAGGCGTGACATCCTGGACGCGCTGATCGTCGACGTAGGCAGGCGTCACACGCTCCGCGCCAACGACCTGTGGTTTCGGGAGCAGGACGGCCAGTTGTGGCTGGCGGGCGCGGACGCCAGCCCCTGGGCAGTCCTGCGCCGCCTCGGGCGCGGCGTGCTCGGCCGCGGCGCCGAGCGACGTCTGGTCGATTGGAAGGACCTGGAGTTTCTGCGGGGCGATCCCGACGCCGCGCGGCAGGGGCACGACTACCATCGCCAGATCACGCGCTTGCAGCCGGCCGAGATCGCGCGCCTGCTCGACGCGCTGCCGTATCTGCACGCGGCCGAGTTGCTGACGCTGATCGACGATCCGATCGCGGCCGACACCCTCGAGACGATGTCGCCCGAGCGTCAGACGCAGGTCATCCAGGTGCTCGACCAGGATCGGGCGGTGCGCTTGCTCTCCCTGATGGCGCCCGAGGCCGCCGCCGACCTGCTCGGATATCTGGCGCCCGCGCGCGCCCAGCGCCTGCTGGCGCAGGTGCCCGCGCCCAGGCGTGACCTGATCGTGGAACTGCTGCGCTATCCCGACGATACCGCCGGCGGCATCATGACCAATGAGCTCGTCTGCGTGCGCGCCGCTCAAAGTGTGGGAGACGCGCGGCGCGACCTGAAGGACTACATTGCGTCCCCCGACTTCGCCAACTACCTGTACGTCATCGATTCGGAAAGCGAGCGCCATCTCGAGGGCGTGGTCAGCCTGCGCGACTTCTCGGTGGCCGAGGATGACACGCGTATCGGCTCGCTGATGCGGACCGACGTCACCAGCATTGACGCGCTCGAGCCGGCGCGCACGGCTGCGCGGCACGTGGCGGACGAGCAGCTGGCCGCCCTGCCGGTGACCAGCCGCGACGGACGGCTGCTCGGCGCGGTCACCGTCGACATGGCGATGGCGCAGCTCGCCCCAGCCGCGTGGCGCGACCAGGCGCCCAGGGTCTTTTCGTGAGCGTCGAAAGCGAATCGCCGCCGACGCGACCGGTCGTCCCCGTCGCCGGGGTCACCCAGGCGCCGCCGCCGTATCTCAGCCGCGGCGCGTTGGGCCGCGCGGGCGTCCGCGTCACGATTCGCGGCCGCAGCCTCAAGCTGCGCGGCCTCCACCGTCCGCCGACCGGCGTGCTGGCCATCCTGGCCATTCTTGGTCCAGGATTGCTCGCCGCCACCGCCGGCGACGACGCGGGCGGCGTCGCGACCTATTCCCAGGTTGGCGCGAAGTTCGGTTACGACCTGCTGTGGGTCGTGCTGCTGATCACGATCTCACTGGCCGTGGTCCAGGAAATGTGCGCGCGACTGGGGGCCGCCACCGGTCGCGGGTTGCTCGATCTCATCCGCGAGCAGTTCGGCATCGGCTGGGCGCTGCTGGCCGTCGGCGTCATCGTGATTGCCAATGGAGGCGTCACGATCACGGAGTTCGTGGGTATCGGCGCTGCCCTCGAACTGCTCGGGGTGAGCAGGTATGTCTCGGTGCCAATCGCGGCGGCGGGTCTGTGGTACCTGGTTATCGCCGGCTCCTACATTCGTGTCGAAAAATTCTTGCTGCTGCTCACGCTGGCGTTCTTCGCCTACCCGGCCGCGGCAATTCTGGCGCACCCCGATTGGGGGGCGGTCGCGCGCGGCGCGTTTGTGCCGAGCGTGCAGGCCAATCCGGACTACCTGCTCCTGCTCGTGGGTCTGATCGGCACGACGATTACGCCGTACATGCAGCTGTTCCAACAGAGCGCCATCGTCGAGAAGGGCGTCGGGCGCGACGACTATGGCCCCGAGCGGATCGACGCGTACGCCGGCGCGGCCTTCGGCAATCTGATCTCGGCGTTCATCATCATCGCCACGGCCGCCACCCTGCACGTCGCCGGCATTACGGACATCCAGACAGCCCAGGACGCGGCGCAGGCCCTGCGCCCGCTCGCTGGTGATGCGTCGCTGGTGCTCTTCGCCATCGGGCTGCTGGGCGCCAGCCTGGTCGCGGGCGGCGTGCTGCCGCTGGCGACTGCCTACTCGGTCAGTGAAGCGTTCGGCTTCCGCAAGGGCGTCAATCTCGACTTCCGGCGCGCGCCGATCTTCGTGGGCCTGTACACGGCGCTGGTCGTGGTCAGCGGGCTGGTCGCACTGGTGCCGGGGGTGCCGGTGATCGAGCTGTTGGTCGGGGTACAGGTATTGAATGGCATGCTGCTGCCAGTGATCCTGCTCTTCATCCTGATCCTGGCCAACAACGGGCGGCTGACGGGTGAGCTGCGCAATGGACCCATTAACCGCGTTCTCGGCTGGGGGACGTTTGTGCTGGTGACGGGCGCGGTCGCGGTGCTGCTTGGCAGCCAGGCGCTGGGAGCGTTCGGGATAGGCGGCTAACTCAGACTTTCGCGCGCCTACGGCGCACAGCGTCGAAGGATTCCACCTACGGTGGAGCCCTTTGATCTGTGTTTCGAAGGCGCCGAGCATGAGGCGCGGCCATTTCACGGTGCAAAACCCTGCGAATGGCGTCTGGAGGGCCGACGCCGAACAGGATCAACTCAAAATCCGCCTGGGTCCCCTCTGGAGAGTAGCTGGACAGAACTTCTTTTCGAACCAGTGGTGCGCGTAGGGCTCGGTGTTGAACGCCGGCACCTCGAGGTAGCCGCTGCTTTGATAGAGATGGATTGCCTCGGTCAGCGCGCGATTGGTCTCCAATCGCACCGCGGTGGCCCCGGCCTCTTTCGCGGCGCGCTCGAGCTCGGCCAGCAGGCGGCGGCCGAGGCCCAGCCCGCGCGCGTCAGCGGCGACCCACATCCGCTTGATCTCAGCCGGCTCACGCGCATGAAGCTTCAGCGCGCCGCAGCCAACTGGCGCACCCTTGAGTCGGGCAACCAGCAACGCGCCGACGGGCGGCATCAGCTCGTGCGCTTCGGCCGAGTTGGTGCGCGTGGGGTCGAAGCCGGTCTCGAAGCGCGTCTGCAGCTCGAGAAAATACTGCTCGATGCACCAGCGCGCCTCAGGCGAGGTGGGGTCTTCGCGCGCGATGCGGATCTCTGAGAGGCGCAGCAGGCGTTCGACCCGCGTCATCGCCGCGACCAGGCGGGACCGCTGCTCCGGCGTGAGCGGTTCCAGAAAACTGGACGCCACGGCGTCCGAACGGCGGTCGAGCTCTTCGCGCTCGGCGCGACCGCTGGTGGTCAACTGGACCGAACGCACGCGGCCGTCGTCGGCGCTGGCTTCGACGACGACGAGTCCCTGGCCTTCGAGCGAGCGCAGCACGCGGCTGAGATAGCCCGAATCGAGGCTGAGGCGCGCGCGCAGGCCGCGGACCTCGATGCCGTCGGGGCCGATTTCCCAGAGAACGCGGGATTCGCCCATGGGTCGGCCGCGGGCCAGAAAGCTGTCGTCCAGGGCGCCGATGCGCTCGGCGACGGTGCGATTGAAGGCTCGGACACGGCCGAGGTCGTGCGCGTCGGCGGCCAGTGGCATGAATTCTCTGACTCTAGTCAGAGATCGGCCGAAACGTCAAGGGCCATCGCCGGGGATCGAGTACGTTGCTTGGAGTGACCCGCAGCGCAACCCCACCCTCTGGCCCCGACCAATCCGCGCGCTGGACGCACCTCGACGTCCGCGCGCTGCGACAGCCAGCGGCGCTGATCTTCAATCCCCACGCCGGTCAGAAACTCGGCATCGACACCAACGCGGGTAGCGCCGAAGACGTGCAGGCCGCTCTGCGGGCCGAAGACGTGCCCTTCGATGCCTGGCCAACCCAGCGCGCCGGGCACGCCACGGAGCTGGCCCGGCGCGCGGTGGACGAGGGCCGCGAACTGGTCATCGGTGCTGGTGGGGACGGCACGATCAACGAAATCGCTCGCGGCCTGGCCCAGACGCCAACCGTCCTCGGTCTGATGCCGCTGGGCAGCATCATGAACGTGGCGCGTACGCTGTGGGTCCCGCGCGACCTGGCCCTCGCCGCGCGAACGATCGTCGAGGGCAAAGTGCTGGCCATGGACATGGGCCGCGTCGGCGAGCGCTACTTCCTGGAAGCGGCCGGCATCGGACTCGACGCGGGCCTCTTCGGCTATTTCGATCGCCTGGACAGCGGCGGCTCGTGGCTGAGTGTGGCGCGCGCGACGTGGCGCTTTTTGCGGCGGCTGGGCAGTCCACGGGTGACGGTCGAGTTTCCAGGCGGCGCCATTCGCGTACACGCGCCGATGGTGAGTGTGGCGAACGGACCATATGTCGGCGCGGCGTACGCCATCGCCCCAAACGCGCGCGTCGACGACGGCCTGCTCGACGCCATCGTTTTTCGACACACCAGCATCCCGCGCGTGCTGCTCCACCTGGCCATGGTCGCTGGCGGGCGTCCGCTGCCACCCCCCAAGCAGGCGCGCGTGCGGCGTGTGCCGTGGCTGCGCGTGAGCAAACGCCGCGGGCGGCCGCTGCCGGTCCACGTCGACGGCGAGCCGATCGGCGTCACGCCGGTGGAGGTCCACGCGGCTCCCGCGGCGCTGCGGGTGATCACCGGGCCGCCGGACGCATCCGGCATTCTGGCCTGGGAGGTGGTCGGACCCGTCGGACCTTGAGTCTTCTGGAGTCCGCGTCGAAACCGGCCCGCGCCGGGCATCCACTGACCAACCCGACGTTCCGCGAACTGTGGTTGGCCAACATCGTCTCCAACATCGGGACCTGGATGCAGACCGTTGGAGGCGCGTGGCTAATGACGACGCTGACCACCGACGCGCTGCCGGTCGCGTTGATGCAAACCGCGACCACACTGCCCGCATTCCTGATCGGACTCCCGGCGGGCAGTCTGGCGGACCGCCTCGACCGTCGGCGGCTCACGCTCGCGACGCAGGCGTGGATGCTCGTGTGCGCCGCGGTGCTTGGCTTGCTCACATTAGCGGGTGACGTCACGCCCTGGTTGCTGCTGGGCATGACCTTCGCGCTGGGACTCGGCAACGCCCTGGCGGCCCCGGTCTGGGCGGCGATCATTCCCGACGTGGTCGACCGGCCGCAGGTCCCCACCGCCATCAGCATGAACAGCGCCGGCTACAACGTGGCCCGCGCCAGCGGGCCGGCGCTCGGCGGCTTTGTCGTGGCGGCGACCGGTCCCGCCTACGCCTTTCTCATCAATGCCGCGTCCTTTCTGGCCACGCTCGGGGTCGTCTTCCGATGGCAGCCGCGAGTCGGACGCATCGCAAGCACCTCCACCGAGCCACTCACCAGGATGGTGCTGGCGGGCCTGCAATACGTCTGGGAAGCCCAGACGCAACGCGTCGTCCTGGTGCGCAGCATGTTGTGGATGCTGTGCGCAAGCGCGTTCTGGGGCTTGCTACCGGTGGTTGCGCGACGAGAGCTGCGGCTGGATGCGACCGGCTATGGACTCCTGGTTACGTGCGTCGGCGCCGGCGCGGTCGCCGGCGCCTTTGCGCTGCCCTGGCTACGCCGGCACGTGGCGACCAACCTTCTGTTGATGCTGGCGGTGGTGATCTTCACCCTCATGTACCTGGTGCT
The DNA here is from genome assembly GCA_019247515.1 of Chloroflexota bacterium. Lineage (GTDB taxonomy): Bacteria > Chloroflexota > UBA6077 > UBA6077 > CF-72 > CF-72. The sequence continues at coordinate 39,480 of JAFAOS010000252.1, read as the reverse complement.
GGCCTGGGTCCGCTCGGTGCCGGTGGTGTGCGTCATGCTGGCCATCGGCGGGGCGGCGTGGACGACCTCCAATCAGAACTTCCAGATTGCGGTCCAGATGAGTGCGCCACGCCGCCTGGCGGCGCGCGCGATCGCCGCGTACTTGTTGACGTTTCAGGGTGGTCAGGCGATCGGCGCGGCGTTCTGGGGCGCGACCGCGGACCAGGTGGGCGATCCGATCGCGCTGACGCTGGCGGCCTTCGGCACCAGCGCCGGGCTGCTGGCGGCGGTGAAGCGGGTGGTGGAGGATCAGCCGATCAGCGCTGGTTAAAGTAATTCTCTACCGCTCTGAACAAGTTGAGAGCGGTTCAGAATTAGCCAGCGGCGTATCCTTGGCTGATGCCTGATTCGTTGCCAATTGGTTGCACGCTGCCAGCCAGCGGTCCGGTTGCTGATTTCGGGGCGCTCGGTGGGCTGGCGCAGGCCGCCGAAGGGCTCGGGTTCGATTCCGTCTGGATTTCGGACCACGTCGTGGTGCCTGAACGCATCAGCTCGGCGTACCCGTACAGCGTCGACGGGAACTTTGGTCTGTCGCCGACTCAGCCATATCTCGAGCCGCTGGCCACGCTGGGTTACCTGGCTGGCATGACGCGACGTGTTCGACTCGGCGTCGCGGTCCTGATCCTGCCGTACCGCCATCCGCTGCTCACCGCGAAAATGGTCGCGACGCTGGACAACCTCTCGGGTGGTCGCATCGACCTCGGCATTGGGGTGGGCTGGATGCGCGAGGAATTCGAGGCGCTTGGCCAGCCCCTGGAGGTCTACGAGCACCGCGGCAGCGCGTCTGACGAGCAACTGCGGATTCTCAAGTCCGCCTGGACGGAGGACGTCACCAGCTACGCCGGACGTTACTATCAGTTCGACACGGTCGGCGTGCATCCGCATCCGATCCAGAAACCCCATCCGCCGATCTGGGTGGGCGGCCACACGCGCGTGGCGCTCCGACGGACTGCACTCTTTGGCGATGGCTGGCTGCCGATTGGCGGCCGACCGCCGGCCGACCTTCCGCCGGAAGAGGTCCGCGCGTGCATTGCCAGCATTCGCGAACAAGCGGAGCGCGCGGGGCGCAATCCTGCTGCCCTGCGGGTGTGCTTCGATACCACCATACGGTTCGACGAAGACGATGGCTCCCCGTTCGCCGGCTCGTCTGATGCTATCGCCGGGCAGTTTCAAAGGTATCTCGAGGCGGGCGTCGATAGCCTGGTCGTGAGCTTTGGTCGCAAACCACCCGCCGAGGTCGAGCGCAGCCTGGAGCGCTTCGCCAGGGAGGTCCGGCCAGCACTTACCAGGTTGGTGAAATAATCTGCAGGCTCAGTGATTCCACCTACGGTGGAGCCCTTGGAGAGTTTTTTATCAACCTGTAGCCTCTAAGGATCTGCTTCTCTTCAGAGAAGAATTGCCGCCACCTCGAAAGCTGGCGGCCACAAACGTGAGCTCGCGCCCCACTGAGGAACGCAGGCTCAATGATTCCACCTGCGGTGGAGCCCCTCGAGAGTCTTTTTTATCAACCTGCTTGCCTGGCTAGTTTCAGGGCACCTCGCCGTGTGGTAGCGGGCGGCTGCACATGTCTTTGATCCGCTCGGTGATGTCCGACTGGTCGTACGCGCGCAGCAGGTTGATCCGGTTGCGACTCGGGTCGCCGGCGTGCCAGTACTCGTAGATGTCCTGGCGCATCGCGAACGACGACATTGCCAGGTCGTGCGCGACGCGGAACAGCCGCGATTTGTACTCCACATCCACGTCTTTGCCACGCATAAAGCGCTCCAGCGAAGGGCGGATCTCCGGATTCGCCAGGTCGTTCTCACTGGGTTGCATCACGATGCCGGACCCGCAAATCTCGCGGAGCAACTCCGTCATCCGCCAGGTGGTCTGCGCCATCCACACCGCCACCGGACCCTGACCCGGCATGCCGGCGGTCGTCCGAGAGGAATGCTCGATGCCGTCCATGGTCAGGCGCAGCATCTCGCAGTTGGCCACCATCTCACCCAGCTTGGAGGCGACCTCCCGAAATTCGATGACGCCGATCGCTTCGGCAACCAGCGTCGCCACGGCGGTCAGCAAGCGGAAGCGGAACAGCGCGCGCTCCAGGTTCGCCCAGCCGGCGAAATTCAGCTCCGCGCCACTCGGTCCACTCGACGCCATGACCCGCGCCGGAGCCTCGTACAGGAAGAACACCCGATCCCAGGGCACCAGCACCCGGTGGAAGAACAGCATGCAGTCCTGCTCGTCCAGCATCTGGAACGGGTGGCCCCAGGAGCCGAACCAGCGCCCGACCGGTTCGCGCGCCAGGATCTGCAGCCCCGGAGAATTCGACGCGATCGAGAACGCCAGCACGAAACGCGGATCGTTGCGCGCGTAAAAGGTCTGCGACAGCGAGACGTAGGTTTCGTTGCTGAACACCGCCGCGGTGGACAGTTGTTTGCCGCCACTGACGACGACGCCGTCGTCGGTCTCCTCCACCACATGCAGCGCGATCTCTTCGTCCTCGGGCACCTGACGGCGCTCGTTCTGTGGCTGCTGGCTGCGATCGACCTGCGGGTCGCCGAGCGCGTGCGTCAGGAACACGTCATTGTCGCGGCAGAAGCGGTAATAACCGGCGATGTTCTCGGCAAAGTCGCAGCGTGGATGGCTGGCAGCGCCAAACGCAGCGCGACGATTCATCAGGTTGACGATGAACGGCGCGAGCACGTCCGGACTGCGCCCCAGCTGACCCCAGGTCAGCAGGTTCCACAGCTGACTGTTGCGCCGCTTGCGTTGAGAGTCCGCCGCCGAACGGGCGATCAGCCACGACAGGCTGGTGCGCACGCCGCTCTCCGGGTCGACGTAGGTCATCTCGTCGCGATACTCCGCGTTCTGCTTGTCGTAGACGTCGGCCAGGGCGCGGACCATCTCGCGGAAGGCGGGATGGGTGGTCACGTCGTCCACGCGCTGGCCGTCGAGCCAGACTTCGCGACCATCGCGCAAGCTGTCGACGTAGCGCTCGCCGGTCATCGCCCCGAGGCGGACGGCTTGCTGGACGGTCATGAGACCAGCTTTCGTAGCAGGTTGCGCAGCCGCGGCGTGTCTTTGAGGGCGTCGCGCAGGCCGTCGAAGGAATCGTCGCCGTCGATCATCATCGGGCTACGCTGGAAGCGGCCTTCGAGGTTGTAGTAGCAGAAGCGGATACCGAACGACCCGGGATGGTCGGTGTACTCGAGGAGCTGGATCGTCGGCTCCGTGTAGCGGCCGGTGTAGGCCGCTTCTTCGACGATCTGGCCGCTGCCCCAGTGGAAGTTGAATGCGCGTGGAACCTCTCGCCCGCGGCGTGGCTGGGCGGATCTGCTCGTGTTGCGGACGGTCGGCATGACGCGATTTTGTACCACGTCGGCGACAGTTCTCCCTCACCCCTGCCCTCTCGCAGAGGGAGAGGGAGTGGGAGTGGACTGGCCGAGGCCGACGCGCGCGGCCAGCAGGGCCGCCTCGACGCGGCTGCGCACCTGGAGCTTGGTCAAAATGTTCGTCATGTAGTGCTTGATCGTCTTTTCCGCGAGTCCGAGCTTGAGTCCGATTTCCTGGTTGCTCAGTCCGCTGGCGACCAGCTCCAGGACTTGCCGTTCGCGGCTGCTGAGCTCGGCCAGCGGGTCGCTCGAACGCGGCCTGGACATCTCGCGCAACAAGCCAAATGCTAGCGATGGAGCAACGTACACGTCTCCAGCACTGACCGAGCGGACCACGGCCGCAAGCTCGCGCGCGGACACGCCCTTCAATACGTAGCCCGAAGCCCCCGCCTTCATCGCCTCCAGCAGGTCGTCCTCGTCTTCCGAGACCGTGAGCATGACGATGCGCGTGGCCGGGCACGCCGATGCGATCTTGCGCGCGGCCTCGATGCCACCCCCGGGCATGGTCACATCCAGCAGGGCGATATCCGGTAATTCCTCGCGCACCAGGCGGACCGCCTCGTCGGCGTTTTCCGCCTGGCCGATCACCTGCATGTCAGGCACCGACCGCAATGACGTGATGACCCCCTCACGAAAGAGCGGGTGATCGTCGGCAACGAGCACGCGGATGGGATCGCTCATGCGTCAGGCACCGACGGGCACCGACAAAGGCCACCACGCCTGGACGGTGGTGCCAGCGCCGACGCTGGATTCCACTGCGAACCGTCCTCCCAGGAGCTCCGCGCGCTCGCGCATGCCGGCCAGTCCCAGCCCGCCGGAGCGTTCCGCCAGTTGCGTATCGAAGCCCGGTCCGCGATCCGAAACTTTGAGGCGCAACCGGTCACCAGCACCATCCAGCTCGACGCGCACATCGGCGCCCCTGCCGTGGCGCGTGGCATTCGATAATGCCTCTTGCAGCGTCCGCACCAGGGCGATCTTGATTGCCAGCGGCGCCTGCTCCGGCAGCGACTCCAGCTGGCGCTGGACTGTCACCCGGCTGCGCCGCTGGTGGTCGTCAATTGCCCGCGACGCAACCTCCACCACGGTCAGTCGCTCCAGCTCCGGCAGACGCAATCCGGCGGAAATCGCCCGCAGGTCCGACAGCGCGTCGCGCACCGCGGAATGGACCGTTTCGAAATCCGCGTGCGTACGCCTGCAGGACTCCACATTGTCGGCACATGGCGCTTGCAAGGCATCCAGACGCAGCAGCGCGAGCGCCAGCGCTTGCCCTGGCCCATCGTGCAAATCCGCGCTGACCCGCCGCAGCGCCTGTTCGTTGAGCGCCGTCGTGCGCCCCGCCGCTTGCCGGACTCGCTCGTGCAAACGCGTGTTTTGCTCCAGACGTCGCTCCAGCTCGCGCTGCTGGTGGCGGATCGTGTCGCTGCCGCGTTTGACAATGCCGGCCAGCAGCAGATAGGTCACCAGGCCGATGCCGGCCACCACGGCCCAAGAGCTCAGCTGGGCGTCGCGGATCTCCTGATCGAGCGCGTCGGGCAACAGGTAGAACTCGTTGATGGCTATGACCCGTCCGTCGCTGTTCTGTCGGACCGGCGCGTAGACCTCCACCAGGCGGCTGAAGTGCTGGCGCTCGTCCCGGTTCTCCGGCGCGTCCAGGTTGCTGATATCCGCGCTCACCTGGCCGTTGATCGCCTGCTGCAGGAAGTCGTCGACCGGAAACTGCTGACCGACGAGCGCGGGGTCCGTCGAATACAGGATCCTGCCGTCGCGCGACCAGATCTTGAACTGCACCACGCCCTCGCCGAGGCCAGTGTCGGCTACCAGACCGTTCAGCGCCGCGGCATCGTCGGGAGTGAGCCACCGATCGTCGAGCGCCAGAGCCTGCAGGTGCGGCCCGATGACGCTGTCGACGTACAGCGCAGTGATGCCGCCGGTGCGCTCGACAACGCTGGTTTCGATCTGGTGCCCGATCCAGGCGCCCGTGATGAGCACTCCGGCGAGGACGACGATCAGGCTGGCCACCAGGTACTGCTGAGCCAGCGACCAGCGATGGCCGATCAAGGGCCGGGGCCATGCCCACCAGCCAGCGAGCGGAGCGGCTCGAAACGCACGTGCCGCGATCGTCATCGGCGGAATTGTACTGAGCACAGCAGCCAATCCCCAGGGGGCGAAAGTCGCCGCTGGATCGGACCAAGGTCGGATGCGATCGGCCAACGCTCCGGACGCGTCCGCTGCCACAATCTGCGGCATGGACGCAGTGCTGATCACCCCCGACGGCACCCGGCGCGCCGGCGACGAAGCGGGCATTCGCGAACTGCTCGCCGCCGGCACGCCATTCTGGCTGGACCTGCACGGCAGCGGTCAGGAAACCCTGCCCATTTTGCGCGACGTGTTTGCGTTCCATCCGCTGGCGGTTGAAGATGCCGAACAGTTCGGGCAACGGCCGAAGATCGAGGACTACGGCGACTACGCTCGCTGATCGGGGTGCGCAAGGTGATTACCCCGGCGCGTGACATGCTGGCAACCCAGCTGGCCGGGGTGGCGCCGCTACCCGGGATGACGCCCGAGGCTGAACGCTACTTCCGCGACGTCTATGACCACCTGATCCGCATCAGCGACCTTGGTGGACAGTTACCGCGACCTGCTGAGTGGTGCGCTCGACACGCACCTGTCGACCGTCTCGAACCGGCTGAACGGCGTCATGAAGCAACTGGCGATCATTGCCACGCTCTTCCTGCCACTCACTCTTCTGACGCCCTGCTGTGCCTGTTGGCCATGTTCTGGTGGCGGGGTTGGCTCAGTGACGCGGCCAGGACGACGCCCAGGGCGAAATCGACACAATAAAAGGGAGGTCCTTGACAGGACCTCCCTGATTGGTGGAGCCGGCGGGGAGTCGGACGCCCGCGTCCAAAGCGAGATCGGCGTGGAGTTCTACAGGCTTAGTCGGTCGCTTGAATCTTGCTCACTGACGAGCGGCCCGACAGACCGTCAGTGGAGCCAGCCGCTGGATCTCGCTTCGCTACCGCGACAGTCTCGCGAAGCCAGCCTCGTGGGGGTTACAACCGGACCAGACTACGAAGCCTTGCCTGGAGGGCTGTCGCGGGTTCTTAGGCCGCGAGCAGCGCCGGAGCGCGGAACGGAACGGGGCTCAGAGCCGGGTTGCCGTCCTGTTCACCGGACGCGATAGTAACAAGGTTGCCAGTTACTTTTGGCGGTACATTTTTACGAGGCGTAGTACCATCCTCGGCCTGCTCTCTTCGGCTTCCCTCCTTTGTCGATACCACTCGGCCCCGTGAGACCTGGGGCACAAAGTTTACCACCAGGCAGCACTTGTCGCCAACCTTTTTCTGACCGTCAACCGAGCAGCCGCCGCCCGAAGCCGCGGCCCATCGGTCGGCCGACGCGATTGGCTTTCAGCCAGTAGTCGCGTTCGGCGCCCTCCAGCAGAAGCTTGTGAATCACCACCAGCTCGCCTCTGGCGACCGGCGTTTCGGGCTGCAGGCAGAGGTATTTGACCTTGCCGTCGGGCTCCAGGACCGCGACGGGCGAGCCGCGCCTCGGAATGCGGTACGTACGGCCGCTGACCGCTTGACTGCGCACCTCGAGGAATCCTTCCTTGCGCAGCTGGGCCTGCTCGGTCGCCGAAAGTAGCCGCCGCAGCAGCGCCTGGGCCCGCCGTTCCGCGGTGCGTCGGCGCCAGAACCAGCCTGGAAACACGTCCGCTAGTCTCCCACCTGTTGCCCCTTGCGCAACGCGACCACCCCACCGTGCGAGACGTGAAAGCGGGCACGGTCACTTTCGGGGTCGACGCCGATGCGCCAGCCGCTGGGCACGCGCACGTTTTTGTCGATGATCGTGTTGCGAATCACCGCGCCCCGGCCGACCTCCACGTTGTCCATCAGTACCGAGCCCTCGACCGTCGCGCCCGTGTGCACGAACACGCCGGGCGACAGAATCGAGCGTCGCACCGTGGCGCCCGAGATGATGACGCCGACGCTGATGAGCGAGTCGATGGCCATTCCGCGGCGACCTTCCTCGTCGAAGACGAACTTGGCCGGCGGCAGGGGCCTGGGCGAGGTGTAGATCGGCCACTGCAGGTTGTACAGATTGAAGATCGGGTCAGGCGCGACGAGGTCCATGTTCGCCTCGTAGTAGATGTCCAGGTCGCCCACGTCACGCCAGTAGCCACGGTCGCGCTCGGTCGCGCCGGGCACGTCGTTGGTGCTGAAGTCATACACGGTTGCCTCGCCACGCTCCACGAGCATCGGCACGAGACTGCCGCCGACGTCGTGGACCGAGTCTTCGCGTTCCGAGTCCGCCGTGACCGCGTCGACCAGCGCGTCCGTGTCGAAGACGTAGACGCCCATCGACGCGTACGCCTGGTGCGGCGCGTCGGGCAGCGGCTGCGGCGCGGGCGGCTTCTCGCGAAACGTGAGCACCCGTCCGTTGGCGTCGGCCTCGATGATGCCGAACGCGGGCGCCTGCTCGATCGGCACGCGAATGCCAGCCAACGTCAACGAGGCGCCGGAGCGCACGTGGTGCTCGACCATCTGGCGCATGTCCATGCGGTAGATGTGGTCGGCGCCGAGGACGCAAATATGGGTCGGACGCTCGTCGTAGATGAGGTTCAGGTTCTGATAAATAGCGTCTGCCGAGCCGACGAACCACCTCGGGCCAACGCGCATCTGAGCCGGAACCGTGGCGACGTAGTTGCCCAGGAGTGTCGACATCCGCCACATCTGCGCAATGTGACGGTCGAGACTGTGGCTCTTGTACTGGGTCAGGACGACGATCTTGAAGATCGCGGCGTTGGCGAGATTTGACAGCGCGAAGTCGATCAGCCGATACGTTCCTCCGAAAGGCACGGCGGGTTTGGCACGGTCGGCGGTCAGCGGCATCAGACGTTTGCCTTCGCCACCAGCCAGGACGATGGCCAGAACGTGCCGGGGTTCGCGCTGCATCATCGCTTGTCCATGACGTATTCTCGCCGCGCAACGCGAGCGTGTTCAATCTGATCGATGTACATTCCGGCTGCCTTCCGCGAAACGCGCCCCGAGGTGCTGCACGAGCTGATCCGCGAGCACAGCTTCGCCACGCTGGTCTCGCGGGTCGACGGCGAGTTGTTTGCGACGCATATGCCCTTCTTGCTGGACTCGACGCGTGGCGCGAACGGCACCTTGCGCGGCCACATGGCGCGCGCCAACCCCCACTGGCGCTCCTTTCTCCAACTCCAACCCGAGCGCGAGTGTGAGGAGGCGCTGGTGATCTTCCAGGGCCCGCACGCGTACATCTCGCCCAACTGGTACCTGGCAGAGCAGGCCGTGCCCACCTGGAACTACTCCGCGGTCCACGCCTATGGCACCCCGGTTCTGCTCGACGACTGGGCCCACGTGCGCAACCTCCTCGAGGACACCGTCCAGACCTTCGAGTCAGGCTTGCCAGAGCGGTGGTCCACCGCGCGCGCTGGCGAAGACTACATCGCCCGGCTCGGCCAGGCGATCGTCGCCTTCGAGATCCCCATCACGCGACTCGAAGGCAAGCGCAAGCTCAGTCAGAACCGGCCGTCGGACATCGAAAGCGCCGCGGCCGGCCTGCGCGCCCACGGCGACGCCACGGGTCAGCTCGTGGCCGAACAAATGCTTCACGTTGCCCGATCGTTGCATTGATGCCAGGCCCGCAGGTCTTACGCGCGGCGCGACTGTTCGACGGCGTCAGCGCGCGGTTGATCCAACAGCCGATGGTGGTGATCGACGCCGGACGCATCACCGGAGTTGAGTCCGGACCCATCGAGTCACCGACGGATGCAGAGGTGGTGGACCTCGGGGACGTCACGCTCCTGCCGGGCATGATCGACGCCCACGTCCACCTCGGTTTCGACGCGGGCCCGCGTCCCGTGGCACAGATGCTGGCGGATTCGGATGCGACTCTGCTGTTGCGCATGCGTCTGGCCGCGCGTCGGGCGCTGGCCGCCGGCATCACGACCGTGCGTGACCTGGGCGATCGCAACTACCTGGGCGTGACGCTGCGCGACTGGTTTCGGAGTGGCGCGGAGCTCGGACCCGAGATCATCGCCGCCGGGCCGCCTGTCACGGTTACCGGCGGCCACTGCCATTTCATGGGCGGCGAAGCGGATGGTGAGCTGGAAGTGCGGCGCGGCGTCCGGACTCGGGTGAAGTCTGGCGTGGACGTGATCAAAATCATGGCCACCGGCGGCCACATGACACCCGGCACCAATCCGAGCCAGCCGCAGTACACGGTCGCCGAATTGCAGGCCGCGGTCGAAGAAGCGCATCGGCTAGGCCGGTCGGTGACGGCGCACGCGCACGGTCCGGCGGGTATTGCGAACGCGGTAGCCGCGGGTGTGGACTGTATCGAGCACTGCTCATTCCGCGTCGGCGGCGGACGTCAGCCGGACCGTCGCTTGATCGAAGGCATTGCCGAGCGGAGGATCGCCGTATCGCCAACGGTTGGAACCGCGCCGAGCACTCGCCCGGGCATCTCGACGCTCGCCGAAAGCTTCCTGCCCATTCTGGAGGACATGCACCAGGCCGGAGTGCGTCTGATCGGCGGCACCGACGCGGGCGTGTCGCCGGGCAAGCCCCACGACGTCCTGCCGTACGGCGTCGCGTTCCTGGCGCGCGCGGGTCTGACGAACGTCGAGGCGCTCGCCGCCGCAACCTCGGTTGGCGCCGAAGCATGCGGCGTCGGCGAGCGGAAAGGCGCGGTCAAGCCCGGCCGGGACGCCGACCTGTTCGCCGTGGTGGGCGACCCCACCCTGGACCTCGGCGCGCTGCTGAACGTGACCGCCGTTTTCCGCGCGGGTCGGCGAGTCGATGTGAACTGATTCATAGTGGGCGCGCGAGCAGGCGGGTAGGGTGGCCATACTCATGGACACGTTCGATCTGTCCCGCCCCGCCGATGCCGAACGCGCCGCCATCGCCATCGCGCGCGGCGCGGTCGTGGGCCACGCCTTTGGCAACTTCTACGTAATCACCACGCGGCCCGACGCCGAGGTCGTCCGCGGCGTCAACCTGATGAAAGGCCGGCCCGCGGATCAGGTTGGCAGCGTGACGACCACCCGCTGCCGCGTGTCGCGCCTGTTCGACTGGAGTCGTCTGCCGGACGGTCTGTCGCGCGGCACCGTGGACGCGCTGATCGACCGACTCTTCAGCATCGGGCCCTTCGGCTTCCGAGGTCCAGCCGCCGCGCACGTCCCCGACCATCTGGCCGCGTACGACGGCGACATCCGCACCACCCAGGTGATCGCGCCGGGTTACGAGTGTCCGTCCAACGGATTGCTGCGGCGGGCAATGGACCTGCTTGGCGTCGAATACCTGTACATCACGTCGGCCAACCGCTCGCGCCACGTCACCGGCGCCGACGACGAACCTGCGCATTTCACCGCGGCCGGCCTGCAATCGGAGTTCGGTCACGAACCCAATTTTGTCCTGATGCGCCACCAGGACGAAGCCGCGGCGCGCGCCGCCTATCCGCTGCACGCGCCGATGTCCACCACCATCCTGGGCTTCCAGCGCCTCGGCACGCGGGACGACAATGGTCGACCGCGACTGATTGTCGAGCGGCATGGCTCGCTGCCAATCGCCGCGCTGGCGCCCATCGTGGCGGCATACGGCTTTGGCCTGGAGCTGGGACCGAAGGCGACCCACCGTCTGGCGCTCCGCGCGTACGACGACCTGCCGCTGGCCGCCTGAAGCTGGATGGCCAGGACCGTCCGCACCGAGATGATGGTCCCTTAGCAGGTTGACGAAACCTCTCGAAGGGCTCCACCGTAGCAGGTCGAATGAAAACCGCTCGAAGGGCTCCACCGTACGTGGAATCACTGAACCTGCGTTCGTCAGAGGGCGTGAGCTCACATTTGTAGCCGCCAGCTTTCAGTGCCGGCCATTCTTCTCTAGCGAGAAGCAAACCTTTCAGCAAGCTGTCATGGGAACCTCGACCACAGGCGCTCGGGCGCGGATGAAACAGCCTGAAGGGCTCCACCGTAGGTGGAATCACTGAACCTGCGTTCGTCAGAGGGCGTGAGCTGACATTTGTAGCCGCCAGCTTCGCAGTGCCGGCCATTCCTCTCTAGCGAGAAGCAAACCTTTCAGCAAGCTGTCAGGGGAACCTCGACCACAGGCGCTCGGGCGCGGATGAAACAGCCTGAAGGTCTCCACCGTACGTGGAATCACTGAACCTGCGTTCGTCAGAGGGCGTGAGCTGACATTTGTAGCCGCCAGCTTTCGCAGTGCCGGCCATTCTTCTCTAGCGAGAAGCAAACCTTTCAGCAACTTGTCAGGCGGGCGCGCTACTGTCCGGGCAAGTCATGGGCACAGCGGGCGCGTAAGCAGTCGGCGAACTGCGCCGACATCCGTTTCGCAACGACGCCGGCGCCGCCTTCGATCATCGAGGCCAGCCGGCCCGAAATCTCTACCTCGCCGTGGGTGGTGACCGTCGAGCCCGCCCTGTCCGCCGCCACTCCGAAAGTCGCCGAAGCCTGAAATCGCGCACCGCCCTGCTTGTCGCGTCCACGCGCCGACAGCCGGCCTTGCATGGCTTCCGGGTCCAGGTCCAGCTCGGCGTGCGCCTGAAACGCGACGGCGACCGGACCAAACTTGACCGTGAGCGAGGTCTCCAGGGACCCGTCGTCATTTTCGGCGACGATCGCCGCGCCCGGCACACAGCCGACCACCGCCTCGGGGTCCGCCAGCAACTCCCACACCGTCGCCGGCGGCGCTGGAACGTCGAATCGTTCGTCGACTTCAATCACGCGCGCGACCAGTAGCCCGGCGTCCGACCAGAGAGTCGGCGATGATGTTGCGCTGGATCTGCGGCGTGCCGCCGGCCAACGCGCCAAACCGCGCGCCGCGCAGGAAGCGCTCGACTTGCATCGACTTCAAATACCCGTGTCCGCCAAATAGCTGCATGGCTTGATTGCTCACGTGAATGGCAGTCTCATTCGCAAATGCCTTCGCTTTGGCGGCCTCCACCTGGTCTGGCAATCCGGCGCCCGCGTTGCAGGCCGCCCGATAAATGAGCAGCCGCGCCGCGTCCAGGTCGATCGCCATGTCCGCGAGCATCCACTGGACACCCTGGAAGTCCGCCAGGCGCTGACCGAATTGCCGGCGCGTCTGCACGTAGGTGACCGCCGCGTCGAACGCGCCCTGCGCCTGGCCCAGGCTGATCGCCGCGTTCAGGCACCGCTGCCCGTTGAAGGCAGCCATCAGCTTGCGAAAACCATGCTCTTTCACGAGCACCGCTTCGGGTGAGAGGTGCACGTCGTGAAAGTAGACGGGAAACAGCAATTCGCCGCCGAGCGTCTCTTCGCCAGGTCCGATTTCGAGCCCAGGCGTGCCGCGGTCGATCAACACGGCGCCAACACCCCGACTGCCCGGGGTGTCGCCGAAACGCACGAACGTGAGAAATACACCCGCAACGTCCGCGCGGCTGATCAGGACTTTGCTGCCGTTGATCGTGTAGCCGTCCTTCGCGGCGGTCGCCTGGGTGAGGATGGCGCCCGCGTCCGACCCGGCGTCCGGTTCGGTCATGCAGATCGCGCAGATCAGCTCGCCGCGCCCCACCGCAGGCAGGTAGCGCGCCTTGTGGGCGTCGGTGCCGTAATGGACGATCGTTTGCGTTTGCACCCCAAGCTCGCCCAGGACGGCCATGGCCGTCTGGTAGCAGACGCGCGCCACTTCTTCGATCGCCAGAACCGCTTCGAACCAGCTGCCGCCGACGCCCCCGTACCGCTCCGGAATCGTGAGTCCCAGCACGCCGGCGCGGCCGAGCGCGCGGATACTGTCCCACGGAAACTCGTGGGTGCGGTCCCAGCGAGACGCCAGCGGCGCAAGCTCCCTGTGCGCGATGTCGCGCACCAGTTGCTGGAGGTCGCGCTGCTCCGGCGTCAGCTGGAAATCCAACGCTAGATGACACCTTCGGACTGGAGTGCGTCGAGGTCCGCGTCGGACAGGTGGAGCCGGTCGCGCAGCACGCCGCGGGTGTGCTCGCCGAGTCCGGGCGCGGTCGCCAGCTCCGGACGTGGCGAATCCGACAAATCGATCGGACTGCCGAAGACGCGCATGGCGCCGCGTCGGGGATGCTGGATGGTGCGCAGCATGCCGCTGGCCTCGATCTGCTCGTCGTGCAGAACTTCGTGCAAGGCCAGCACTGGCGCGGCCGGAATGCCCGCCTGTCCGAGCAGTGCCAGGCACTCGCGTCGGGTGCGCGCACCTGTCCACTCGCCCACAATCCCGTCGAGCTCATCCATGCGTTTGGCACGCCCCGGATTGGTCTGGAGCGTGGGGTCCGCGCGCAGGTCGGGCCGGTGGAGGACGTCGCACAGCGACAGCCACTGGCGGTCCGTCGCGCAAAAGATCGCCACCCAGCCGTCCTCCGCCGAGTACGTGTTGTAGGGACACAGCGCCAGGCCGCCGTGCCGATTGCCGGTCCGCTCCGGCAGAGCACCCTCCGAGTCGATCAGCGCACTCAGGTTGGAGGCCAGCGCCGGCAGCAACGCGTCCTGCATGGCGACCTCGACGTGCTGGCCCTGGCCTGTGCGTTCGCGCTGGAGCAGCGCCGCCAGGATGCCGGCGAGCAGGTGGACGCCGCCGAGAAAATCGGCGAAGGCCGGCCCAGCTTTGACGGGAGGGTTGTCGGCGAAGCCGGTGGCGGCCATCACGCCCGTCATGGCCTGGACGGTCAGGTCCATCGCCGCCAGCGATCGATGCGGGCCTTTGCGGGAGAAGCCGCGGCCACTGGCCAGGATCAGCCGTGGGTTGAGGGCGTGCAGCACCTCGAAGCCGAGGCCGAGCTTGTCGAGCGTGCCGGCGCGGTAGTTTTCGACGACGACGTCCGCCTGAGCCGCCAGAGCCAGAAACAGCTCCTTGCCCTTGTCGGATTTCAGGTTGAGGCACACGCCGCGCTTGCCCGAGTTGAGCATGACGAACGGCGTAGCGTCCTGGCCGCCGGCGCGCTGGCGCGCGGGCTCGCCGGTGAGCGGCTCGATCTTGATGACCTCGGCGCCGAGGTTGGCGAGCAGCAGGACACAGTAGGGGACGTTGTAGATCTGGCCCAGCTCGAGGACGGTGACACCCTGGAGCGCACGATCGGTCACGGCCACACCAGTGTATGGACTCGAAGCGCCATGGTTCACTAACGGGCATGCCGAGCGTTGCCGCCGCCTTCGCCAGCGTGCTCCGCGCGGCCGGCGTGCGGCGCGTCTACGGCTTGCCCGGCGAAGACCACCTGCGGCTGCTCGACGCGCTCGACGACGCCGGGCTTACCTACGTCGCCGCGCGCGAGGAAGGCGCCGCCGTGCTCATGGCCGCGACCGAAGCCCAGGCGACCGGCCTGCCAGGCGTGGTTGTCGTCACCCTCGCGCCCGGCATCACCAACGCCATCAACGGCCTGGCGCACGCCTGGCTCGACCGCGTGCCGCTGCTGGTCGTGACTGGCCAGCACAACCCCGAGCGCGCGCCGATCATCATCCGTCAGGGTCTGGACACCCACCGCCTGGTCGAGCCGGTCACGAAGTGGACGACCACCGCAAGCCCGCGCATCCACCAGGTACTGGCGCGAGCGCTCGAGACGGCTCTGGCGCCGCCGGCTGGTCCGGTGTTGTTCGAGCTGCGCGAGGACGTCGCCAGCGCCGCGGCGATCGACAGTCTGGACGCCTGGCCCTTGCTGCAGCTGGGATCGCACACCCGCACGCTGGTCGCGGGCGCGGACACTCAGCCGCTGCCCGCCGACGTCGCGGAGCAGCTCTCACGCGCGGCGCGGCCCGCGATGATCGTCGGCGGAAACTGTCCGGCGGATGCGCCAACCCGCGCCGCCCTGGAGCACCTCGGAACGACCCTCCACGCGCCGATGTTCACCAGCCCGTCGGCGATGGGCATCCTCGCGGCTGAATCCGAGTGGTTCGCCGGCGCCTTCATGAACGGCAATCTCGAGACCGAGCTGCTGTCGCGCAGCGACCTGCTGTTGACGGTCGGCCTGGACGCGACGGACTTCTTCAACGGCGCCTGGCGCTACTCCGCGCCGCTGATCGCGGTCAACGAGCGCCCCGATACCCAGCGCTTCGCCCCCACCACAATTCAGCTCGTCGGCCCGACGCGCGCGGCGTTGACGGCGCTCGCGTGCGCCGCGTCTGGACCCACTTCAAAATGGTCGGAGGCTGAGGTCGCCAGCTATCGATCGCAGCTTGCCACGCCCTTCCACCTCGACGACGGCGGATTTACCATCGCCAGCGCACTGCGCCTGGCGCGCTCGCTCCTGCCATCCGAGACGCGGGTCGCGGTCGACGCGGGCTTCGGCAAGCCGCTGGCGTCCTATCTGTGGTCGGCCTCCGCACCGGGCCGCTACTTCACCGCCCACGGCCTGTCGACGATGGGGTACGCGCTGCCCGCGGCCAACGCGCTGTGCCTGACGTACCCGGGCGAGCCGGTGGTGGCCTTCATGGGCGACGGCTCGCTGCTGATGCGCGCCTCGGAGATCAGCGTGGCAGTCGAGCAGCACGTCGCACCCATCTACGTGGTGTGGGTGGACGGGGCGCTGGCGCAAATCGAAACCAAGCAGCTCCGCCAGAACCTGCACCCCGTCGGCGCGCGTCTGCCTGACGTCGACTGCGCCAGGATCGCCGACGCGTTCGGTGGCAGGGGCATCGACGTCGAGTGCCTGGAGGATTTTCGCCACGCGCTGACCGACGCGCTCGCCGCGCGCGCGCCCACGCTCATCGGCGCACGGGTGGACCAGTCGCGGCGAGCCGAGTGGTACGAGCTGCTCCGCGGCTGAGGGGACGCATAATGGAGAGTCACCTCTCCTCTGGGAGAGGTCGCGCTTTAGCGCGGGTGAGGGCTACCTATCACGGCAGCACTGTTCGGCTCGCACGTAGCCCTCACCCCTGCCCTCTCCCAGAGGGAGAGGGGGTTCGATAGCATCGGCGGGTATGAAGGTCTTTGAGGGTCTCGCCAAGGCGTTCGCCGCCGAGGGCACGACGTCGGTCTTCGGCATGATGGGCGATGGCAACATGTACTGGATGGAGGCCCTGCACGACCTCGGCGTGCAGCTGCTCGAAGTACGCCACGAAGGCGCCGGCCTGGGCATGGCCGACGGCTGGGCGCGCGTCACCTACTCGCCCGGCGTGTGCACGGCCACCTGCGGACCGGGCGTCACCCAGCTGGCCACCGCGCTCGTCACCGCCGCGCGCGCCCAATCTGGCCTGGTCGCCTTCGTCGGCGAGTCGCCAACAGACGACGAGGAATATGTCCAGCGCTTCGATCAGTCGCGCTTTGCCGAAGCCTGCGAAGCCGGCTTCGTGCGAGTGTTGTCACCGGACACCGCCTACGACGCGGTGCGCAAGGCGTTCTACCGGGCCAAACTCGAATCGCGACCGATCCTGCTCAGCGCCCCCATGGACACCCAGCAGAAGACGATGGACGACGACGAGGAATACGTGCCCTCGTCGGCGATCCTGGGCTCCAACCGCATTCAGCCCAATCCGGACAGCCTGGCGCGAGCCGTCGACATCATTGCGGGCTCCAGCAAACCGCTGATCATCGTCGGTCGCGGCGCCATCCGCTCCGGCGCCGGTGAAGCGGTCGTGCGCCTGGCGCGGCGCATGGGCGCGCTGATCGCCACCACGCTCATGGCCAAGAACTGGTTGTCGGAGGAACCCTATTACGTGGGTATCTCCGGCTTCTACGGCAGCAGCACGGCGATGGAGCTGTTCCAGGAGGCCGACTGCGTCATCGGCGTCGGCGCCAGCCTGAACCGCTACACCACCGAGCACGGCTACCTGTATCCCAACGCGCGCTTCATCCACATCGACACCAAGCCCCACGTGCTGATGAGTGGCGCCAAAGCCGCGGACTGCTATGTCCAGGCGGATGCCCGACTCGGTGTCGAGAGTCTGGACGCGCGGCTTGCAGAGCGGTCGTTCACCAGCGCCGGCTACCGCACTCCCGAAGTCGAGCAGCGGCTGGTCAACCACCACGCGGATACCGCCGAGTTCCCGATCGAAGCCGACCGCGTCGATCCGCGAGAGGTGTGTCTGACACTCGACCAGAGCCTGCCAACCGACGTGCAACTCGTCATGGGCAGCGGGGCGAGCACTGGCTTTACCACCATGCTGTTCAACGCGCCCGGGCGCCGCGTCGTCGCCGGACATTTCTTCGGTTGCATTGGTCAGATGCTGCCCGCCGCGATGGGCGCGATCGTCGCCACCGGCAATCAGCCCACCCTGCTCGTGGACGGCGACGCCAGCACGATGATGCACCTGGCCGAACTCGAAACCGCCGTCCGCTACGACATGCCGTTGCTGGTCACCGTGCTGAACGACCAGGCCCTCGGCTCCGAGTACCACAAGATGAAAGCCCACGACCGGCAGTTCGATCTGGCGACGATCCCGACGCCGGACCTGGGCGCGGTCGCGCGCTCGTTCGGTGGTCGCGGCTGTCTGGCAACGCACGTCGAGGACGTGCGCACTGCCGCCGCCGACTGGCTGGCGAACAAGGGCGTCATGGTCATCGACGCGCGCATTTCGCGCAACGTCATCACCGTGCCCTACCGCCGCCTCCACTACGGCCGCGACGACTGAACGCACCGTGACCAGACTCCGACCGGTCGAGCCAGCCGACTACGAGCGGCTGGCGGCGATCGGCACGGCGATCGATCCCGCCGAGAGCCGCGGTCCAGACTGGTACCGCGAGCGCGACGCCAGCTGGAATCCGCGCCTGCTGCGCTACGGGCTCGCCGCCGAGCGCGACGGCCTGGTGGTCGGCTGGGGCGAGCTTGGGCATGGCTGGTGGGCGTATCACCCGCAAAAGTTCTACCTGCGCCTGAATGTGGACCCGGACTTTCAACGCCAGGGCGTCGGCGCATGCCTGTATTCAGGATTGCTCGACCACGTCGTCGCGAACTGGAATCCGCGTCAGATCAGCGCGGAAGCCTCAGAAGTGCGTCCATGGAGCGTTGCCTTTCTCCAACACCGCGGGTTCGAGGAAGCGCACCGTCGCTGGGATGCGGCCCTGGAGGTCGCTGAGGGCAAGCTCGAGCGCCTGCCGTCGGCGACCCGCCGAGTCGCCGATCAGGGGCTGTCCGTGGTGACGCTCGCGGACGAGCGCCAGCGACGGGGCGACCACTTCGCGCGGGACCTCTACGAGTTCGAGCAACGCATCTACCGGGACGAGCCCGGCTACGACCCCGAGGGCTCGCTGCTGTTCGATCAGTTCCTGGCCGTCGAGCTGAACCCCGAAACCGCGCTCGACGGAGGCAGCTTTCTGGCGCTCGACGGCACGCGCATGGTCGCGATCAGCCGGCTCCGCCGGGATTCGCGACGTCCTGGCATCCTCCACGTCGGCTTCACCGGCGTGGACGCCGCCTACCGCGGCCGCGGCCTCGCCCTCGCGTTGAAACTGCTGACGATCGACTATGCGCGGCAGCACGGCTTCGTCGAAATCCGCGCCGAAAACGATGCGACCAACGCGCCGATGCTGCACATCAACCTGGAGCTCGGCTTCAAGCTGGAGCCGGCCTCGGTCATCCTCCACAAGCCTCTCTGAACTCTCGAGCTGCGACGCCTGCCTATGCGCGCCGCTGCACATCAGGTTCTGAGCATGCTTATGCACGCCGCTGCGCGGCGGAGGGGCGCTGCCCCTCTACCCCGCTGGCGTGGCCGACGGCAGTCGACCACAGCTTTCAGCGAGGGAGCGCTACGCTGGGGAGCTCCGCTCCCCAGTCCCCACGGCCTTCGGCGGCCGGAGCATCTTGACCGCCGTGCAGATCTCAGCATTCGGCGAAGCCCCGTGGGGGGATTCCGGGGGGAGCGGAGCTCCCCCTCTTGTCGAACACGCCGCTGACAACTGTGGTCGATCCTTGTCGGCCACGCCAGCGGGGTAGAGGGGTGGAACCCCTCCGCCGCGCAGCGGCGTACATAAACATGCTCAAGAGCCGGATGCGGCGAGCACTTAGGTGAGCCGCTCGATGATCATCGCCATCCCCTGACCGCCGCCGACGCACATCGTCTCCAGGCCCACCGTCTTGTCCATGGTGGTCAGGTCATTGAGCAGCGTGCACAGGATGCGCGCCCCGGTCATCCCAAACGGGTGGCCCAGCGCAATCGCCCCGCCGTGTGGATTGAGCTTGTCCGACAGCGGATCGACGCCGAGCTTCCTGGCCGACGGGATGACCTGCGCCGCAAAGGCCTCGTTGATCTCCACCACGTCGATGTCGTCCATGGTCATGCCAGCGCGCTTGAGGGCCTGGCGCGAGGCGTCGACCGGGCCCAGGCCCATGATCTCGGGCTCCAGCGCCGAGACGCCCGTGGCAATGACGCGCGCCAGGGGTTGCACGCCCAGGTCGCGGGCGCGCGAATCAGACATCAACACCACCGCCGCGGCGCCGTCGTTGAGCGGACACGAGTTGCCGGCCGTCACCGCGCCGTCCTCGCGAAACGCCGGCTTGAGCGTGGCGAGTACCTCCATCGTCGTGCCCGGCCGCGGGCCGTCGTCGCGAGAGAAGACCTCGCCATTCGGCAGCGGCACGGGCACGATCTCGCGATCGAAGAACCCCGACTCCTGGGCGGCGACCGCGGCGGTCTGGCTCTTGACCGCATACTGGTCCATCTCCTCGCGCGAAATGCCCTCGCGCTCGGCGACGTTCTCGGCGGTCAGGCCCATCGAGATGTAGATGTCTGGATAGCCCTCGGCGTTGCCCGGCTCCAGCCGAGGGTTGCGGGCAGAACGCGGATCGGAGGTGCCGTTGCCGAAGCGCGAGACGCACTCGACGCCGACAGACAGGAACACGTCGCCCTCGCCGGCCTTGATCGCGTGCGCGGCCATGCGCGTCGTGGCCAGCGAGCTGGAGCAGTAGCGATTGACGGTGACGCCCGGCGAATTGACCCGACTCAGGATGCTGACGACGCGAGCCAGGTTGAAGCCCTGCTCGCCGCCCGGCAGCCCGCAGCCGCACAGCAGGTCCTCGACCATGTCGGCCGACAGTTGCGGCACCTTGTCCATGACTCTGGAGACCACGTGCGCGGCCAGGTTGTCGGGTCGGACGTCGACGAGATGACCCTTGTTGGCGCGGCCGATCGGCGAACGTGTAGCAGCCACGATGACGGCTTCAGGCATGAGCGACCTCCCAGTGTGTCGACAGCGTACGCCGCTGCACATGGTTAGCTCTAGCGTCTGCTTATGCACGCCCATTGCCTGATGTGCAGCGTTTATCGGCGCCACGGGAGCCGGACTAATGCGCCATCGGCTGGGAGGCGCGCGGCGGCGGCTTCCAGTTCGGCACGTGCTTCCGCGGCGGAGAGTGCTGGCGGCCGAAACTTGACAGTCGCCGCCCAGCGCTGCCAGGTTTCGAGCAGCTTGGCGTGCGCGCCGCTGGGCGTGTGGAACTCCGTCGCGTGGACCAGCACTCGACGTTCCAGCTCGCGGGCGAAGTCGGCGGTGCGCTTGTCGGCTCGCACTTCTCGAGGCGGCACCGCCATGTCAGTCTGGACCGCGCCATGGGCGTCCGTCTCCTCGAGCAGCCAGCGCGCTCCCGCCGAGAGATTGTTCAATTGCCACGCCTCCCGGCCGGTACCGGCCGCGTACACCGCTGGCCACAGGTTGCGATGAACGTACGTCACCTTGCCGGCGATCAGCTTGCTCGACAGCACGTCGGGATCGTCTTCGAGACGGTTCATCGCCGCATAGATGACGTGTCCGCGCGGGTGGCCCCACCACGAGCTGCGCAGGGGCTCATCCACGATCACGCCGACCAGGCTTGGCAGCGCCGGATCCGAGAACAGCAGCAGGCCGAAGCGCGCAAGGGCCGCTCTGGCCTGGCCGACGGCGGCCTCGATGCTCGGGTCAGCGCGAGGTGGCAGACTTGCGTCCATGATCGTTGGTGTCCACTCCATCATTTACGCCGAAGACGCCGAGCGGGCGCGCGCCTTTTTCCGTGACGTGCTGGGCTATCCGTACGTCGACGCGCACGGCGGTTGGCTGATCTTCAAGCTGCCGCCGGGCGAGCTCGGCATTCACCCCACCGAGCCGTCTGACAGCGGTCGGCAGGAGTTGTACCTGATGTGCGACGACATCGCGGCGACGGTCAAGGACCTGGAAGCACGCGGCGTGGAATTCACGAGCGTGGTGACCGACGCCGGCTTCGGCCGTCTGACAACGCTGAAAATCCCCGGCGGCGGCGAGATGGGCCTGTACGAGCCGCGGCACCCGCTGGCGATCGGGCTCTGAACCGACTCATCCCCCGGACCGCCCGAGCAAGCCGCCTAGCGGACAGTTTCTGGCCTGATCCTGCTACAAACTCGGTACCAGAACCATGGCCAATACCAGCTCGCGCACCTTGCGGCTGCTGTCTTTGCTGCAGACGCATCGCTTCTGGCCTGGCGACGAGCTGGCCGAGCGGCTCGACGTCTCGCCGCGCACCTTGCGGCGGGATGTTGACCGTCTGCGCGAGCTTGGCTATCCCGTCGAGGCGCGCCGCGGCATCGACGGCGGCTATCAGCTGGCAGCGGGGGCGGCGCTGCCGCCGCTGGTCCTGGACGACGACGAGGCGGTGGCCCTGGCGATCGGCCTGCGCGCCGCGGCCCAGGGCGCGATCGCCGGCATCGAGGAGTCCTCGGTGCGCGCGCTGGCCAAGGTCGCGCGCATCATGCCGCCCCACTTGCGCCACCGCGTCGATGCGCTGCGGGCCATGACCAACGGGCCAGTTGTGTGGAGCGGTGGTCCCAACGTCGACGCCGGCGTGCTCACGACCATCGCCCAGGCGTGTCGCGACGAAGAACGCCTGCGCTTTGCCTACACGGCGCAGAGCGCCGAGCGCAGCACGCGCCACGTCGAGCCGCACCGACTGGTCTCGCTGGGCCAGCGCTGGTACCTGGTTGCCTTCGATCTCGGGCGCAATGACTGGCGAAGCTTTCGTCTGGACCGCCTCGAGAGTCTGCGCACCACTGGCATGCGCTTTCAGCCGCGCGAGCTGCCAGCCGCCGACGCGGTGAGCTTCGTGCGCGCCGGCATTCAGAACCTGCCGACCCGACGGCGGATTGAAGCACTGGTCCACGCATCGGGCGCGAGCGTGCGCGGGCGGGTGGGCCAGTGGGCGACCGTGGAGGACGTGGACGACGGGTCGTGTCGGCTACGCATGACGGTCGACAACCTGGACTGGCCCGTGTTGACGCTGGGCGCGATCGGCGCCGACTTCGAGGTGGTGCGGCCGCCGGAGCTGATTGACCACATCCGCGACTGGGGTGCGCGATTGACACGCGCGACGAATGCAGCGGAGCGTCAGGCGACCAACGGATCGACCAGCGACACCGACGGACCGTGAATCTGCCCGCGGAGCTGCACCAGGTAGCTACCAGCTAGCTCTGGAGTCCATGCCGACCAGATCGTCTCGAGCGTCGCCAGCGCCCACTCCGCCGGGATCGAATCACTCGCAAGTGTTTCTGGAGCCCATGGCGCGAAGAGCAGGTCCATGTGCTCCACCGCGCTCTTGTCCGCGCCGAGCGGCGGTTGGACGTACGCCACGGCGACGCGCCGGAAGCCGAGGTGCGCGAAGACGCGCAGCCGCTCCAGCGGGTCAAAACTTTCCGCGGCGAGCAATTCCGCCGGCGTCCGCCACGGACTGTCGACTTCGATGAACACTCCGTTGCACGCGGGCTGCCCATGGCGCACCGCGTCGGCGTTCAATACAGCCTGGCGCCGATCGAACAAGATGCGGCCCAGCCCCTGGTGGCGAAGTGCCGGCTCCACCAGCAGGTACTCCGAAAACCCGCAGTTGGAGCCCGCCACGTAGCTGAAGATGCTGGCGCCCACCAGTCCGAAGCCATTGTGGCCGCCACCTTGCGAGGTGCCGGCAATTCTTCTCTGGAGAGAAGCAGACTTTTTCGTGAACGTGTTGGGCCGCTCGGCCAGCAGGACGTGGAACTGTCGCGGAGCGCCGGTCGAATTGTCCGAGAGAAATTGCTGAATGCGGTCCAGACCGAGCACCGAGTTCGGATCCGGAAACGTCTGGTTCAGCAAGCGCACCAGGTCAGCCACCCGCGGGTCCTCCGGCCGGGTGACCTGGTCAACACGCACGTCGCTCAAGAAGCGACGGTCGCCGGCATTGCCTCGCGGACGCATTCGGCCAGCAGGCGGACGCCTTCGGTGATGTCGTCCTTGTCGATCCAGCCAAAGGCCAGTCGCAAATACGCGACATCCGAATTCAGCGCGTGGAACGCCTGGCCGGTGGCGTACGTAATGCCGCGCGCCACGGCCAGCTCCTGCAACCGAACGCGATCCACGTCCTCCGGCAGTTTGACCCATACGAACAGGCCACCATCCGGCTGGCTCCAGCGCATGCCGGGCACCGTGCCGAATTCGCCCTCCAGCGCATCGAGCAGCACGTTGCGCTTGTCCTTGACCGCCTGCCGACCTTCCTCGATATGGTCCCAGAGGTGGTCCTTGAAGTACTCGGCCGCGACCAGCTGGCTGAGCATGGACGTGCCGCCGTCCATCTTCCACGGCATCAGCCGGGCGATGATCGCTTCGGTGGCGATGAAGAACCCGAGACGGATGCCCGGCCCCAGGATCTTCGAGAACGACCCGATGTACATGACCTCGCCCGCGTTGGCGAGCGCGTAAATCGCCGGCACTTGCAGCGGCTCGAAGCTGATGTCGCCGTAGGTGTCGTCTTCGACAATCAGCACCGAGTGCCTGCGTCCCAGCTCCAGGAGCTTCCGTCGACGCTCGAGCGGCAGGCTCGTCCCGGTGGGATTCTGGTAGCTGGCGGTCGTGTAGATGAACGCCGGGCGCTTGCCGCTGGCGATGCGTTGTTCCAGGATGGTTTCGAGCGCATCGATGCGCATGCCGTGCTCGTCGACCGGCACCGGCACCAGCTCCAGGCCGCACTGTTTGAAGACTCGGATCGTGCCGCTGTATTCGAACTCCTCCATGATCACCGCGTCGCCCGGACGGGCCAGCCCCTGGGCGCTGAGCTGCAGACCCTGCATCGCGCCGTTGGTGATGACGATGTCCTCGAGCGGCGGGCGGACGTGGTGGTTGCGCTCGAAGCGCTGCTGCGCCACTCCGCGCAGCTCGGGCAGCCCGCGCGCCTCGGGGTAGTGCGCGAGCTCGGTGCCCATGCGGGTGAGCGCTCGGCGGGCGGCTTCGCCGAGGTCCCGCGACGGGAAGACGCCGGGATCAGGGTTGCCAGCGCCAAAGTTGAACGTGCGCGGTGATGGTCCTGTCATCTCGCCGCTCAGCTTGCCACAGCCGAGGCCGTGCCTGCCTGCTGGCGCACCGCTTCGATGCGCGCCTGGAGCTCCGGGCCGGGCCACGTCTCCTGCAACCAGGCGGGCACCGGGTCCTCAGGTCCGCCGACTTCCAGCGCCGTATCGACGTCGTTGCGACCGTTCGGAAAGATCTGCAGGGCGCACGGGAACTCGTAGTAGATTTCCAGGCCGTTGCCATCTGGATCGCGAAAATACAGGCTGCGCTGATTTTCGTGATCGGTGGCACGCTCGACGGTGATGCCGTTGCGCACGAGGTTGACGTAGGCGTCGCGCAGGTCGGCGTAGTGCTCGACCTGGAACGCGATGTGGATCAGCCCGAGCTGATCGCGACCGGGTTTCTGCGCCTGCTCGCCGGCCGGGTGCCTGGCGAAGTCAAGCGTATGGAAGCCATCGCCGAGGGTGGTGAACAGGCCACCGTGGTCGGGATCGCGCTCAGCGACCTTCAGGCCGAGAACATCGCAGTAGAACCAGCGTGCGCGCTCCTCGTCGCTGACACGCAGCAGCACATGGCCGAGCTTCCAGAGTCGCATGGACGTTGATTTTAACGCGCCGTCGAGCGCTACCCTGATCAGCAGCCATGCCCAAGTTTGTGTTTCTGCCGCCCCAGACCGAGATCACCCGTGGCTGGGCCGCGACTCTGGCCCAGAGGCTGCCTGCGTTTGACGTCGTCGTCGCGGAAACGCCCGAAGACGCGCGCAAGCAGATCGTCGACGCCGACGCGGCCTTCGGCGCCTTGCCGGCCGACGTGCTGCGGCAAGCGCGACAGCTGAAATGGCTCCAGGCGCCGGCTATTGCTCCGCCTGCCGGGTTCTATTACCCCGAGCTCATCGAACACCCGGTGGTGGTCACCAACCAGCGCGGCATCTTCAACGAGCACATCGCCGCGCACATCATGGCGTTCGTCCTGGCACTCGCGCGTGGTTTTCACCGCTACATTCCGCACCAGCTACGTCATGAATGGGCGCCCGACAGGCTCGACACCGGAGTGGTGCACCTGCCGGAGTCCACCGCGTTGATTGTGGGTGTGGGCGGTATCGGGGCGGAAACGGCGACGAAATGCGCGGCGTTTGGCATGCGTGTCATCGGCGTCGACGCTCGCCAGCACGATCGCCCGGCCGGTGTCGCCGAGCTGCACACCCCGGAGCATCTCGACGAGCTGCTGCCGCGAGCGGATTTCGTCATCCTGACCATTCCGCACACGCCGGAGACCGAAGACCTGATGAACGCCGCGCGTTTCGCGCGAATGAAACCAACCGCGTTCTTCATCAACATCGGACGCGGCAAGACCACTCGGCTGCACGACCTGGTGGACGCCCTCCAGTCCGGCAGAATTGCCGGCGCTGGACTGGACGTCTTCGAAGAAGAGCCGCTGCCGGCCAATCACCCGTTGTGGGACGCGCCGAATGTGCTCCTGACTCCGCACACCGCCGGCTTCGGACCGTATCTGGACGACCGGCGGCTGGCCATCCTGCTCGACAACAGTCAGCGCTTCCTGAAAGGTGAGCCGCTGGTGAACGTAGTCGACAAGTCGCTGTGGTTCTGACGCATGACGACGTTCAATCGCGCCGACTCGCGTCCAACGGTCCTGGTCACGCGCCGCTTCCCTGATGGCTCGACGCGCCCGCTGCACGACGCCGGGCTGGACGTGGAGCAGTGGGCAGCCGAAGAGCCGATGTCTCGCGACACGCTGTTGGCGAAGGTCGCCGGCGTGCATGGCCTGCTCGCGAGCATCACCGAGCGCGTCGACCAGGAATTGCTCGACGCCGCGCCAGCGTTGCGGGTGGTCGCCGAATACGGAGTCGGGTACGACAATATCGACGTCGAGGCGTGCACCCGACGTGGAGTCGTCGTTTGCAATACGCCGGGCGTGCTGGCGGAAACTACCGCTGACCTGACGTGGTCGCTGATACTGACGGTCGGCCGACGTATCGGCGAAGCCATCGATCACGTCAAAGACGGCCAGTGGCAGGGCTGGAATCCCAACGTGTTGCTTGGCCAGGACGTGCACCACCGCACGTTGGGCATCGTGGGTCTCGGCGCCATTGGCTGGCAGGTGGCCAGGCGGGCGCTGGGCTTCGATATGCGGGTGCTGTATTACAGCGCCCATCGCCATCCGGAGCTGGAGGCCCAGGCGCCCGTGAGCTTCGTGGATCTGGAAGCGCTGCTGCGCGAGAGCGATTTCGTCACGCTCCACGCCGCATTCACACCCGCGACACGGCACATGCTTTCCACCGCGCAATTCAAGTTGATGAAGAAAACCGCGTACTTGATCAACGTGGCGCGCGGAGGATTGATCGACCAGCGCGCGGTCTATGAGGCCTGCCGCGACAGCGAGATCGCGGGCGCGGCACTGGACGTCACCGACCCGGAGCCCATGCCGCGTGACGATCCGCTGCTCACCTTGCCGAACGTGATCGTGGTGCCACACATCGGCAGCGCCACGGTCGCCACGCGTATTCGCATGGGGACGCTCGCCTCCGACAACATCGTCGCGGTCCTGAAGGGTGCAACCCCGCCGACGGCGGTGAACCTGGACCGCCTCTGATCTTTTAGCGACGGACCGATGTCGTACCCTGAATATTGAGCAGGCGACGTATCGAGGTCTATGGCATCCCCGGCGCAGGTCACCACCAAAACAGCGGGTGTTGCCGCCGCGCCGCTAGCCAGTTCCCAGACCGCCGCCTTCGGCCACCTGCTGTTCGCGCTCGCGGCACTGGCGGCGCTGATGAGCTCGATCGACTACACCATCGTCGCGGTTGCGATTCCGCAGCTCGTCGTCAGTTTTGACACGTCGCTGGCCCTGGTCGCCTGGACGCTGACCGCGTATCAGCTCGTGCAGCTCATCATGTTGCCGCTCTCGGGCAAGCTGAGCGACTCGTTCGGCCGCAAGCGAGTCTTCCTGTTCTGTGTTGGCATCTTCACGTTCGGCTCGCTGCTGTGCGCAATCGCACCGAACATCTGGTTTCTGATCGTGGCGCGCGGGGTGCAGGCCGTGGGCGGCGGCGGACTGGTGCCGTCGTCGGTGGGCATCGTCGCCGAGCATTACCCGCTGCGCCGCGCGCAGGCGATTGGTCTGCTCACGAGCATGCAGCCCATTGGCAGCATCATCGGTCCGAATCTGGGCGGCTTCATCCTCGAGCACTGGACCTGGCGCGAGATGTTCATCATCAATGTGCCGATCGGCGCGGCGGTGGTGGTCGGCGTCGGCCTGATCCTGCACGAACGACGCGTGCAACGCGCGGCGCGCCACATCGACGTGCCTGGGCTGGCGCTGTACGGCTCGGCGATCACGTTGCTGCTGTTGTCGTTGACGGCGGCTGGCGACGACCCGAGCCTGTGGCACGGTCCGTTCGTGTGGCTCGGCCTGGGCGTCAGCGTCGCCCTGTTCGTGGCGTTTCTGCGGTGGATCAAGCGCGCCGCCGACCCGGTGATGGAGTACCGCCTGGTGGCCCAGCGACCGTACGTGGCCGTCAACATTTACAACCTGCTCTTCGGGGCGGCCGTTTTCGGCTTCTTTTCGTTCCTGCCGACCTACGCGGTGCTCGTCTTCGGGCTCGATCCGTTCCTGAGCGGGGCGGTGCTGACGCCGCGCGCGATTGTCATGGTCATCACGTCGATCCTGACCAGCGTCTACATCATCAAGCTCGGGTACCGGATTCCGATGTTGCTTGGGATGGCGCTGGTGGCGGTCATGCTGGTGATCCTGGGCCAGGCTCAAACCCAGGTGCAGGTTGGTCCGGTAAGTTTTGGCGGTTTCTGGTTCCTGGCGTCTGTCCTGCTGCTCAGCGCGGTGGGCAACGGCCTGTCGACGCCGTCGTCGAGCAACGCGGCGATCGACATGGCGCCGGACCGCGCGGCGGCGCTGACTGGCATTCGGAACATGTTCCGGCTGACGGGCGGCGTGATCAGCATCGCCGCGATGGTGGTGGCGCTGACACTGTTTTCTGATCAGGCGCTGGGCCTGGCGACGATCTTCGGCTGGCTGGCCGTGCCGATCCTGCTGGCGGCGCCGCTGGCGTTCGCGATTCCCGACGCGCCGAGGCGGAAGCGAGACTAGGGTCCAGCCACCCGCGGTTGGTGGCGGACAGCTTGGGCCGTGTCGAGGGGTAGGGGAGACCCCTACGACCCCCACGGAGAGCGATGGTGTAGCTCGCGGCCCGCGGCGAGTTGCGCCGCTACCGCCCACGGCTGGTTGACGATTCCCGACGCGCCGATGCGGAAGCGAGATTAGCGTTCAGCCACCCGCGGTTGGTCGCCGACAGCTTGGGCCGTGTCGATGGGTAGGGGAGACCCCTACGACCCCCAGGGTGGTTGATGTCGAGGGCTCCACCGCAGGTGGAATTGCTGAGCCTGCGTGACTCAGAGCGCGCTAGCTGACGTTTTGTGGCCGTGACGTTTCGCGTGCCAAATAGTTCTTCTCTGACACTCTGAGGAGAAGCAGACTTTTTCGACGACCCGTCAGGTCTTCTGGTCGGAGACCGGTTTGGCATCGGCTGACCGCTAGAAGTCCGCCTGCAGCAGCCGTTCGGGCTCCAGGCCGGGCCTCACCAGGAACACGCTGGCGACGCCCGCGGCGGCGTCCAGGCGGGCGAAGGTCAGCCGCTGCGCCGCGTCGCGCGCTTCGCCGCACGAACCCGGGTTGATGACCAGGGTGCCCTCCGTGCGCACCGTCATCGCCCGATGCGTATGGCCGAGCAACACCACCTCGGCCCGCGTAGTCGCGGCCACGCGGCCCAGCGTTACCAGGTCGCGCTCGAGCACATACGCGCAGCGATAGTCGTTCGGGTCGTCCCAGGGCGCGCCGTGCGCCACGTGCACGCAGCGACCATCCAGGTCGATCTCGCGCGCGGCCGGCAGCTGGCGCAGAAAGTCCAGCGTATCAGCGGACAGCGTCGACCGGATCTGCGAGCCAGGATGCAGCAGGATGCTCTTTTCGTGGTTGCCGGCGATGCTGACCAGCCCGCGCTCGCGCGCAACCTGCAGGATGCGCGGGTCGACGTGGTAGTCGCTCACCAGGTCGCCGAGCCCGAGGACCAGGTCGCAGTCGCGCAGGTGGTCGAGCGCGTAGGTCAGGGCCTCGACGTTGTTGTGGACGTCTGAGACAACCCCAACCTTCATCTGTTCGCAGACAGAGTAGCCTGTGCACGTGAGCGGCGGCACCTTTGAGCTGTTTCCAACCACGGTGGTCGGCAGTTACCCGCAGCCTGACTGGCTCATCGACCGCGACAAGCTGAGGGAGCGCGGTGTGCCGCGCGTCCGCGTGGCCGAGGTCTGGCGTGTCCTGGAGCCGTATTTGACGCAAGCCCAGGACGACGCGACCCTGCTGGCCATCCGCGCCTTCGAACAGCTCGGCCTCGACGTCATCACCGACGGCGAGATGCGCCGCGAGAGCTACTCGAATCGCTTCGCAACGGCTCTGGACGGCCTCGACCCCGAGCATCCAGCCGAGATCGGCGGCACCACCGGGCGGCCGACGCTGGTCCCCCGTGTAGTGGGTCCGATCCGGCGCCGCGCGCCGGTCGAGGTGCGCGACCTGCAGTTCCTGCGCGCCAATACCGAGCGCCGCATCAAGATCACCCTGCCAGGTCCGTTCAGCATGTCCGTGCAAGCCGTCGACGACTACTATCGCGATCCGCGCGCGCTGGCCCTGGCCTACGCCGAGGCCGCCAACGCCGAGATCAGAGAGCTGTACGCGGCCGGCGCCGACGTGGTGCAGATCGACGAGCCGTGGTTCCGCAACGCGCCCGACAAAGCCCGCGCGTTTGGCGTGGAGGTCGTCTCGAAAGCCTTCGAAGGCGCCACCGGCACCCGCGCGCTGCACATGTGCTTTGGCTACGCCGCGCTGGTCGGGGGCAAGAACGCGAACCGCTACGCCTATCTCGAAGAGCTGGCCGAGAGTCCAGTCGACGAGGTCTCGATCGAGGCCGCCCAGCCACACCTGGACCTGCAGACGCTTGCGCCGCTGGCCAGGGCGGGCAAGCGGATCGTGCTGGGCACGCTCGATCTCGGCACGTCCGAAGTCGAGTCACCCGAGACGGTCGCCGCGCGGATCGCGGCGGCACTCGAGTACGTGCCCGCCACCCAGCTGGTGGTGGCGCCGGATTGCGGCATGAAGTACCTGGGGCGCGAGACGGCGTACGCCAAATTGCGGGCGATGGTCCAGGGAGCCGCGCAGGCGCGCGACCAGGTCGGCCGACACGCGTGAGTCAGGGCGCGCCGGTCATCTCCTGTCGGACGCCGGACCCCAGGTGACGGCCTGATCGGGACGCCGCAGGACTTCCGCCATGTGCTGCCGGAGCTGCTCGTAGGCCTGGTTGTACGCTGGCACGCCATCGGTATGCTGCGGTCCGACGACCCGGCGCAGCGGGCGCTGCCCGGCCGGAATCTGCACGATCTCGAGGACCGCATCGGCGACTTCCTGCGGGTCGGGCGGTTGATAGCTGCCGTCCGTGGGTAGCTGGCGATTGCGCGCGGGCGTCGGAACCGCCGCATAGGCGTCGGTGATCGCCTGGTCTTCCGCGCGCATCGCATTGGAGGTCGACGGGGTGGGAAACGAGCCGGGCTCCAGAATCACGACCTCGATCCCGAATGGAGCCACCTGATGGTGGAGCGATTCCGCGAAGCCTTCGACGGCCCACTTGCTCGCCGGATACAGACCGCCCCCGACCAGCACCCGGCCAAGGGTGCTCGAGACCCAGATAATCAGTCCGGCGCCGCGGGCGCGCATCGCCGGCAGCACGGCTTTGTTGACGCGCATGCCGCCGAGAACATTGACGTCCAGCAGCGCCGCCATCTGGGCGATACTGAAGGCCTCCAGCGGGCCGCGTGAGCTCGAGGCTGCGTTGTTGACCACCACGTCGACGTCCCCGTCAGTCGACTGAATATGCTCGACGGCCTCGCGCACCGACGTGTCGCTGGTGACGTCGAGCTCGACAACGCTCAGGGGCACGTGGGCGCTCGCGGCCCACTCCGTCAGGCGGCGGGCGGCTTCGGCATTCCGCCCCGAGACGCCGCGCATGCTGGCATACGCCCGATGGCCGTGTGTGGCGAGCGTTCTGGCGATCAGCTCGCCAAAACCACTGCTGCATCCAGTGATCAGAACTACCGACATTTCGCCTCGAATTCCACGCTGCAGCGTACCTCGCCGCACCGCTACACTGCCGGCGGAACAGGAGGACGCAACTCGCCTGTGGCTACCGTCGCCGCGGTCATCGCCTCTA
This sequence comes from Chloroflexota bacterium, assembly GCA_019247515.1. GTDB lineage: Bacteria > Chloroflexota > UBA6077 > UBA6077 > CF-72 > CF-72. Next base: position 7,570 of record JAFAOS010000252.1, on the reverse strand, counting down.
CCCATCATCCTTTCTATTACCGCGCCAGCACTTCGCCTCCCGAGACGCGGCCGCCCTTCGCCGACGAATGGGTCGCCAAGATCACCGCATTTCGCGAGACGCTGACCCGCGCGCGGCCCGACGTCCTGCTCATGGTCGGCTCCGACCACTTCCACCAGCTGTGGCTCGACAACATGCCCCAGTTCCTCATCGGCAAAGCGCCGTTCTACGACGCCAACTATTACAACGAGGAGCGCGAGTTCGGTCTGCCGCGGATGTGCTTGCGCGGACACGAAGAGCTCTCGACCTTCCTGCTGCGTCAGGGTCTGGATGCGGGGTTTGATTTTGCCTTCAGCAACGAGCTACGCATCGACCACAGCGTCACCTGTCCAATCATCACGCTGCGGCCCGAGGCCGACCTGCCGATCGTGCCGGTCTACACCAACATCTTCGCGCCGCCGCTGCCACAGCCGAAGCGCTTCGTGGAGCTAGGGCGCTTGCTGCGCCGGCTGGTGGAAGAGTGGCCGAGCGAGCAGCGGGTGGCGATCATCGGCACCGGACATCTGTCGCTGGAGCTGGGCGGTCCACGCCAGTTCGGCCCACACGGGCCAGACCCGGAGTTCGACCGCAAAGCCGTGGACTGGATCGCGCGCTCGGATGTCGACGGCGCACTCCGCGAGGTGACGCTGGACAGTCTGTGGATTCCTGGCAACGCCACGCACGGCTTCATGGACTTCCTGCTGATGATGGGTGTCGCCGGCGATAACGTGAAGGCGGACTACGTGGATTCGCTGGACCTGTTCCACACAATGGAGGCGTACTTCACCTGGTATCCGGATGGGTCGCCCGCGTGAGCAAGTACCTCCTCGACAAGTTCCTGTACACGGTCGACCGCGATCCGGAGCTGGTGGAGCGCTACCGCAACGATCCGCGGGGGACCGTGGCATGGTGGGAGCGTGAGCGGGCCAACCTCGTGTTGAACCTGCCCACGCTCGAGAAAACCAGCTGGCTGTCGTTTACGGATGAGGAGCGGGAGGCGCTGGGTAGCCACGACTACGTGAAGCTCTTCGAGCTCGGCGCTCACCCGTTCCTGACGCTCACACTGTATATCGCCCTGTTCGAACGCGACTATGCGGAGCCGCTGGCGTTCCAGAAGGAATACGCGGTGAGGCTCCAGCACTGGAGCCTGCCATATCCTGACATCGCCACCTGACCATCGGTGGGGATACCTTGGGTCATGTCGAGAGGTAGGGGGGACCCCTACGACCCCCATTTTGTGGGTTGATGAAGGGCTCCACCGTAGGTGGATTTACTGGACCTGCGTTCCCCAGAGGGCGCTAGCTCACTCACGTTGTGGCCACCCACCGTTCGACGGTGGCGACAATCTTCATGACCGATACGTGTACGTATACGGATTGTCCAGCACCCTTGTCTCGGGAATCTCCGGGTGCATGCCTTCCACCCACGCCTCGTCGCCAAGCTGCGACTGCAGGTACAGAATCGTCTCGTACACCGCACGGCGGGCGGCGGACAGGTCAATGTCGACCAGGTTGCCACTGGCTTTCACCACACGGCCGTTCACGATCACGGTGTGCACGTCACCGCGTGACGCCTGGAAGACGACGTGGCCGTACGGGTGGAGCAGCGGGAACATCACCGGCGAGCTGGCGTTTTTGATCAGCACCACGTCCGCCTTTTTGCCTTTCTCCAGGCTGCCGATGACGGAGTCCAGGCCCAGCGCCTGCGCGCCGCCGCGCGTCGCCCACGCCACGACCCGCTCCGCGCGCAGGGCGTGATTGGTCACGGTTTCATCGCGGGTGTGCGCCTCGAGGTGCTCCCTGGCGCGGTCGGCGCTCAGCGTCGCGCGCATCGCCGAGAACAGGTCGCCGCTCCACCACACGCTGGTGTCCATCGACAACGACACCGGAATATTGTGCTGCCGCAGCCGCCACGTGGGCGGGTAGCCCTGGCCCGCGCTCTGCTCGCTTTCGGTCGAAACGGAGACCGATCCGCCGCTGGCCGCGATGCGCTGGTAGGCATCGTCGGACAGCGAGGCGGCGTGGACGTACACGTTGCGCGGCGTCATGAAGCCGTTGTCGTACATCATGCGAATGCCCTTGTCGGACGTCGCGCCGCGAACGCCGGCATGCGTCGTCACCGCCACGTCCAGGTCACGCGCCACCTCGAACGCGGCGCGCTCCGGGAACTCGTCCGAATCCGGCACGTCGAACGCCATCTGAAAGCCGAGCATGTCGTTGCCGCCGGACATGCGCCGTTTCACGAAATCGCGGAACTCAGGGCGCGCCGACCATTCCCACGGACCTTGCTGGATGTTGCCGTAGGCAAGAACGAATCGTCCCGGCACCGCCTGCAACGCATCGACGGCGGCGTCGGCGTGCTCGACCGTCTGCAGCCCGTGCGACCAGTCCACCGTCGTCGTCACGCCGGCGTCGAGCGCCTCGATCGCCGACAACAGATTGCCGGCGTACACATCCTGCGGACGCCACACTTTGCCCCACTGCAGGTAGTACCACACGAAATACTGGGTCAGCGTCCAGTCCGCGCCGTAGCCGCGCATCGCCGTTTGCCACATGTGACGGTGGGTATCGACCATGCCGGGCATGACGATGCCGTCGCTAGCGTCGATTTCCGTCGTGCCGTCGGGCACCGTCAGATTCGGGCCGACCTCGGCGATGCGCTCGCCAACCATCAGGACGTCGGCGCCGCGCAGGACGCGGTGACCGTCGTCCATGGTCAGGACGATGCCATTGCGCAGCACGACCGGCCGGCCGGTCTGAAAGTGATCGGTGCTCGACATGACCTCTCCTTATGCCTTTGATTGCGCCGCGGTGTACGCCTGCTGATACTCCATCTTGGCCGTAGTCCCCACGGCATCGAGCCAGTCCTTCACCAACCCGTCATAGTCGCTGAAGGGCCGCCGGCCGGTGACGATGTCGTCGAAACCGTCGCCGAGCGTGCGATTCGCGGTTGCGCCCTTCTGGGCGTACGTGCGCGAGACGAGTCCCACGCTGGCGTCCTCTACGCCGACCGCCGCCAGCTCCATTTCCCATTGCTGCAGCAGCGTCGGAAACTCGGGAACCGTGACCGGCAGATACGCGACGGGGGCGGGCGCCACGATGTTCCGCCAGGGCATGAAGTCCGTCATGCCTTTGTCGGTGAACTGCGGACTGCCGTTGGCGTCGGCGGTCCACTCGACATCCTGGACGCCGAACCGCAACAGCAGGTCCTCTTCGGTGCCGAATGGCGCGGCAAGGTAATTCAGGACTCGCAGCAGCATCTTGATGCGATCCTGCGAGAGCGTGTTGGGCATGACCACGTAGCCGAAGTTCGGTCGCCCGAACCAGTACATGCCAGGTCCACCGCTGGCGCCAAACGGCTTGACCAGCTGGATGTTGGGTGGCGGCGTCAACTGGACCGGCGGCTTGCGCCAGCCATACATCTCCAGGCCGTCGTAGCGGTAGGCGAACTTGCGGGCCTGGAAAGCGTCGCGGGCGCTGATCGTGTTGTAGTTGCTGGAGTCCGGGTGGAAGACGCCCGCGGTGTACAGGTCCTTGACGTACTGCGTGGCTTGCTTGTACTGGTCGGTTTCGAAGGTGGCGGTGAACTTGCCCGAGGCGGGGTCCACCGCCCAGTTGTTCGGTGCGCCGAAGATCGACGAGAACAGACCCATCCACAAGCCGTACGCGTAGATCGGGCCAGCTTCGACGCCGATGCCCCACAGGCCCGAGTTGGGCTGGGTGAACTGGGTGAGGTGCTGTTTCATCTCGTCGGCGTTGGTCGGCTGCTTCAAACCAGCCTGATCGAGGAGTTCCTGGTGGACCCAGTACCACCAGAAATACGGTCGGAGCGGGACGGGGACGCCGTAAATCTTGGCGTCGAAGATGGTGGTTTTCCAGGCGCGGGTCGGAATCGCGGCGAGGTTGGGGTAGTCCTTGACGGCGTCGCCGCTGACGAAGGGGGTCAGGTCGGCGACCTTGGCATTGAAGAACTCTGGCACCAGGGTAATGCCCGGGTCGGCAATGATGAAGAACAGGTCCGGCAGCTCGCCGCCGGCGATGGTCACCTGGAGCTTGGTGCCGAAATAGTCGGCGAACGGCGTCATGTTGACCTTGAGGTTGGCGCCGACCTCTTTGTTGACCTGCTGCCAGCCCGGATTGCTGTCGACGGCCGGCGGCACCGCTCCGCCCGTGTAGGTCATGATGTTGATGTCGCTGCCGTCGCCTGGGGTGGTTGTCACTGATTTGGCACGCGTGGCCGGGTAAGCTTTGTAGCCATTGTCGATCATGCCATCAGGCGAGCCCGGTGAATCCGGCCTGGCGCCGGCGTAAGGCGCGTACGTGGGCAGCGTCACCCCACCGACGACCACCTTGCCGGAAGCGGGCGCGGTGATGGCCGTCGGCGCACCGGCCGCCGCGGCGGGAGCACTGGTGGCTGCCGCGGCGGGAGCACTGGTGGCCGCGGCGCCCGGTGGCGAGGTCGGCTTGGGCGCCGCGCCGACGGTCGGGGCCGCGGCGGGTGCACCAGTCGGCGCCGCGGCCGGCGCCGCGGTGCTACAAGCCGCCAGGAGCGGGATGCCGATAGAGCCGACGCCAAGCCAGGCCAGCATCTGTCGGCGAGTTGGACGAGCGTTCCACATAGCGGCCAACTGTATGTCGCCCTGACCGACTCACGTCAAGCGAGGTCCAACACGTCGCTGCACTTGAGGTTATGAGCGTGCTTTGGCACGCCGCTACGCGGCGGAGGGGCGCTGCCCCTCTACCCCGCTAGCTTGGCCGACTGCAGTCGACCACAGTTTTCAGCTCGGAAGCGCTACGCTGGGGAGCTCCGCTCCCCAGTCCCCACGGCCTTCGGCGGCCGCGACCATCCGGACCTTCGGTCGCTCACCACACAAGTTGACCGACCACCTCGGTCACCGACCAGGGTGACAAAGAGATCTGATACCGAGGTCACGATGGCACGCATCGGCGAAGCCCCGTGGGGGTTTCCGGGGGGAGCGGAGCTCCCCCTCTTGTCGAACACGTGGCTGACAACTGTGGTCGATCCGTGTCGGCCACGCCAGCGGGGTAGAGGGGTGGAACCCCTCCGCCGCGCAGCGGCGTGCATAAACACGCGTCAAACCTCAACTGTAGCGGCGTGCATAAACACGCGTCAAACCTCAAGTGTAGCGGCGTGCATAAACACGCGTATCAAAATACTAGAGTCAGTCGGAGAATTGTACGTTTGTTCTCCGGGGGCGGTTGCGTTTGATTTCGTAGAGGTACGGGGCGTGGAGCGTCTGGTAGACGCTGTCCCACAGGGCCAGGGCTTCGGCTCCGCTGGGCACCGGGTCGACCACGGGGCCGAAAATGCCGATGTCGGAGCCTTTCAGGGCGATTGTCGGGGTGCCGAAGGCGCCGAGGCGCTCGACGGCTTCGGCGTTTTCTGCCATCCACTCCTCGTGGGTCGACTCGTCGGACATCGCCTCCTCGTACAGCGTTTTCGGCAGTCCAGCCGTCTCCAGGCACTTTGCCTGCAACGCGCGATAATCGGGATCGGCGAGCTCGGCGCGCAGTGTCGGGTTGGGGCGCTGACCCCAGGTCAGCAGCTCACGCGTACCGAAGATCGCATTGCCATACGCTACGAACAGCCGGTCCATGGCGTCATTGCCCGCCTTGCGGCGCGCGAGCACCAGCGTGCGGTTCAGCCCCGCCGCGTGAACGTGACCGGTGTTCGGGTCCTTCGTCCAGTCCTCAGGATTGTTGATCGCCGCCAGCGATAACAGCTTCCAGTTGACGTTGATCGGCCGCTCCCTGGCCACACGTCGCATCCAGATGGACGTGCGCCACGCCCAGCCGCACACCGGCTCGAAATAGAACTCAACGTCGATCTTGTCAGCCATTCGTCGACTCCTCAGTGGCGTTGGGATTCGATTAGCGCTCGAGGCGCTCGCCCACGAGTTTGACCAGCTCACCGGCGTGCGCGTGCCGCCCCAGACGCGTCTTCGAGAAGATCAGCTTGCCATCCATGACCACCTCGAACACGCCATTCCACGACGGGATCAGGGTGATCTGCGAGATACGATCCTCGTAAGCGGTCAGCAGCTCTTCGGTCGCCTTCAGGGCGACGGGAGCATCTCCACACTCGCCGCAGTATTCAATGTTGATTCTGGTGAGGGTGGGCTCGGCGGACACGCAGCTATGCAAACACGCTCAGGTCCGAGACGGCAAGCGTTGGGCAATCGCTGGCCAACGCGAAGTACAGTTGATCGGCGGCGAGAGCCAGAGAAAGTGGAGTGATGAGACGGAGCACCGAACGCATTCTGACGACACATACCGGAAGCCTGCCGCGCCCGGCCGCCCTGCTGGATGCAAGCAATGCGTCCGCACACGACAGCTTGCTGCGCCAATCGGTCGCCGAGATCGTCCGTCAGCAGGTTGCCATTGGACTCGACGTCGTCAACGACGGCGAATTTGGCAAGTCGAGCTGGGCGGCCTACGTCCTCGAGCGCATCACCGGCTTCGAGATTCGTCCCGACGAGCTGATTCCGCTCAACTGGCTCGGGCGTGACCGCGAGCGGTTTCCCGAATTCTTCGCTCAGGAAATGCCGCGCGCGCTGACCGGCGCGCCGACCGAAGTCTGCGTCGGCCCGATCACGTACTCGGGTCAGGCACTCATCCAGCGCGACCTGGACAACCTGAAAGCGGCGGTGCCATCCGGGACCGAGGCATTTTTCACCGCCGTCGCGCCCGCGAGCACCGGCTATGACTCGCGCAACGAGTACTACTCCAGCGACCGCGAGTACGTGTATGCCATCGCGGATGCGCTGAAACAGGAGTATCACGCGATCATCGACGCCGGTTTCCTGCTGCAGGTCGACGATGCGGTGCTCGCCAATATGTACGACTACCTGGTCCAGCAAAGTCCAGAGCGGTACCGACAATGGGCGCAGCTGCGCGTCGACGCGCTCAACCACGCCCTGGACGGGATTCCTGAGGATCGCGTGCGCTACCACGTCTGTTTCGGCAGCTGGCACGTGCCGCACGTCGCCGATGCGCCAATGGAGGCACTGGTCGACCTGATCTTGCAGGTGAGGGCCGGCGCGTATTCGCTGGAGGCCGCCAATCCGCGCCACGAGCACGAGTGGCGCGTCTGGCAGGACCACAAGCTGCCGGAGGGCAAGAGCCTGATCCCCGGCATCGTCACCCACCATCTGACGACGGTGGAGCACCCGCGGCTGGTGGCCGACCGCATCATCCGCTACGCGAACCTGGTCGGTAAGGAGAACGTCATCGCCGGCACCGACTGCGGCTTCGCGCAAAACCAATCGACCCAGCGCGTACACCCGAGCGTGATGTGGGCGAAGTTCGAATCGCTGGTGGAGGGCGCGCGGATCGCGTCCGCAGAACTGTGGCACTGACAATCTTCGACGGTCACAACGACGTCGTCTCCAAGCTCCTGGCGGAGGAGCGTGCGAACGTCCGCGCGGTTGTTTCCGAAGGGGGTGGCACGCCAGCACGCGACTTTTTCCAACCGGGTACACAGGGCCACATCGACTTGCCGCGCGCTCGGCTGGGCGGCTTCGCCGGGGGGC
>JAFAOS010000027.1 GCA_019247515.1 Chloroflexota bacterium | reverse complement strand
CACGATGTCGCGCTGCCCGCGCGGACAGCCGTACGCCTCGATACTTCAAACTCGAAGTTGCCTGCCGCGCCAGCCGCGCGTAACAGTTACCGACGTGATCTATCGCCGTGTTATCTACACGCTCTGGGTCCTCCAGACGGCGTACCTCACGCTCACCGCCGTCGGAGTGAAACGCGATACCCGCCCGCACCTGGCTCAAAGTTTCAGCCTCCTGACCGGACTGATCGTCGCGTTTGTGCTTCCGCACTTGTGGCCGTTCACGTTTCTGACGTTGATCCTGGGTCCGCTGTTCCTGTGGCGCGCCGTCGCCGAGGATCGCTTGATGAAAGAGCAGTTCCCCGACGCGTACCCCGCTTACCAGCGGACCACCCGAGCGCTGATTCCCTGGGTCTGGTGAATGGATGAGCCCTTGCGGGGCTATTTCCTTCTGAGGCGTCAATTGAGCAGAATACGGGCGTGCTGCTGCTCACCGCGCGCGATCTCCAGCCGCTTGTGGACGATCTGACACAGCTCGAGGGTGCGTTCAAGGCCATCGAGGACACCGTGCTGCAAATGCATCGCGGTGACGGCGGCCACATTGGCTGGGTGGACGTTCCGCTTGCGTCTGAGGAGGTCCTTGGCATCTTCGTCACGTCCAATCGCGCTGGATCATCAGTGCGCTTGTGGGACTCGGCGGTGCGTCATCAGCTCCACCCACACGCGCAGCTCATGCTTTTGCTTGACGTGAACGACGCGCGCCCGAAGGCGCTGCTGTCAGCCGTGGGGCTCAATCCGCTACGCACCTCGGTGCCGGCGGGTGTTGGGGTCAAGCACCTGGCCATGCCGGATGCGCGCGTGCTGGGGATTCTCGGGAGCGGCGACCAGGCGCGCTCGCTGGCGCGCACGCTGAATCATGCGCTGCCGCGGCTGGAGCGAATTCAGGTGTGGAACCGCACCCGCGCGAACGCGGAGCGCTTCGCGGCCGAGACGGCTGGTCTGCTGGGCAAACCGATCGCCATCGTGGACAGTCCGGCGGCCGCGCTGGAGGACGCCGACGTGGTGGCGCCCACCACACCGGCGGGCCAGCCAGACATCGATGCCGGCGAGCTGAAAACAGGTTCAGTCGTGGTGACCCTCACGGGCATCAGGTCGCCGGGTCTGTTGGCGACAGCGCGCACGGTGGTCCCGACGCAGTATCGTCCCAGTCCGCTGGCGATCCCGACGCGATTCCAGGGGGGTGGTGGCCGCCCACCAGCCAGCGACGTGCCACCCATCGCGCTTGCGGATGTCATGCAAGGCCGCGAGCCCGCGCGTGACCGACCGGACCGCATCGTCCTGTTCAGCCTGGCGGGCATGTATCCGTGGGATGCGCCGATCATGGAGTGGGCCTTCGCCTGGGCCAGCGCGCGCGGCTCCGGAACCGAGATTGACCTCGACTAACAGCGTGATGGAGACTTGTTGAAGGCTCCACGTCAGCCGCGCAGCGCCCTGTGCGCGCGACAACGCTGGGACGCTCGTGCGCCAGGTGGTACCTCCGCCCGCGGACCGCATGTACACCACCGCCTGCAACCGCATTGTCGCCACGCCGGCGTCGCAGGCACCGTCCCGAGTCGAATGCGCGGTTGCCTCTACCGAGCACCACCGGGTACACCTACAGCTGAACATGCAGGCTGCACGATGGCCAAACTGATCTACGTCACGCCGACCTCACTCGATGGCTATATCTCTGACGAGAACTACGATTGGGCGGCGCCGGACGAGGAGGGATTTGCGTTCATCAACGACCTCCAGCGGCCCATTGGGGTGTACCTGTATGGACGCAAGATGTACCAGACGATGGCGGTTTGGCAGACGCCAGACGTCATTCCCGGTCGGACCCCAGCCATGCTGGATTTCGCACAGATCTGGCAAACGGCCGACAAGATCGTCTATTCCACCTCGCTGGAGACCACCTCGACACCGAAGACACGTATCGAGCGGGAATTTGACCCGCGGGCGGTTGGCGACTTGAAGGCGCAATTGCCACATGATCTTTCGGTGGGTGGTCCGACCCTCGCCGCGCACGCGGTCCGAACCGGGCTCGTCGACGAGATCCATCTGTTCGTCGTGCCCATTGTGATGGGCGGTGGCAAGCCGGTTCTGCCCAGCAATGTATGCATCAAGCTGGCTCTGCTGGACGAGCGCCGTTTTGCGAATGGAATGGTCTATCTCCGCTATCAGACGTGGGCGTGATGGAGGTTGGGGCCGACGTCACGGCCTCAGCGGAGCCAGGTCCGCTGGGCGCCTGCATGACGCCGTCCAGGGAAACCCTGGCGCGGATCGTTGCGCACGGCGGTGACGCTCATTGGTCCTTCGCCTTTGTTTCGGAAATGTGCTCGGTGGTGCGATCGATGCGGCCGAGCCACAGCTCCTCGTATTGATCGAGCTGGCTACGCCTGATGCGCAGCCGCTCGAGATTGGTGCGGACGACCCTGCCCCGCCGGACGCGCTCTTTGGTAACCAGGCCAGCCAGCTCGAGAATGGCGATGTGCTTCTGGACGCCGCGAAGCTCATCGGGCAATGGCTGGCGAGCTCGACGATGCCCTCCTCGGCGGTGATCGCGCGGCGCGATGTCGATTTCGCCTCGCCCCGTTCGACGTCTCTCTGAAACCAATCAACGAGGAGCACATCTCGACCATGTCCGCCAATGCCGCTTCGCTCTCCGCTAGCTTCCGCTCCACGGCCACCACGACCAGCGCGTTCAGCTGGGGTCGCTACGCCGGCACCGGGCTGCTCACCATTGGCGCAGCCGTGTTGGCCAACGCGGTATTCTTCTACCTGGCGCAGGTCGCCGTGGCGTACGACCCCGCGTTTCTGCCGCTGGGCAACGTTTCGGCGCCAATCATCTTCACCGTCTTCCCTGCCGTTGTCGCTGCCTTGCTGTACGCGGGGCTCCTCCGCTTTGTTCGAAAGCACGCCGCGCTGGTTTTCACGGTTCTCTCGGCGATCACCTTCGTGGTCACGTTGATTCCCGATTTCACGTACATTCCGACCGTTGATGGCGTCTCCAATGCCGAAATCGCGGTGCTGGTGGTGATGCACGCGATCGCCGCCGCGATCATCACGCGCGGCCTCACCAGCGTTCGACGCTAACGTACAGGAAGCTCCGATTACGGCTGACCTCGATCGACCGCAACACGAAACCAACTTCATGCGATTGCCGAAGGAGTCGCAACCATGTCACTCGCCCGCGTCCAGAGCTTCTCGATTTCACTCGACGGCTTCGGCACCGGTGAAGGTCAACGCCGCGACGCGCCGTTCGGTCACGCCGGAGACAGGCTGCACCAGTGGATGTTCGCCACCAGGTGGTGGCGCGGACTCGACGAGCCGGGCGGCAGCGACGGCGTCGACAACGCTTTCGCCAGGCAGCACGATACTGGAATCGGCGCCGAGATCATGGGCGCCGGGAAGTTCGGTTACCCCGGATGGCACGCCGACCCGGACTGGAAGGGCTGGTGGGGTCCCAACCCGCCCTTCCACACGCCGGTCTTCGTCCTCACGCATCACCTACGCCCGTCGATCGAGATGGAGGGCGGCACCACGTTCCACTTCATCGACGCCTCGCCCGCCGAGGCGCTCGGGATGGCTCGCAAGGCCGCTGGCGGCCAGGACATACGCATCGGCGGAGGTCCGACCAGCGTCCGCGACTTCCTTGCCGCCCGGCTCGTCGACCACATGCACATTGTGGTGGTGCCTATCCTGCTCGGCCGAGGCGTTCGCCTCTGGGACGGACTGGAGGGTCTCGACAAGGACTACCAGGTCGAAGCCGCGTCCTCACCCAGCGGAGTCACCCACGTGACGTTCACCCGTGCGGGGGTGCGATCAAGCTGAAGCCCGCTGTGCCGATAGCCGCCAGGCGCGTTGTGCCGGACAACCTGATCAAAGGCGATGTCAAACGCGGCATCCCGGTGGCGGCCTACCTCGAACTTCGGCACCTCATCTGGCGTGGCGGTCGCCGGTAATCAGCCATCGACTGATGGCGACACGTAATCCAGTAACACTACCAGTCTGAATCTGAATTGTCTGACTTCGGGCCGCCGCAATTACCTTCCTTCAGCGAGGCGATGTCTGGTCACCTCGGCAAAACCGAAGCCGTCGGCAGACTCGGCGTGCGCGGGGGTCGGCCGGCCCGACGCCGCAGGTTCGAAGGCAGCAGCACGATACGAGAAGGCAGCAGGATGCGGGTAGGCAACTATTCGGTGCGCAGCAGGATACGGGTTTGCGGCAGCAGCGGTTGCGGTGCCCCGCATGATATGGGTAAGGAGGGAATAGCCCATGCGAGTAGCGCTGGCACGCCAGCTGGCTGGGATCGACAGCGTCGAGCTGGGTGAACTGCCAGACCCATCGCCCGCGGCGGGACAGGTGCTGATCAGGGTCCGTGGTGCCGGCGTCGGCCTCTGGGACGTCGGGTTCCTGAACGGTGGCTTCCCAGGAATTGCCCTGCCGTTTGTCCCGGGCCAGGAAGTCGCCGGTGTCGCCGAAGCGGCCGGTGCCGGGGCCCGCGTCCAGCCCGGCGAGCGGGTGTACGCGACGCTGTTCCCGGCGGGCGGCGGGTTCGGGGAGCTCGCATTGGCGTCGGCGGACCAGGTGGCCCCTGTGCCAGAAAGTGCAACCTTCCAGGAAGCGGCCGGCCTGGTGATCAGTGCCGGGACTGCTTACGAGGGTCTGGTCGATCGCGGTCGGCTGCAGGCGGGCGAGACGGTGCTCATCACGGCCGCGGCGGGCGGCGTGGGCAGCGCTGCCGTCCAGATCGCCGTCGCGCAGGGCGCGCGCGTCTTGGGCGTCGCCAGCCCGGGCAACCACGAGTATCTGCGCGGCCTGGGCGCAAGCGAGGTCTTCGACTACCACGCAGCCGACTGGGTTCAGCAGGCGCGTGCGGTGGTGCCCGGCGGCGTGGATCTGCTGCTGGACGGCGCCGGCAGCCAGACACGCGACCAGGCCATCGGCGCGGTCCGCGACGGCGGTCGGGCGCTCTTCATCGTCCTGCAAGGTTCTCCTCCCCAACTGGAGCGTGGCATCACCGGCGAATCGTTCGCCGCCCATGGCGGCCGACAGCGACTGGAGGCACTCAGCCGTCTGGTCGATGCCGGCAAACTGCGTCCGCAGGTTGAGGCGGTGTTCCCGCTGGAGCAAGCCCGCGCGGCACTGGCGCGGGTTGCAGGACGGCACACGCGCGGCAAGATCGTGCTGCAAATGGGAGAGTAACGGCGGCTTCTCGGCACTGCTCGAACCGCTGACCCGGTGTGTGGTGTCCCTATCGTCACCATCGTCCCGCCGCCGGGCCGACCTCTACACCGCTGCGGATGGGTTCACGAAAAGAACTTCGTGATCGGCTCCTGATAGAAGGTCGGGTAGCCCATCGAAATGTGCTCGCGCCACTCCGCCGGGATGCCGGTGTGATCGATCGCCAGTCGCGTTCCATTGCCGGCTGGATTCAGCGTAAAACGAACCGTGGAGTAGACGCCTGGCTCCCAGGCTGACGGATGCGCGGTGCCGAACCGCCACGCCTGCACGACGCGCTTGCCCGGCACGAGCTCGATCTGGCGGCCCTCGATCCGACCGCCGAACAGCGAGAAGGCGTCGCCTTCGCGATCTGTGATCTCCGCCGGCTGCCCGGTTGCCGCGCCGAACAGGCTGCCGCTGGTGAGCAGTTCGAACACCTGCTGAGGCGCCGCGGCAACAACCGCTTCCTGATGGATGACCGTTGCCGGTGGCGACATCGGTCGCCCTTCTGCTTCGCGACGAGCTCTGTCCGCGGGACTCCCGTATGGGCTACCCCGGCCTGCCTCGAGGTAGTCGCGGAGACTCTGCACATAGTGGTCCCAGCTTCGAGTGCACATGTCGATGCACTCCAGTTGCTCGCCGAGTCCCTGGTGGTGGAAGTGGAGCTCGGATGTGTCGCTGTCGAGTGGTGTGATGGAGAACGTGGGCCGGGTCCCGATCCAGTCGGGCAGGAACGGGCAGTCGGTTACGGTCCATCGCACGGAGGTCGGCCGGCTCGCCTCGTCGACGTGGATCACGAGCGGTTCGGGCGCATTCATGACGAACCTGAGCTCGCCGCCGGTCTCGCCGGAGCCGGTGGCAGGGTTCCACCATGCGGCGAGCCCGGTGACGGTGGTGAGCGCGTCGAACACGGCGTCGGGTGATGCTTTCACGCGAATGGTCGTCTGGTAGTCCGCTGGGGTTGTGGAGTATTGCTCCGTGCTTGTCATAACCGTGATTCCTTTCATTATGGTGTGCGGTTTTTCGGGCTCAGAACTGGGGCGGAGCGGTCGAGGTGGTCCCGTAGGGCCTCCAGACGGTTGTCCCAGTCATGGGCCAACGCGGCCAGGTATTGCTGCGCCACCTGGACGGGCGCGGAGTGGAGCCGGTAGCGCACGCGCCGCCGTTCGCCGAGTTCGGAGGTCACGAGACCCGCGTCGGCCAGTAGTACGAGGTGCTTGGCGATCGCCTGGCGCGTGATCGGCAGGCGATCGGCCAGATCCGTGGCGGTGGCCGGACCGTGCGCCGCGAGTGTCGCGAGGATGGCCCGGCGGGTGGGATCTGCCAGGGCCGTGAAGACCTGCTCCGCGATCGCCTCCGCGTCAGGCGGCATCGAGGTAGTCGGCCAGTTCGCCGAGCTCGCTCGCCCATCCTTCGGCGTGGCTCTCGTAGGTCTTGCGCCGCGAGTCGACGGGCAGCTGCGCGAAACCGGTCTCGACCAGGCGCAGCCGCGTGCCGGCGCCCACGGCTTCGAGGGTGAACTCGACGTAGGTGCGGCGCGGATCGTCTTCAGGTAGGTCTGGGAGGCGCCAGGTGAACGCGAACACCGCCGGCTCCTCGACGCGTTCTACGCGCATGTCGACGGTGACCCCGCTCTTGAAGGTCATGTGCGCGGCGCCGCCTGGGCGCAGGTCGATCGCGGCGTTATTGCCGAACCAGGCAGACAGCCCCTCCGAAGTGGTGAGCGCGGCCCAGACCGTGGCGGGCGGGTGAGCGAGGTCGACGCGGCGCTCGATCCGATCAGGGAACGCCACGGCGCGTGCCTGCATCCATATAGCAACTCATCGGTTGCGATAATATAGCAACCAGTAAGTTGCGTCAAGCCGCGCGTCTGTTCCGCCCCGGGCTCGCGCACCCCGCCGCCGACCAGCGAGCGCACGCTGGCCAACCGCAGCTCGCCCACGGTTTTGGCGTTCCGTGTGACGGTCGGTGTGACG
>JAFAOS010000001.1 GCA_019247515.1 Chloroflexota bacterium | reverse complement strand
GGAAACGATCACGAACTCGCCCGCGGTCCAATTGTTCGTGGATCGTGCACAAGCGATCGCTCCAGACTTCCAGTTGACTCCGTCAAATCGGGACGCGCTTGTCGCGATCTGCCGGCGGTTGGACGGCATTCCACTCGCGATCGAGCTTGCCGCGGCTCGCGTGCCGCTGCTCTCCCCGGACGCGCTGTTGCGGCGCCTGGAGCGCCCATTTCCGGAGCTCAGCGGCGGTACACGTGACCTGCCCAGTCGCCATCAGACCCTGTACGACACGCTGGCCTGGAGTTACGCGCTCCTCGGACCGGCCGAGCAGGCGCTGTTCCGGCGGCTGGCCGTCTTCGCGGGGGGCTGGACGCTGGAAGCGGCCGAGGCCGTCTGTGGGGGTACTGACCTGCCGTCCGAGGCCGTACTCGACCGCCTGTACCAGCTGGTCGAGAGCAGCCTGGTCCAGGTGCTCGAGGATGGCAGGGAGGAGCGGCGCTTCGGGCTGCTGGAGATCGTCCGCGAGTACGCCGCGGACCAACTCGCGCAAAGTGGCGAGGGTCACACGATTCGTGGCCGACACCGCGACTGGTGCTTGACCGTGGCAGAGCGCACGCCGGCCGAGGTGTTCGACCCTGGCCACGTAGAGGCCCTCGAGCAAGAACAAGCCAACCTGCGTGCGGCGTTGGCGTGGTCCATCGCAGCCGGCGACGGAGAGCAAGCGCTCCGGTTGGCGGTCGGCGTCTACCCGCTGTGGTACGTGCGCGGCCACTATGGCGAAGGACGCGCCTGGTTCCGGGATGTGGTTGCCCTGCCCAGAGCGGCGCAGCCGGCGGCGCTTCGGATTCGCGCCCTGGTCTGGGCCGGCCATCTCGCCTACTGCCAGGCCGACTATCCCGCCGCGCTGGCCCTGATCGAGGCGAGCCAGGCCGAGGCACGTATGCATGACGACGAGCAGGGCGTCGCTGTCGCCGTGCACTATCTGGGCAACGTCGTGCGCGTCCAGGGCAACCTTGCCGCGGCGCAAGCGCTGTATGCCGAAGCGCTTGCCCGCAACCGCCACCTGGGCAACAGATACTGGGAAGCACTGGCCCTGCTCAATCTCGCCGGGCTGGCCGCGGAACAGGACGATCCCGACCGTGCGGTTGCGTTGGTGAAAGAGTGCCTTCCGCTGCTGGGAGGGGTCGGCGCCCGCTGGGGAATAGCTCGAGCACTGAACGCCCCCGCGCTGGCAGCAACGCCCGCGACGGAGGTTGAAACGGTTCGTCGCTGGCTCACCGAAAGCGTTGCGCTCGAGCGACAGACGGGCGATCGACAAGGACTCAGCTGGTCCCTGCTCGCCCTTGCGCGGTACGCAGCGCTCGACGGCGACCTTGCGCAGGCCGGGCGACTTTGCGCCGAGGCCCTGCAGCTCGCGCAGCAGTCTGGCGACCGGCTGGTGCTGGCGCGCGGTCTGGAGGGGGTCGCAGCACTGGTGTCCGGAGACATGCCCGAACTCGCACTACGCCTGGCCGGCGCCGCCGATGCACTTCGGGAGGCACTCGGCGCGCGCGTGCTGCCGGCTGAGAGCGCACGTCTTATGCGCTGGCAAGCGGCGGCGCGTCAGGCACTGGGGGAAGAGCCTTATGCGAAGGCCTGGGCACTGGGGCGATCTCAGCGTCTCGATCTCGCACTCGCAGATGCGCTCGGGGCCGCAACGACTGTGGAAGCTCATCGGCCATCGGCAGCTCTAGCTTGAGGCGCTTTTTTATGACACCCACATGACGTTTTTCGGCGCTGTGTGACGCCTCGCGTGACGGCTGGTGTGGAGACTCGAAGCAAATGTACGAGTCACTCAGACAATGACTGGCGCTGCCAGCTTGTCAGCTACGCGATCAATGGAGAGCATGCCTTTCAGGCCCCACATGCACTACCAGCTCATCCCAGAGCCGTCCGCCGACAGCGTCGCCGATGTTAGTGTGCGACGATTGCGACCAATTACCTGAAGACGATCAGGTAGTCCGGCGTCGATAGTCAGGTTCTTGTCCAGCGAGATGGTGCTGGCCAGCGTGATGGTGCCGCTGCAGCTGAAATTCACCGTGTCGCCCGCCGCTGCGCTGGCGATCACATTCCGCAGGGTGCCCGCGGCGCTGCTGTCGTCGCACATGCTCACCGTGTCCGTGGCCGCGAGCTCCGCCGCCGGCGGCACGGCCGCCAGCCCCGTCAGCAGCGCGCCCGCGGCAAGCGCGCGCCATGGGTAGCCAAAACGTCTCATGGCTGGGGTGTCCTCCAGCTGCCCGCTTGAGACAGGCCCGCGCTGAGCGCTGCTTGGCCTGCCGGCTGACTAAACAAAAGAGGCAAACTATTGGTCATGGGTGATTACTCCCGTTGTGATAGGCACCGCCGCTGCGTGACAGGCGGTGCGGGCGGAGCCACCAGCACACTGGGCGAATGTGGGATGTGACAGGCCCGGTAGATCGAGCGTCAGCGTGAGCAGCGTTCGCTGCAGTAACAGCGGCGCCGGCGGCTTTTCGTCAGTTCCAGCCGGCCAACACCAGTGTTTCAGGCAAAATGGCGCCGGTCTTATGCGGCGTGTGCTGGATGTTGGTGCAGAAAGATGACAGCAGTGTTGCTAGATTCGCGGTTGTTCACCAGTAGCGCTGACGTACTGCCGTCCGTTGCAAGCGCCCAGTTCGGCAAGCGTTGGTGGCGTAGTGGTCGCCGCTTTTCGGCGTAGTACGTGGTTACCAATAGGTCCAGGTTGCTGCTCGGTGTCGGCATCGACCAGGTTCAGGGCGTAGAACTCTTCGGTTGCGGAGCGGGTCATGGTCTGGACCGGTGGTCTCGTCCTTCCAGAACCAGTCGATATCCCACCGCTTCGTTCTGTTGGCGAATTCCGTGTCTTTGGATCTGGCGTACAGGTCCAGGATGAGACGGATCTTGTTCTTGCTTTCGGACGTCACGTTGCCGTTGGCCCAGTGTTCGTCGGTCTATCGTGGTGGTGGACTCGGTTTCAATAATCGGCACGAACTACTCCATTGACGCTTGCCGAATCGTGTTATCGATTCTCGGCACGGGTCTCGTTCTGGACGACCGAACCGGGGTCGATGCGGACAGTTGCTGTATTACCTGTTCGCCTCCAACCCAATGCCCGCGGGATCGGCCAGGAGCCACTCTTCGCGGATGAAGCGCTGCGCGATACGCCGCGCGAACAGTAGCCCGTTCAGCACACGCTGGTGCTGAACCAACATGGTGTGCGCTTCGCACACCGAGACACGAGCGCCATGCACATCGATCGTGCACGTGCAATTGTGCTGGACCGCCGCGAGCAGTTCCAGACGCTCCTCTGGCGTGCCATTCCAGATGAGTTGCATCCAGCTCACCGCCAGTCGGAGTAAAAGCCAGCCTGGACGGCGACCCGATACGCCTTCAGACGCTCCAGCTCCGCAGGACTGAACAGATACGTGGTCGACACCGGGACGGGCGCTGTCCCAAGCATCCACCTGGCACGGATGCGCCGGCATGCTGACTGTCTCGAATGGCCCTCCACGATCGTGGTTCTCACCACACATGGTCCGACAGCGAGTCGTCGAGACCCATGGTCGCGCCGATCGCGGACCACGAGAGCCGCCGCGAACGACCGCCGTGAGGCGCGCAGCCCGCGCAACGCGTTTGCCTCTTCCATGTGCTTCGGCGCTCGCATGACTGAGCTCGGCATGCCTATCTCGCGACGATCAACCGGGCTCATGGCTGGCCTCCGTGTTTCAGGTGTCGCGGTGTCCGCGCTGCTAGTCCTCACCTTCATCGATGCCTCACAGCGCAGGACTCCACGGCTTCGAGTCTGAGATGTCGCGCGGGACATGCACACCCACACAACCTTCACAGGGGGTGCAGAGTGGGAAAATTTTCGGCGTGGAGACCGCACCTACAATGACTTGCCACGGGTATGAGCGAATCGCTCGGGGCGACCCGGTCACATACCACCGCGTTCGGGGCGGCGTTGCGGTCGATGCGTCTGGCAGCTGGGCTGTCGCAGGGGGCGCTGGCAGAACGGGCGGGCCTCGGTGAAAAGGCCGTCGGCGCTCTGGAGCGCGGTGATCGCGCGAGCCCACGGCTTGCAACGCTGGGTTTGCTGGCAGACGCCCTGGGTGCGAGTCAGGCAGAACGCGACCGGCTCGCTGCTTGCCGCGGCACACGCCGAGCAGCGACCGACCGACACAGATGCCGCGTCTCTTACTCGGCGCGGCCAGGAGCGCCGTCAGTTATGGTCAGCATCATTGCCAGGTGAGCGCACATCCCCACGTGCCTCATCGCGACAAACCCTGCTGGATCTGGGCGGTGACCTCGGCCACGTCGTTATTGGACTGGACGATCCCGGTCATGACATCGGGATAGGTCCCGCCGCTCATAGACACGTCGAACAGGAGCGTGCGGCCGTCGTTGGTCTGCATGAAGCCGGCCATGCTCTGGACGTTGAACAAGCTGCGGCCTGTCGCCGGATCGACTGCTGCGTTGGTGCCTGTCTTGGCCAACACCTTGCCGCGGGCCGGGCTGTCCACACCGGCCGCGGCCAGGGTGCCCGACTCGCCGAGCACCGGCTGGCCAGCTTTGAAGACTGCGCCCCAGGGTTGGGTCTGGGTCCACGCGAGCCAGCGGACCATCTGCTCGGGGGTCACCGACGCCGGGGCGGCGCCCTCGCCATCGGTCAGCACGACCCCGTTCGACGCCAGCCCCGCCTGCTCGATCACTGAGCGGATCGCCTTCAGGCCGTCGACGCAGTTCGTGGAACCGGCGTGCACCGCCAGCAAGCACAGCACCGCGTTGGCGCCGGTGTTGTAGCTCGTTTCAAGGATCATCGCCCCGATCGCACGCAGCGGTGGCGAAGTCAACGACGCCAGCTGCAACTTGCTGCCGTAGGTACCCTGGGCAGGCAAAGTATCCGTCTGGTTGCGCGCGGTCGGGTCCGCGTCGACCGTCACACCGGCACGGCCGAGCGCCTCGATGAACAACGTGCGTGCCCAAGACGCCGCATCCGAGATGCGGTAGATGGCCAGGTGTGGGCCGGCATCCGCGCCGATGGTGCCGCTGACGGTCAGCAGGCGTGGATTGGCGGGGTCAGCCGCCACAGCCAGCGAGACGTCCGACCCGGCCTCGGTCGCCACGGTTGAGACGACGTCGTAGGCGGAGGTCGTCGGGCTGCCGTCCGCGCTGGCGGTCGCGCCAACGCTCGCTGGTGTGACGGTGATGTCCAGGATGTTGTCGTTGACATAGATCGGCGGCACCGGCCCTTCCTGCCCCGGCTCCGTCTTCCACAGCCGGTCGTCGATGACGACGTCGCCTTTGATGTGGCTGACACCGCTGGCCACGACCTGCGTGGCCAGGCTGTCCAGCCCGGCCAGGGGGTCCTCGGCGTTCTTGACCGCGTTCGGCGCGAGGTCGCCGTAGACGTGGTCGATAGTTGTGGCGGTAAACGCCTGTGTGAAACGGCCCTGTAGCGCGCCGCGGCCGCCGAGGGCGAGGTCCCCGGAGGCCACGAGTACCAGGTCGCCATCAAGCGCACCGTCCGACACCGGCGCGGTCGCATACACCGGCGTTGTTACACGAGAGTCGGGCCCAAGCAGGGCATACGCCGCACCAATGGTGAAGTTCTTGGCCGTCGAGCCCGTGAACACCATCTGGCCGGCCTGCTGCGACAGCAGGACTTCGCCCGTGCTCGCGTCGACCACGTCGTACAGCCAGCGCGCGGTGGAATATGCCTCTTTATCCATGACCTTCTGGGCACCGCTTGGCAGTACGCCGACCGCGGCGGACGACGAGGCGTGCATGACGCCTGGAGCGCTGGCCAGCACTACAGCTAGCAGCGCAGCGCTCGGCCGCTGCGCCCAACGCCGCCTCGAGATGTGCTGTGTCATGCGCGCAGCGTACGATGGTCCGGGTCGCGGCAACAGGCACACTGATCCGACGCTTCTACTACAGTTGCGACGCGCGACACTGTCTCGGCCTCGGGCGCGTGTAGAAGACCGCCTCGCTCGCGTTTATGAGCGCCAGTGCCTCGAGGCTGTTGAACGGCAACCAGGTGACTTTGGCCATAGTGGGTCAGTCTGCCGAGCGCGGGAACTCACGCGTGCGGAAGTCAGCGAACTTGCCGCCGGCCAGTCGCACCTTGAACGCTGACAGCGGGCTCGGGTGTTCGGCGCATGTGCCCTCCACCTACCGCAGCCATTTGTCGGCGATGACCAGGAGGTGCTCGGACTTGACCTCTTCGCCCGCGACGCGCTGAGATCGTCCAGTCGCCAGATCAGCATGTCCAGATCGTCCTCTCGTACGGCTCGCGCTGATCACCAGTGGGCGGTCCTGTGGGCGCTGGCGATCAAAACGGGTCCACGTGAGGGCGAATTGCTGGCTCTGCAGTGGACTGACATTGACATGGACCACGGCCTGGTCGGTGTGACCCGCAACTCGTGAAGGCCAAGGAGCAGCGGCCACTGTACGGCGAGCCGAAGTCGACGACGAGCCGTAGGACGGTATCGATCGACCCCGAGATGGTCCGTATGCTCCGGGCTCACAAGGCGCGTCAGTCTGAGGACAGGCTGGCGGCTGTCGACTGGGCCGCCTTCGATCTGGTCTTTTGCAGTTGAGATCGGAACGCCATTGAGGCGACGGAATGTGCTGCGTGCGTTCAAGCTGGCGCTGGGGCGGGCCGGTCTGCCCGACGTGCGCTTTCATGACCTTCGGCACGCGCACGCGACGCTCCTGCTGCGGGCGGGCGTTGCGCTCAAGACGGCGTCTGCTCGGCTCGGGCACAGCGGCATCGCGATCACGGCTGACCTGTACCAGCATGTCGCGGGCGGGACCTCGACGCGGACGCCGCG
The DNA here is from genome assembly GCA_019247515.1 of Chloroflexota bacterium. GTDB lineage: Bacteria > Chloroflexota > UBA6077 > UBA6077 > CF-72 > CF-72. The sequence goes on along the minus strand of JAFAOS010000001.1, from coordinate 1,131 downwards.
CGAAGGGTTGCCGACGTGCTAGCGAGAATGCCGTCGACCATCGCTGATAGAGCAGTTAAACATTACCAGGTGGTGGAGTGAGGATTTTGTTTACGCGGCGGGTTGGAGGCCGAGGGCTGCTGAGAGGTGGTCCAGAGCGGTGTCGACCTCGCGGTAGGCAGCGTCGACGGAATTGAGGTGACGCGCTGGTGTATTCATCTTCGGCTGATAGATGAGGCTGGCGAGAGGACCGAGCAGACGCAGGCGGAGCTTGACCAGCAAGACGCCGAGTTTCAGCCCGATTGGCGTCAAGGTGTAACGGCGGGTTCTGCCGATGCGCTCGACGAGACCCTTGGCGCGGAGCTTACTCAGGTCGTAGCGAAGCTGGCTGAGGCGGTACTCGTCAGCGATGAGGTGATGGCGGACAACGACGCGTGTGTGCAACTCGCGGGTGGTCCAGTCGCGCACAAAGCCAGCGGGATGCAGCAACGTCTCGAGGACACGCATCACCCGGTCGTCATGCAGCTTGAGGCCCGGTATACGGCGCTGTCCGACCAGCGTGGAGGCTGCCAATGCGGCGAGTTGGCCAGTATCGACCACACTGGCCAGCAACTCGGCCTGTTCGGCGAGGCAACGCTCATTGGTGGCGGCCAGACGTTCGTGGAGCAGCGGCAAGTTTTCCAGCCGACGCCCCACACCGAAGTGACGGGTATCGTTCGAGCAGGTCTCGTTGCGCAGGATACGATCGGTGTGATGGTCGCCGCGGACGTATTGTTTGGCGAAGGACGTCTGGTAGTACCAGCGCAGCACCGGGTGGCCGGCATCGCGCTGGTCCAGCACAGTCTGCAGCTTGCCCTGGTAGCGGCGGTTGATGCGGCGCCCAAAGAGATGCGTTGTCCGATTCGCGCCGCCGACCAGCACGCGCAGTTCGCAGGCGCGCTGGAACAAGGCTCTGAGCGGTGCAGAGCGTTTGAACACGACGTCGGTGGCCAACTCCATCTGGGCCATGCTGTAGCGATACCCAGGTCGCAGCGCCTCACGTTCGACGGGACTGAAGACCGGCACCACTCGGCGCACCCAGGACGTGCAGCGCCGCTGCAGGAGCGCCGCACTCAGGCGATCGGCAGCCGCTTGCAGCGCGGCCACGTCGCT
>JAFAOS010000354.1 GCA_019247515.1 Chloroflexota bacterium | reverse complement strand
CGGCTAGGAGCAAACGATGGGCCCCTTCAAAATCCAACCTCACAATCGCCTGCAGGAGTGGGTAGCCGAGGAAAAGGGCTACTTCCGCGCCGAGGGTCTTGACTACACCTTTCACTTCGCGGGCTCGCCGGATGGAGTCGGCGTCGGCCGCAACTACCGCCTGAACGGGAGTGGGGTGCAGACCACCGATGAGGTCAAATCCGGCGCCTTCGAAACCATGCAGGCCGGCCGCACCTGCGACATCAGCGCCGCTTGCCACTGGGCCGTCAACATGGCCGCCTCGGGTCAGCACGGCAAGATGTGGGGCCACGCCTATTCGGTGACGCCGGCGGGTATTTACGTCGCCGCCGACTCCCCCATCCGCAAGCCCGAAGACCTGCGCGAGCGTGAGGTCGGCGTCGGCTTTCATTCCGGCAGCCACTTCTCCGCGTTGCAGGCACTCGAGGCCTTCCTGCCGGCTGAAGATACGCGCCTGAAGTTCATCGGCTCGCCCAATGACCGCGTCGCGCAGTTGCTCGACCGACGCATCGACTCCGCCAACGTCTTCGGCCTGCAGTCGTACATCGTCGAGCAGCAGGGCTTCCGCAAGGTGGTCGACACGTCGTTCATGATCGGCTTCCTGATTTCGGGCGAAGACGTGGACCTGCAAGACGTGGAGAAGTACTTCCGCGCGTTGCAGCGCGCCCAGCGCGACATCGACGTCGAGCACCAGAAGTACACGCATTACTACCTGCGCGAGATGGCCGACGAGTTCAAGCCACTGGTCGACGTCCGCGCCTTCGGGCCAGGGGAACGGCTGGTGTTCGAGCCCTACACACAGGAGGTGTACGAGCAGACTCACCGGTGGATGAAAAAGCTCGAGCTGTTCCCCGAAGGCCAATCCGGCGCAGCCGACTACCGCGCCGCCGTGCTCGTCTGAGTTGGGAGGAACCCACCTGTCGTGCTGACCCAGGAAGAAAATGAGCTGATCTGCCGCGTCGGTCCGGGCACCCCGATGGGCAACCTCTTCCGCGAGTACTGGCTACCCGCCATGCTCTCAGAGGAAGCGCCCGATCCCGACTGCGATCCCGTCCGCATTCTGATGCTTGGCGAGCAGCTCATCGCCTTCCGCGATACCAACGGCAAGGTCGGTCTGATCCAGAACAACTGCCCCCACCGCGGCGCTTCGCTGTTTTTTGGTCGCAACGAAGAAGCGGGTTTGCGCTGCGTGTATCACGGCTGGAAGTTCGACGTCGAGGGCCGCTGCATCGACATGCCGAACGAGCCCGCCGAATCGGACTTCAAGTCGAAAGTGAAGGCCGTCGCCTACCCCACTCAGGAGCGTGGCGGCATCGTCTGGGCGTACCTCGGTCCGCGCACGACCCCACCGCCCCTGCCCGACCTCGAAGGCAATATGCTGCCCGGGGCCCAGGCGTGGGCTTACCAGCAGTCAGCCAACTGGTTCCAGATCCTCGAAGGCCACATCGATACCGCCCACGTGAGCTTCCTGCACTACGGCGGCATTCAGCCGGAAGATGTGCCGAGGGGCACCTTCTCCGAATACCAGCTCAGACAGCGCTCGGCCCATTTCGAGGTGATCGACACCGAGGGCGGCGCCTCGTACGCCGCGCGCCGCCCCGCGTACGACGGGACCGTGTACTGGCGCGTCGCGCAGTGGATCTTCCCGTCGTTTTCCATGGCGCCACCCGGCGTCCTGGGCCTCGGCAAGCGCAACGCGTGCGAAGTGCCACTCGACGACCACCACACCCTCACCTACCAGATGTCGGTGAGTCGCGGTCGGCCCGGCGGCAACGGACCCAACGCCAGCATGAACCCCATTCCGATGCAGCCGCGCACCACGGCGTGGTACGGCCGTTACCAGCCGATCGTCCAGCCCGACAACGACTTTCTCATCGACCGTACCGTTCAGCGGGAAAACCGCGGCTCGGCCGGGTTCACGGGCATCTCCGGCATCGCCATGCAGGACGCGGCCATCACTTCCAGCATGGGACCGATCTACGACCGCCGCCAGGAGCGACTCGGCACCAGCGACGCGATGGTCATTCGGGTCCGGCGACGCCTGATCGCCGCCATCCGCGCGCACATGCAGAACGGCGCCGTGCCGCCAGGCGTGGACACGCCCGAGGCGTACCGCGTCCGATCAGGCGGCGTGCTGCTGCCCGAAGGCGCCGACTGGGTGGAAGCCACCCGGGATCTCCGCCAGGCGTTTGTGGACCACAAGGACCTGGATCCAGCCCTGAACGGTCCCCTCTAAAGGACAGCGCGGTCGGCTCGGCGGCGGTCGTCCCTGGAAAAACACGGGTTTCGGCGTAAGCGTCTTGGTCCAGCACCGAAGTAAAAACACGTTGGGTCCCCTCTGGGGAATAACCTTTTCGTCATGCTCAGCCGTGAAGAAAACGAGCTCCTGACCCGCACCGGGCCAGGTACCCCCATGGGCAACCTGTACCGCCGCTTCTGGTTGCCAGCGCTCCTGCCCGAGGAGCTGCCGCACACCGACAGCGACCCGATCCGCTTCCGCATCCTCGGCGAGGACCTGATCGCCTTCCGCGACACCAACGGCAAGGTCGGTTTCCTGGCCAACAATTGCCCGCACCGCGGGGCAAGTCTGTTCTTCGGCAGGAACGAAGAGGCAGGCCTGCGCTGCGTCTACCACGGCTGGAAGTTCGACGTCGAGGGCAACTGCATCGACATGCCCAACGAGCCCGCCGAGTCAGATTTCAAGCACAAGGTCAGAGCGACCGCGTATCCCTCGGCTGAGTTCGGTGGCTTCGTCTGGATCTACATGGGGCCGCCCAGCAAGCAGCCGCCGTACCCCAACTATCACTGGTGCACGCAGCCCGGCGCCGAGCGCAGCCAGGTGCGCAAATGGATGCAGGAGTCGAACTACAGCCAGGGCGTCGAAGGTGACCTGGACTCCGCGCACGTCTCCTTCCTGCACCGCAAGTTCGGCCAGACCGATCGACCCATCAACTACGGTTCCCCGCGGCTAACCACGATGGAGACGGACTTCGGCTTCGCGTATGGCGCCCGTCGTCCGTCCGGCGAAGACTACTTCTGGCGGGTGACGACCTTCGTGCTGCCCATGTTCATCAACATCCCCGGCGGCCAGTACCGCGGCAGCGGGCACTTCACGTTGCCGATGGACGACGAGCACAGCTGGTGGTTCGTCGTCGAGCCGCCACCTCCGGCTGGCGGCGAGTGGGTCCTGAAGCCGGGTCAGCTCACGCCCGGCGACGCCGATCCCGCGCTCGACCCCACCAACGCCTTCATCCCCGGCACGTGGCGCCGCGTCCGCAACAAAGACAACGATTACATGATCGACCGCCAGCGCCAGAAGACCGTCAACTACACCGGCCTGCCGGGGAACCGCGTCGAGGACGCGGCCATGACCGAGTCGATGGGCCCGATCTACGACCGCACGCAGGAGCACCTGGGCACCACCGACGTGGCCATCATCTTCTGGCGACGGATGATGATGCGGCTGGCGCGCAATCTCGAAAAGGGGGTCGAACCGGCGATTTTGAGCGACCCGAATCTGTTCAGGGCTATTCCGCTCCAGACCACCTCGAGCGAGTCCGAGTTCGGCGCGCTGTGGTCGGCTCACCACGAGAACTATCGCCGCGAGCTGGCCCCGGCCTGATTGTCCCCAAAAACGCCTCTCCCTCTGGGAGAGGCCGCGCGCCAGCGCGGGTGAGGGCCACTGATCACGGCAACACACGTTCGGGCGCGTAGGGAGCCCTCACCCCTGCCCTCTCCCAGAGGGAGAGGGAGCAATCTCGCAGGAGGGGTCGGGAGAGGGAGCGAGATTCAAGCGGCGTGCAGCTGCCAGCGCGGACCGGCCTTCATGACCTGGCCCGGCAGCTCACGGCCCAGGATGTCCTGCGCCAGTCGCGCCACCTCGATGAGCCGCTCCAGGTCGATCCCCGTGGCGTAGCCCATCTCGTGGAGCATATGCACCGTGTCCTCGGTCGAGATGTTGCCGGCGGCTTGCGGCGCAAACGGACACCCGCCAATACCGGCCACGCTGGCGTCAAACGTCATCACGCCCGCGTTCAGACCGGCAACCACGTTGGCCAATCCCATCCCGCGCGTGTTGTGCAGGTGGAGCCCGAATGCGATCCGATCACCCCAGCGGTCGAGCACCGTGCCCAGCGTATGCTCGATCTGGAGCGGGTTGGCCATGCCCGTGGTATCCGCCAGCATCAGCTCGTCGAATCCGAGGTCGACGAACCGTTCGATCAGGTCGAACACGCGCCCTTCAGGAATGTCGCCCTCGTACGGGCAGCCAAATGCCGTCCCGATCGCCCCGGTGCATCGCACGCCAGCCTCATCTGCAACGCTCTTGATCGACGCGGACTGCGCCAGGCTGTCGTCGACGCTCATGCGCACGTTCTTGCGGTTGAACGCTTCGCTGGCCATCAGTACCACCAGCACCGAATCCATGCGCGCGGCCATGGCATCCTGAGCGCCGCGCACGTTCGGCACCAGGGCCTCGTAGCTGACCCCTGGCCGCCGACGCACGTGGGCCATGACCTCGGATGCGTCCGCCATCTGTGGCACCGCCCTGGGGTTGACGAAGGACGTCGCTTCGATGCGCCGCAGCCCGGTGTCGCCGAGCGCCTCGAGCAGCTCGACCTTGCGCGGGGTGTCGATGAACGCGCCCAGCGACTGGATGCCGTCGCGGGTACCCACCTCTCGAATGCTGATCTCTCTATTCATCGCGGCCTATCTCCCGAGGGTGTGTCTTGAGTCCGCTGGGCGTCCCCCTGGGGAACTTTCATCTCGGACGATTGAGAAATGCGGCCACTGCTTCGTGGTGCTCGTCGGTGGTGTAACAGATCGCCTGGGCCTGGGCGCCGAGCGCGAATGCCTGGTCAGCGGTGAGCTCGAACGTCTGGTCCAGGATCGACTTGCTCAGGGCGAGTGCCGTTCCCGCGGAGGCGCCCAGCTCGGCCGCCCACGCGGCCGCCGTGGCGAGGAGCTCGTCGGGCCCGACGACCCGATCCGCCAGACCAATCTCGAGCGCCTCGTCGGACGCGACTCGCCGCGCGGTGTAGATAAGTTCTTTGGCCTTCGGCAGGCCGACGCGGCGCGGCAAGAAGTAGAGCCCACCGCCATCCGGAATGAGCCCGCGCGCCACGTAGCTCATGGTGAAAAACGCCTGCTCAGAGGCGACGATGAAGTCGCAACACAAGGCCAGGTCCATGCCCAGTCCGGCCGCCGCGCCGTTGACCGCCGCAACCGTCGGCTTCTCGAGCCCGTGGAGCGAGCCGACCATCCCGTGCAGTCGACGCTGCCGCAGCCAGCCGCTGGCTCCGAGCTGGCCTGGCGGCGCGCCCAGCCGTTGCCGCATCGCGGAAATATCGCCGCCCGCGCAGAACGCCGGGCCATTACCCGTGAGCACCAGGGCCTTGAGGCTGGCGTCGTTGGCGACTCGGTCCAGGATGACCTGTAGCTCAGCCCGGGTCTGCTCGTCGATCGCGTTGCGGACTGCGGGCCGGTTCAGGGTCGCCACGGCGACGCCACCGGCTTCCAGTGAGAACAGAACTCGCGTGTCGTCCATCAGGTAGCCGCCAGGTTACTGGCCAGCACCACCAGCCCGTCTGCCGCCACGACGCCACGGCCGCGCGGTAGCACGAATAACGGATTGATCTCGGCCTCCAGCAGGTTGTCGCCGAGCGCGAGGGCCATGTCGGCGAAACGTTCAACTGTCTCGACGAGCGCGTCGATATCGCCAGGCGGCTGTCCCCGAAAGCCCTCCAGCAGCACGCGACACTTCAACTCGCCCAGCATCTCGCGCGCCTCGGACGGGCCCAGCGGCAGCAGCCGCAGGCTGGTGTCGCCGAAGACCTCCGCGGCCGTGCCGCCGGCCCCGAGCACGACGGCCAGCTCGAGCTGCGGATCGCGGATGACGCCGAGCAGCATCTCCGTGCCACCGACCACCTCCTCCTGGACGAGCCAACCGTCCAGCGCAGCATCCTCGATGCGAAGTCGCAACTCGTCACACGTGGCGGTCACGTCTTGGGGCAAGACGCCGACGCGCACACCACCGACATCACTCTTGTGCGCGACGCTCCTCGACAGGACCTTGAGCACCACGCGTTCCGCACCCAGTCGAGCCGTCTGCTCGGCCGCCTCGGCCGGCGTCGCGGCCACCGCGTGCCGCGCCACCCGCACCCCGTGGGCTGCGAACAGCGCCAGCGCTTCGGCCTCGTTCAGCGTGTGACCGTGCGCGGCGCCGCGAATCCCTTCGATGGGCGCCGCACCGAGTGTTGCTCCCGCCATCGCCGCCAGCGCCGTCGCGCACCCTTCCGCCGTGAAGAAGGCCGGCACTCCCACGCCATTCAGGTAGCTGACGATGTTCATCGCGTGCGGGTTGACGTACACCACCACCGGCTTTTCCGCTGCCACCGCCGCCTCGCGCACGGGCGCGGCGGCCAGTGACGGATCCTCCAATCCCGACGAGCCGACCACGACCACGACCGCGTCGTAGCTCGGACTGTCGACCAGCGCGGCAACGGTCTCGCGATACGTCTCCGACCGCAGGTTGGCCAGCGTGAGGTCGATCGGATTGCGATCCGCCATTGCCGACTCGCCGAGCAGCGCCGCCCGCAACCGCTCGGCTGTCGGCGCGTCCGGCGTTGGAACCGTAAAGCCATGTAGACCGCACGCCTCCGCCACCAGCGAGCCGCCGCCACCCGTCGAGGTCAGGATCCCCAGACGCCGGCCGTTCAATTGCGTGTCAAACGCCAGACCCGTCGCGGCGTCGAGCAGCCCGTCAAGCGTCTCGACGCGAACGGCACCCGTCTGTTTGAAGAGCGCGGCGTACATCCGATCGGTACCGGCGATCGCGCCGGTGTGCGAGGTTGCCGACCGCGCACCCGCTTCCGATCGACCGATCTTGAAGACCACCAGGGGTTTGCCGCGCTGGGCCGCCTGTTCGGCGAGTTCGCGAAAGCGCGCCGGTCGCCGCACGCTCTCGAGATACAGCCCGATCACCCGTGTCGCGTCGTCCGCGAGCAGGTATTCGATCGCGTCGCACACGTCGACGTCCGCCTCATTGCCGGTGGAGATGAGGCGCGAAAATCCCAGTCCACGTGCCGCCCCGCGCGATAAGAGCGCGCCCAGCATCCCGCCGCTCTGCGAGACGATCGCCACCCGGCCGGTGGTTAGCGTGTCGAGCTCGAGCGCCCCGCTGGCGGACAACGCCGTGTGGTCCGCGACGTTGACCATGCCGATGGTGTTCGGTCCGAGCAGCCGCATCCCGGCCGCCGCCTCCACGAGCCGCGTCTGGCGCTGGGCGCCCGTGTCGTCGATCTCGGCGAAACCGCCAGCCAGCACGATCGCCGTGGACGCGCCGCGTTCTGCCAGTTGTCGCACCGCCTCGATGGCTGGCTCCGCCCCGAGCAGCACCAGGCCGACGTCCGGCGCCTCCGGCAGGTCCGCGATTCGGCGCAGGCACGGGACGCCGTCGATCTCCGCGTAGCGCGGGTTGACCAGGTGCACCCGCCCCACGTAGCCATGCTTCTTCAGGTACACGGCGGGTTTGCCGGCCGTTCGCCGCACGTCGGCCGAGGCGCCGACAATCGCCACCGAGCGCGGTCGCACGAGTGGTTCGAGGTTGGGGAAAGGCCTCACGCGCCGACGGTCACCCAGGTCCGCATGCTACCAATGGGCGCATGCGGTTCGGGTACTTCATGATGCCGATGCATCCGCCGGGCTCGGACGTCGGCCGCACCCTCCAGACGGACCTCTCACAGATCGAGCACCTCGATCGACTCGGCTTCCACGAAGCCTGGATCGGCGAGCATTTCACCGCGGAGTGGGAGAACATCCCCGCCCCCGACATCTTCATCGGCGCCGCACTGCAGCGCACCCGCTCGATCCAGCTTGGCACCGGGGTGAGCTGCCTGCCCAATCACAATCCGTTCCACCTCGCCCACCGCATCGCCATGCTCGACCACCTGGCCCAGGGGCGCTTCCTGTGGGGCATCGGCTCCGGTGGCTTTCCGGGCGACTACGAGGTCGTCGGCATCGACCCGCGGACAGGCATCCAGCGCCAGGTCTCGGTCGACACGGTCGACGCCGTGCTGGCGATCTGGGCGGACCCGCGCCCGGGCGGATACGAGCAGCACGGCTGGAGCTACCACGTCCCCGAGTACGACCCGCGCATCCAGAAGCACGTCCACCTGAAGCCGTTCCAGCAGCCCCACCCGCCCATTGCCGTGGCGGGCGTCACCGAGAAGTCGGAAACCCTGGGGTTGGCCGGCGAGCGCGGCTGGATTCCAATGAGCATCAACTTCGTGACGCCGCGCGTGCTGCAATCGCACTGGGCGAGCGTGGTCGAGGGCGCCGCGCGAACCGGCCGCACGCCCGATCGCAACGAATGGCGGGTGTGCCGCGCGGTGCACGTGGCGCCCACTGACCAGCAAGCTCGAGACGAAGCGCTCGACGGCGCGCTCGGCCGCGACTACGGCGACTATTTCCTGCCGCTGCTGTCGATGACGCGCGGTCTCGGCGGACTCAAGATGACCGAAGACATGCCCGATTCCGCGCTGACGCTCGAGTATCTGTGTGACAAGGTGTGGATCGTCGGCAGTCCGAGCACCGTCGCGCGCAAGATTCGCGACCTGCACGCCGCTGTCGGCGGCTTCGGCGGGTTGTTGATCGGCGCCACGGACTGGTCCGACGCGGCGATCTGGCAACGCTCCATGGACCTGTTCGCCAGCGAGGTCATGCCCACCCTGGCCGACCTGCGGACCGCGGCGGCCGTCGCTCTATCCTGAAACGCTGAAAGCGAAGGTCACCAGCACCCATGAGCACCGTCCAGTTTGGCGTCGGCTTCGGCCCCACCGTCCCAGCCCCGAGCGTTGTCGAAGCGGCGCAGCTCGCCGAGCGACTCGGCTACGACGTCTTCTGGGTTACCGACTCGCATATGGCCGGGCGCGAGGCAATGTCCATGCTCGGCGCCCTGGCAGTCTCCACCAGCCGCATCAATCTTGGCCCGGGCGTCAGCCACCTGGCCGGTCGACACCCGACCGTCATCGCCAGCGCCATGGCCACCCTCGACGAATTCGCCCCCGGCCGCATCCGCCTGGGCATCGGCGTCGGCGACAGTGGTCCCCTCAATTTGGGCGTGCCGCGTACGACCATACGCGACCTGGAGGCGGCGATCACCACGATTCGGACGCTGTTGCGGGGCGAAGAGGCCCACGGACAGACGCGTCCGCTCCGCCTCAGCTACCTCCAGAAGCGCGACGCGAGCCCTGTTCCCATCTACGTCGCGGCCAGCGGCCAGCGCACGCTGCGCATGGCTGGCCACGTCGCCGACGCGGCACTCGTCAGCGGCATGCCCGACGAGCTGGCGCACTCGATCGCGATCATTCGCGCGGGCGAGCAGGAGGCCGGCCGACCGGCCGGCGCGACTCGCATTCTGTTCTGGACGACCGCGTGCGTGGACGAGGATCGCGAGGCCGCGCGGAGCGCGGTGCGGGGCAGCGTCGCCCGTCGGGCGATGAACACCTTCAACCGTCAGCTGCGCGATGGTCAGCTTGCCGAGCCGGACCGTGAGGCACTCGAGCGCCTGCAAGCTGCCCATCAGCGCGGACATATCTGGGACGCCGGCTATGCGGACCTGGTGCCAGAGCGATGGATCGACATGTTCTCCGTGGCCGGCACGCCCGAGGAAGTCCGCTCGCGGCTGGAGCGCACCCTGGCCGACGGCGCCGACGAGATGTCGATGATCCTGATGAGCGCCCGCTCGGGCGGCCGCGGCAGCGCGGACCAGCTTCGCGTGTTCGCTGAAACCGTCATGCAGCCGCTCCGCTCCGCGCGCGGCGTCACCGCCTGACCCGGCGGTACGATAACCCTCAAAAGGGGAAGCTACTCATGGTGCAACGCATCCTCTCCGCCGACTCCCACGTCCTCGAGCCACCCGACCTGTGGACCACGCGCATGCAGCCCAGATTCCGCGACCGTGCCCCACACCTCGAGCACGAGTTCAACGGCCAGACCGGCGACTTCCTCGTCTGTGATCCCTTGCGCCCGTTCAACCCCACCAGCCTGGGTTGCGCCGGAATCCCGCCCGCGGAGCTCGAGAAGTTCTCGCACGGCGGCTACGCCGTGTGTCGACCCGGCAGTTGGGACCCCGTCGAGCGACTGAAGGACATGGACGCCGACGGTCTCGCCGGCGAGATCTTCTACTGCGGCTACGGCATGTCGCTGTTCAGCCACCCCGACGAGGAATTCCAGCGCGACGCCCACCGCGCGTACAACGACTGGGCGGCCGACTACGCCTCGCATGCGCCGACGCGACTGTTCCCGGTCGCGAATATTTCGATGACCGATCCCGAGGCGGACCTGAGCGAGCTGTACCGCGTCAAACAACTCGGCTTCCGCGGCATCTTCATCTCGAACGACCCACTCGCCGAGCGTCGCTATGACAACCCCATGTGGGACGGGTTCTGGACGGCCGTGGAGGAGTACGACCTGCCAGTCAACATCCACATCCTGACGCGCCAGGGCGGTCCGCAGGTGGGCGCCAATCAGATTGTCGACGGCGTCGTGCTGCCCGTGCCCGCGTTCCGAACCATCGCCGAGATGATCACCGGCGGCGTGCTCGACAAGCATCCTCGACTGAAGATCATCTCGGTCGAAAACGACATCGGCTGGATGCCGAACTATCTCAAGCGGCTCGAGTGGTACTCCTACCGCTTCGGCCCGCGCTTTCCCAAACTGAACGGGAAGAACGCCGCCGATATCTGGCGTCGCCAGGTGTACGCCACGTTCCAGGACGACGTGCCGGGCATCCGCTGTCGCGACCTGATCGGGGTCGAAAACCTGATGTGGGGCTCCGATTACCCGCACTTCGATTCGACGTTCCCGAAGTCCCAGGAAGCCATCGACCGCAACTTCGAGGGTGTGCCCGAGTCCGAACGTGAGCTGATCCTGCGCGACAACATGGTCCGCGTCTACGACCTGCAGGACGTCCTGACCTCATCGCCCGCTCAGGCCGTCGCCGCCAGCGTGTAGTCCACACTCCGAGTTCCGAGCGCCCGAGGAACGGAGCAGGACTATACTGACGAGCGATATCTAAGGGGGTTCCTCTGGATGGCCAAAATCGTCGCAGGCTTTGCCTCCTCCCATACTCCGCTGATGAGCCTGCCGGGCCAGGACTGGGCAAAGCGCGCCGAAGACGACAAGCGCAATCGCGAGCTGGTTCGCCCGTCAGATGGCAAACACGTCACTTACGACGAGCTTCTCGAATCGGCTGATCCCAGCATCGCCGACAAGCATATCCACGAAGAGGTCTTCTGCCACAAGTTCGGGGCCATCCAGGTGGCGTTGAACGAGCTGCGGGATACGTTCGTGCAGGTCAATCCCGACGTCGTGGTCATGTTCGGCGACGACCAGGACGAGCTCTTCTTCGACGACAACTATCCGATGATCAGCCTCTACTGGGGCGACATCCTGACCCACTACCCGCGGATGACCACGCGCCCGAACATGTCGGAGGCGGTGCGCATCTCGTCGTCGGTCTACGGCACGGAGATCATCGACTACCCCGTGCAGACGACGCTTGGCAAGCACCTGGTCCAGGAGCTCGCCGAGCGAGACTTCGACATCGCCCAATCGCGCTACATGAAAGAGGAGTACGGCGGCACGATCGGACCGGGCACCTGGTACCTCGATTTCCAGCGCAACACCAAGCCGCGCAAGCAGGGCATGGCGCATGCTTTCGCGTTCCCGGTGTGCCGCTGGTTCGGCGACAAGCGGCCGCCGATGGTGCCGATCACCATCAACACGTGCTACCCACCCAACTGGATCAGCCCGCGGCGCGCCTACGCGCTCGGTCGTGCGGTCCGCGAGTCGATCGAGGCCTGGGACAGCGATGCGCGGGTGGCGATCGTCACCTCGGGTGGCCTGAGCCACTTCACGGTGGATGAGGAGATCGACCGCCGCGCGCTCGAAGGCCTGACCACCGCCGACGGACAGATCCTGTCGACGCTGCCGCGCTACAAGCTCCAGTCCGCCACGACCGAGATTCTGAACTGGGTGGCCGCATCGGGCGCCATGGGCGACACGCCGATGGAGCAGATCACCTACCAGCCAGGCTATCGCTCACCAGCAGGCACCGGCTGCGGCTGCGCCGTCGGCCGCTGGATGCCATAAAAAGCAGCCTCTACGCCGCCCCGATGGGGCTGACTTCGCGGTCGCCCGTGGGGGTTGTAGGGGTCTCCCCCTACCCCTCGTCACAACGGAACTCATCAATCACCGATCGCCAACGCTCATCCCTGGGCACGCGAGTCTCGCCGACCTCGTGACCGCCGCGTGGGGTTGTAGGGGTCTCCCCTACCCCTCGTCACTGCCCAACTCGGCGGCCACAACGATCAGCTCGAGGGCACCGGCTCCGCCACCGGCGTCTGGCCTCGCCGCAGGACGAGCGACTCCAGCGCAAACGCGCCCGGCCCCACCAGCACGATGGCCAGCGCCGTCGCCATCAGCATCAGGTCGATCCGCATGTTGTCAAAACCACCAAACGGGTGCGTCTTCAAGACCAGCCCGGTGCCGAAGTACTCGACCACGTAAAAGATAGCCACCCACCGTGCGCCGAGTCCGAAAAGCAACAGCAGCCCGCCAACGGTCTCCAGGAGCGGAATGAACACGCCCCAGAACTCCGGCACCGGGAAGCCGCGGTTCGCCATCGCGACGGTCCAGTTGGCAAACCCGCCGGCCAGGAACTTCTCGACGCCGGACCAGAAGATGATGATGCCCGCCATCACCCGGACGACGGTGATGCCCCACGCCGTAGGCAGCGTCCGCACGTTCATTTTTGCCTGAACCTCCTTCTCAAAGGATCTACGAGTGCCGCCCGTCTCGGGATTGGCAGCAGGCGGCCAACGAAGGCAGCGCCGCAGTAGTCTGGACCACTGCCATGACCGACTCCCCCTCGAACGCAACGACGCCCCGACGCCGCTTCCGCGACCTCCTGGCTCGATCCACCTTGAGCATTATGCCCGGCGGCTTCAGCCCGCTGTACGCCCGCATGGCCGAGGCCGCGGGCTTCGAGTCGTTCTTCGTCGCCGGCTCGCAGACCTCGGCCTTTCTGTACGGCGTGCCGGACATGGGCCTGGTCGGCCTCCGCGACATGGTCGACCACACCCGCCACGTGCAATCACGTGTCGGCATTCCGATCCTCGTCGACGCGGACACCGGCTACGGTAACGCCACCAACGTCTTCTTTGCCGTCCAGGAATTCGTACGCGCGGGTGTCGCCGGACTGCAGATCGAAGACCAGGAAGCGCCCAAGAAGTCGGCCACGATGGCCGGCCGGCGCGTGATCCCGGCAGACGAAGCGATCGGCAAGATCAAAGCCGCGGTCAAAGCGCGCAACGAGCTCGACCCCGAGTTCGTGGTCTGCGCCCGCTGCGATTCGATCGGCGCCGAGGGCGAGAAGTTCGAGGACGCCGTCGAGCGGGCGATCGCATACGTCCAGGACGGTGGCGCAGATTTCGTGTGGATGAACTCGGTCCAGACCCCCGAACAGCTCAAGCTGGCCTGCGAGCGTATTCCGGCGCCGGTCATGGTCATCTGGGGCAGCCGTCCAGGCCCGGAGCCGGCCGAACTGGAGCAGCTTGGCGCGCGCATCGCGCTGTATCCGACCTTTGCCGCGACCGTGGGCGCCCAGGCCGCCTGGTTCGTGCTCAACGACTTCAAAGCGCGCGGCCCTGTTGCGCTGGAGGACTGGACCGCCCGGATGCGAGCCACCGCATACGGTCTGCCCGACCAGTCGGCGCTGGTGGGCGCGCCGCGCATTCGTGAGTTCGAGGAGGAGTTCCTGCCCCAACGTCTGCAGCGCGACTACGTGACAACCTTCGGACACTGAGCCGCGGCGCCACTCGTACCTGGCTATGCTCCGACCGCGGCTGCCCGACAATGCCTACCTCAAAACGGCCTCCATGGCGGCCGCCGCGACCACCGATCACCCCGGCTTTCTGCTCACCTACGCGCTGCGCCTGCTCCGCGTCCTGGTCCTTCTCGCGCTGTGGCGCTACGTGCTCGTGGACCGCGTCAACAGCGGACCGCTCAGCCTCGCCGGCGTGCTGACCTACACGCTTATCGCCGAGGTCTTCGCCGAACAGCTGAACGTGCGCACCAGCCTGAACCTGGCCTTCTGGGAAGGCACGCTGGTCATCCGTTTCCTGCGGCCAATGGGTCTGGTGCGCCAGCTCAGCGCCGAGATGGTCGGGCCGTGGTGCATCGACTTCGTCCTGTTTTCGCTCCCGCTGCTCGCCATGGCGCCGCTGCTGGGCGTCGACCCCCGCCCGGTCTCGCCCGGACTGGGCGCGCTGTTCGTCGTGAGCCTGGCTCTGGCAATCCTGGTTGGCCTGGCGATGGAGTTGATTACCGGCGCGGTGATCGTTGGACTCGATCAGCCAGTCTGGCTCATCGAGTGGATTCGCACGGCAATAGCCCTGTTGCTCTCGGGCGCGCTTTTGCCACTGGCGTACTACCCGTGGGGCCTTGGCGAGCTCTTCGCCTGGCTGCCGTTCGCCGCGATGGCCTGGGCGCCGCTGGCAATCTATACCGCCGCCGGCAACCCGCTGACGCTGCTGGCCAGCCAGCTCGTCTGGCTCGCCGTCCTGTGGCCTTTCGGCGTGTGGCTGTGGGACGCCAATCGCGAAAAGCTGGTCAGTCACGGTGGCTAGCAGCACCTTTACGCCAACGCAGCTCGGGCGCCTGTGGCGGCTGTACGCCGGCATGGACCTGCTGTACATCGCTCGCGGGCCGGGGGTCGCGTTCACCTACTACCTGGCCGAGCTCGTCATTGGCGCGGCCGCCGCGACCGCCACCTTTCTGCTCGCCGCCCGCTTCGACGGGATCGGTGCCTGGTCGCGGCCTCAGATCCTGTTCCTGCTCGGCTACGCCATGCTGGTGCGGATGCTCGTCACCGTGTTTTTCAGCTACAACCTGGCGCACATCAGTCGACGCATCGGCCGGGGCCAGCTCGATCACCTGCTGATCCAACCTCAGCCGCTGTGGGCGGCGCTCGTGACCGAGGGCTTCGCCCCCGTGTCGGGCTCCAGCATGTTGGCGCCGGCCGCGTTCCTGCTGATCTGGTCCGGCCAGCAGCTCGACATGACACCGTCGGCGGCGTGGTGGGCATTGTTTGTCGTGGACGTGCTCGCGTCGGTGGTGATCGTGCAGTCCTTTGAGTACGCGTGGGGCAGCGTCGCATTCTGGGCGCCGCGCGCCGCCGAGGAGATCAACTCGCACAGCTGGGACATGCTGCAAACGCTGATCCCTTTCCCGCTCGACGGCCTCTCGGGCCTGGCGTTGACCAGCCTGCTGACGATCGTGCCGGCGGGTCTGATCGCCTGGTACCCGACACGCGTGCTGCTGGGGGTTGCGCCCGTGTCGTGGGTCGAGGCGGCAGCCCTGCCCGCCGCGGCCCTATTATTCGCGACATTCGCCGCCTGGACCTTCACTCGTGGACTCCGTCACTACGGCCGCACCGGCTCGAGCCGCTATCTCGAATACGGACACCGTCGTTGAGCTTCGCGGTGTGCGCAAGACCTATCGCCAGCGGGTGCGCTCAGCCGACCTGCGCGACGTCCTGCGCAACCTGCTGCACCCCGAAATCCGCGTCGTTCAGGCGCTGCACGGCATCGACCTGACAGTTCGGCGCGGCGAGATCGTCGCGTACGCCGGGCCCAACGGCGCGGGCAAGAGCACCACCATCAAGCTGCTTTCGGGATTGCTGGCCCCCGACAGCGGCTCGGTGCGCTCCCTCGGTCTGGACCCGGTGCGCGACCGGGTGCGCTACGTCGGCCGAGTGGGGGTCGTGTTCGGCCAGCGCACCGAGCTGTGGTGGGACCATCCGATCGCCGCGACGTTCGAATGGAAGCGCGTCGTGTGGAACATCCCCCAGCCACGGTATGACCGCATGCTGGGTCTGGTCCGCGAGCTGCTCGGTCTCGACGACATCTATCGCACGCTCGCGCGCGAGCTCAGCCTCGGCCAGCGCATGCGCGCCGACCTTGCCCTGGCACTGCTGCACGAACCGGAGCTCCTGCTGCTCGATGAGCCGACGCTCGGCCTGGACGTGCTCGCTCGCCGTCGCATCCTGTCTTTCATCAAGGACCTGAACCGCGAGCGCGGCCTGAGCGTCATCGTCACCAGCCACGACATGGCCGAGCTCGAGCAGCTCGCCGGCCGCATCGTCCTGCTGCACGAAGGTCAGATTGCCTTCGACGGCGTCTTCGCCGACCTGCGTCGGCTGCTGAGCAAGCACCGCGTCCTGACGCTGGAGACGACGTCGGAAGCGCCGCCTCGGCTAATGGGGGCGGAGCTGTTGCGCACCGACGCAGGCCGGCACGAGTTCACATTCGATGCCGCGGCCGTGAAGCTCTCGGACCTGCTGGAGCAGGCGTCGGCCCAAACCGAGGTCCTGGACGTGGAGACGCACCGCGCCCCGATCGACGAGGTCGTCGCGGACCTGTACGAGCACTGGCTCACGCGATCACCGGGTGCCCAAACCGACCAGTGACCCCGCATGGTGACGTGGCACAACGTCAGGAATGTTGAGAGTGCTCCTCAGGATTGCGACATCGGCGTTACGCTGTTAGCCCGGTGACCTCATTGTTCCGCTCCCTTGTCTGCGGCCTCCTCGCTGGCGTTGCCGGGACCCTGGCTATGGACCTGGTGTGGTTCGTCCGCTACAGGCGCGGCGGCGGCGAGAGCAGCTTCGCCGACTGGGAGCTTGCCTCCGGTCTGGACGCGTGGGACGCCGCGCCCGCGCCCGCCAGGGTCGGCAAGCTGCTGTTCGAGACGGTCACCCAGAGGGAGCTGCCCGTCAGTCAGGTCAGACTGACCACCAACCTGATGCACTGGGGCTACGGCGTGCAGTGGGGCGCCGTGTTCGGCCTGGCGCTTGGTTCGGCATCGCGAATGCGCCCGTGGCAGGCTCCGCTCCTCGGCGTGCTGGTCTGGCTTGCCAGCTACGTGTCGTTGCCAATCGCGGGTGTCTACAAGCCGATCTGGTCCTACCCTGCAAAGACGCTGTGGGACGATCTCAGCGCGCACCTGGTGTATGGCGTCGCCGCCGCCGCGGCGTTTCGGGCAGCGTGCAGGTCCTGAACGATTTCTGGCCGTGGCGCGGGACGTTGCGCGGCACGATGACCATCGCCGACCTGCTGGCATGCGGCACGCTCAGCCCCGAAGCCGCCGCGACGCTGTGGTGGGCCATCGATCGTGGCGCATCGGTGTTCGTCGCCGCGGGTCCACCCGGCGCGGGCAAGTCCACGGTCGCCAACGCGCTTCTCGAGTTCCTGCCAGAGGACGCCCACGTCTACGTCACGTCGGGTGGCCGGGATCGCCTCGAGGTGCCGCCCGCCCCGGGCGCGCGCTACTTGCTGGTCAACGAGCTGAGCCCGCACATGCCGGTCTACCTGTGCGGCGCGGCGGCGCGGCGAGCGTTCGCGCTGCTGCAGACCGGTGTCCGCATGCTCGGGACGCTGCACGCCCGTGACGCCGCCGAGGCGGTGCGCGTGATGTGCTACGAAGCTGACCTCGACCCGGCGGAGGTAACCGCGCCATTTGTCTTCGCGGTGATCTCGGCTGGCTGGCGCGGCGTCGACATCGTCCGTCGCGTCGTGGAGCTGGGCCTGCGTACCCCGGATGGCGAGCTGACCATCCTGACCACGCGTGCCGACGAAGAGCTGCGCCTGGTTCCAGCGGGCGCCGAAGCGCTCGCTCGGTGGTCAGGTAGCGAGGCTGGCCTGGTCCAGCGCGCGATCGGAGACCGCGCCCGCCAGCTCACCACGCTTGCGCCGCGGCCCTGAGCCGACCAGCCGATGGCGAGGCAGGCGTTCGACAGGAAGATCGAAGCCCTCGACGCGCTCCGCCGCTCGCCAGATGCCCAGGCAACCCGCTCACGGCTGCGCACCGCTCTGAAGGAACGCAACAACTTCCTTGTCGCCCGCGCCGGCGCGATCGTCGCCGATCTGCGCTTCGACGACCTGATTCCCGACCTGCTCGACGCCTACCAGCGCTTCTTCGTCGATCCCGCGAAGTCCGATCCACAGTGCCTGGCCAAGCTCGGCCTGGTCCGAGCCTTGCGTGACCTGGATCACCACGTCGCGGACCCGTACATTCGCGGCATCACCCACGTGCAGCTCGAGCCAGCCTGGGGCGGTCGCGCCGACACTGCCGGCCAGTTGCGCGGGACGTGCGCGCGCGCCCTGACCGACTGCATCCTGGACGACCTGGAGATCCTGCGCTACCTCGCCGACGGCCTGGCCGATCCCGACAAGACCGCCCGCATCGATTCCGCCATCGCCATCGACCAGCTCAATCGACCCGAAGGCGCGCTCTTGCTGCGACTGAAACTCCTGACCGGCGACGCCGAGCCCGAGGTCATGGGCCAGTGCTGCGCCTCGCTACTCAGTCTGGCGCCCGAAGGCAGCGTCACCTTCGTCAGCCGTTTTCTGCAGCATGGGAATGTCGAGGTCCAGCTGGAGGCCGCCAGCGCCCTGGCGCAGTGCCGCGCGCCGGAGGCGATCGCCGTCCTGCGCAACTTCTGGCAAAGCGAGCTCGTGTCAATCGACATCCGGCGCGCGATCCTCATCGGCCTGGGCGCCTCACCTGTCCCGGATTCGGCTGACTTCCTGCTGCAGGCCGTTCGCGACGAGCCGACCACACTCGCCGAGACCGCCATCACCGCGCTATCGACCAGCCGCTTCGGTCCAGAGTCGCGCATGAAAGCCGCCGAAGCTGTAGCCGCCCGCGACGATCCCGTGCTGCAGCGCCAGTTCGAAGACAGGTTTCACGCGCTCCTGTCCGGCCGCTAGTCCATGTACCGCATGCTGCGCAGCGCTCGATGCTGCTCGGGTGCGAAGTTGATACTGATCCGCGGCCCGCTCGGCGTCGACTCCTTCGGCACGCAGTGCCGCCAATCGCGCTGCGCGCGCCCGCCCATCACGATCAGGTCGCCCGAGGCGGGGCGGAAGGTCGAGGTGGCCCCGCCGTGAGTGGGACGCATGAGAAAGCGGCGGCTGGCCCCGAGCGTGAGCACGGGCACGATGCTTTCGGCCTGGATTCGACCGATGTTGTCGCCGTGCCACGCCGTTGAGTCATGCTGATCGCGATACAGGTTGACCCACAGCGAGCGATAGTTGACGCCGTAGTGCTCCGACAGCGCCGCGGCCATGGCGCGTAAGCTCCGCGGCGCCTCGGCCAGGTCCGAGTAGTCCGCCGTGAGGCGTGGCTCGATCACCGTGCGCGTGTACATCCAGCGATCCCGCTGCAGCCACGGGGCGACCTCCATGAGCTCACGAAACCGCGCGTCCGGGTGCTCGAGCCAGTCAGGAATGTGCTCGATCCACGAGCGGCTGTCGAGCGCGATGCGTCTGGCGCCCGAAAAATCGAATTCCGGCGTCGCGAGGGAGTCGTGGAAGAGGGAAGCCTGATAAACGAGCGGTGCGGGCATGGTCTGCGACATGGTCGGTCTGTCTCTAGAACGGACATTCTACGCCGGCGACACGTTCGTGGCCAACCCTGTCCGGCCCCGCGGCCGCGCGTCAGTTGCAGCCGTTGGTGCTGATGCTCAAGCTCGGGCGTGCTGCCAACGCCGCGGGGGTCAGGCCTGCCAGGCGCTGGGATTCGTTGGTCAGGTGCGCCTGATCGACATAGCCCGCGAGATACGCGGCGTCGGCCAGAGGGCGGTGATTGCGCAGCAGACGCAGGGCGCGACGGAAGCGGAGGATGCGCTCGAGTGTCTTCGGCCCGTAGCCGACGGCAACCGCACAGCGCCGGCGCAAGGTTCGCTCGCTTACACCCAGATGCGTGATGGTCTCAGCCAGCGGCGTGCCGCGCGCCAGAAGGTCAACCAGCCCGCGCACGTACGGGTCGGGCTCAGGCGCGACGGCGACTCGGTCGAGGAGCGCACGTTCGAGGATGCCAACTGCGTCCTGAGGCCGCTCCAGCAACTGCTCTTGCACATACGACGCACGATCGCCCCAGACGTCTGAGAGCGACACGCGCGCGTCCACCACCTCATCACTGCCAATGCCGAGAAAGGCACGCGCCGCGCCTGGCCGAAAGCGGACACCGACATAGGTGCGGTCACCGTCGATCGGCACGGGATGGGTATCTGGCCCAGCCACCTCCAGCGTCGCCCCGTCCCAGACCAGGTCAATGCACGCGTCAGGTAGCACAGGCTGCGGCCGCGGCCGAGCCGGATCCACCCACGTGCACACCACCCGATCTGCCAACGCCGGATGCGGGGCTGTCTCGCGATAAACCGCCGTCCCTCTATTGGTGGCCGTTTTCTGCAAGACCCTCCCCGTCATGTGTGTGTAGGCTCCAGAAGTATGGACCTGAAGTTTATCTCGACTATCGCCATTGTCACCCCGGACCCATCGCAGAGCACTCGCCTGTACACCGATGCCCTCGGTCTACCGCTCGAGCCGGCGGCGCCCGGTGACGACTACGTCTTCACCGAAAAGGTCGACGGCGCCAGGCATTTCGGTGTCTGGCCTCTTGCCCAGGCCGCACAGGCGTGCTTTGGCACCAGCCAGTGGCCCAGCAATCGACCCCTGCCCCAACTCAGCATCGAGTTTGACGTGCCAACCCAATCGGCAGTGGCGCCAGCCGCCGAGGAACTGTCGAACAAAGGCTACGACCTGCTTCACGCGGCGCGTACGGAGCCCTGGGGCCAGACCGTGGCGCGTTTCCAGACGCCTGAGGGTGTCATCCTGGGCATTTCGTACGTGCCAGCGATGCACGAGGCCCGCTAAGCGAGCCAAGCCGAACCGGCCGGCCGGTCTGGCACGTAGGTTGCGACGTTTGTTGCTCCCGAAGCAAGCTGGCCGCGTGCCAATGGCGGCGAGCCAGCCCCCAGGGGGAGAGGACGGAGCGATGTCGGAAAGGACCGAGCGCCAGATCAAGGTCAGACAGGTCACACACGTCCAGGCGTCCTGGACCGAGCAGGAGCGTGGCGCGCCCGGCGCCCTCACGCTGCAGTTGATTCTCGATCACGGGGCAGACGAGTACGTCCTGCGCCCCAGCGCCGACGACGCCCAGGTGCTGGTGCTCTTGCTCGACCGCAGCAAGCAGGTGAACTTCGACCTCGAGCGAAAGGTCCTGATGTTCGGCAACATTTCGACCGAGTAAGCCCAAGTCGGACATCTTGGATCCTGGGCGGCCAAGTTTCAGCGCGCTACATCAGTGGTTTCGATGCGCGACAACAGTGGGGCTCATTTGCACCTGGCGGCCCGCCGCGATTCCGGACGAAGGCACCGCGTCCAATCCACCCCCAGTACCACCGCACTCGCGGCCGCGAACAGCGGGAGCGCCCAGAAGACCGCCTCCAGGTTGTAGCGCGACGCCACCAGGGCCAGTCCGACGCCGCCGATACTCACGCCGGCGTCGACGCCGGTATTCCACAGCGTGCTGCCCAGCCGCACGCCCGCTGGATCGCTCTGATCGAGCATTCCCACCTGCAGGGCACCCGAGGCGAGTCCCTGGCCGACCCCGAACAGCGCGCCGGCGACCAACAGGGCGGCGTCCGCTTCAGGCGCTGCGGCTGCCCTGGCGAGGAGCACCAGGGCCGCGACCGCGGCCAGCGTCCCACCGAGCGCCAACGGCCGCGGCGGCCGAGCATGTCGCGTCGCTTCAACCCACGCCAGACCGAGCCCGACTCCGCTGGCGGCGCCACGCTCGCCTGGCGCACGGGTGCCGCGAGTCCCATTCCGATCAGTGTCGCCACGCCACCCATCGCGAAGACGCCGGCCGCGCCCACACGCGCTAGCAGGGCGAGGCCCAGCGCCGGCCCGAACATACTCGGAAGACTGGTGGTGAGCCCGAGCCACCCCAGCGCTGCACCACGGCGGCGAGGCGGCGCCAGCTCGGTAACCAGGACTGACATGGCCACCACTGCGGCCCCGAAGCCGATTCCCCGCACGGGCGCGAGCGCGAGCAAGGCCGTCGGGTTTTCGACCGCGGCCGTCGAGGCGAGAGTGCCGAGGCTCATGACACCCAGCGCCATCACCAGCATGCGAGCAGGCGAGGCGCGCACCAACAGGCCAGGGGATAGAAGCTCGGTGCACACGGTCGCG
Organism: Chloroflexota bacterium; assembly: GCA_019247515.1. Classification (GTDB taxonomy): domain Bacteria; phylum Chloroflexota; class UBA6077; order UBA6077; family CF-72; genus CF-72. The sequence continues at coordinate 16,056 of JAFAOS010000354.1, read as the reverse complement.
CCGGAGAAGAACGCGGTCATGATGCCCGCGTCGCCTGCCGCCCCACCGGCTTCGCGCAAAGCCACAGGCCCGACGATCAGCAGGACCGGATAGTTCAGGAACAGGCAAGCCACCGCGGCCAGCACCAGTACCAGGTCCCTCGACCACATCGTCATGTCTGACAGGTTGTTGAAAGTCTGCTTTTATCCACTCTGCCGAGAAGAATTGCCGGCACGTCGAAAGCTGGCGGCCACAAACGTGAGCCAGCGCCCTCTGACGAACGCAGGTTCAGTGGATTCCACCTACGGTGGAGCCCTTCGGGGGGTTTTCATCAACCCGCCAAGATACTTCACGTGCCTTCACCTTCAGGGATTCATGCAAACATCACGCACACTGGTTTCTCGCAGCTGGCGGAATGTCCCGTCGGCGACAGTTGACCGGTCCCCTGATCGATATGGAAGCTCACCAGGTTGTCGCTGTTGACGTTTGCCACCACCAGGAGCTGACCGCTCGGGTCGATATTGAAGTTACGTGGCGTCTCGCCCCGCGTTGACACCAGGTCCATCAACCGCGGCCGACCGGACTCCGGATCGATGCTGAATACCGCGATGCTGTTGTGGCCGCGGTTGGAGCTGTACAGGAACTGACCCGACGGATGGACCACGATCTGCGCACCGGAATTGTGGCCCTCGAAGCCCTCCGGGCGTGTGGACGTGGTCCCGATTATTCGCAGCGCCGCCGACTCCGCGTCGTACTCGAACGCCGACACCGACGAGTCGATCTCGTTGACGGTATATATCCACCGATTGTTCGTGTGGACCCAGAGATGTCGCGGACCAGCCCCCGAGCTCAGCTGCGCAAACGGATGCGGAGCAGCCGCCAATCCACCATTCTCATTCAGGTCGAACACCATCACTCGATCCATGCCCATGTCGCACGCCAGCGCCCGCTTGCCGGTTGCATCCGGTCGAATGCAATGCGGGAATGGGCGTTCGAGCGTAATCGTATTGACACCCCGACCCTGAAGCTGGACCATGTCGGCCGCGGGTTGCACGCGGCCGTCTTCGCCGATCGGAAACACCATCACGCACCGCGGAGCCGGTAATGCGGCAAGCAGATATCTTCCGTCAGGTCCGGTGCTGATGTAGGTCGCCCCACCGCCGATCGCCAGCCGATCTTTCACAGCTAGCGTTCCATTCGAACCAATCGTGAGCGTCGTGATCTGCCCCGCGAAGGCTTCGATCGGCCCCCAGGTCGTCGTCTCGCGTTCGGCGGCATACAGCAGCCGTTGCGCAGGATGGGCGGCGAGATAGGTCGGGTTGCGGAGGCCGCGCACATCCTGGAGGTGTCGCAGCTCTCCCGAAGTCGCATCCAGGTCGAATACGGTGATCCCGACCTTCTCCTCACCCATGTTCCCCTCGCGCGGCAGCGGAGCGGGCCGCTCATAGAGTGGCGGCTTCGGCTCCGAGTACACCGAAGTGATGGCTCCAACGAACACGAACATCGGCGGACGATATCACCAGGGGTTGTCCGCCGGAGCGCCCAGGGCAACAGCCAAGGCGGCCACCTGGGTGCGCGAATTCGCGCCCAGCTTGTCGAAGATATGCCGGAGATGGTTCTCGACCGTCCGTTCCGTGATCACCAGCTCCTCGGCGATCTGCCGGTTGCTGAGCCCGCGCGCCGCCAGCGCGACGACCTCGCGTTCGCGGCCCGCTGCCGCGGCGTCTGCGGGAGCTGCAGCGCCTCGCGCAATCCCGCGGCAGCACCGAGCTGGCGCACCGCTTTCTCAGGCCGTCCACCCATGGCGTTCGCCCGCGCCAGGCTCTCCACGGACGTCGGAATGTTGGGCCACTCGCCCAGGTCGTAACGCAGCTGAAGACTCTCTCGCAGCAGCGCGCAAGCGAACTGGTAGTCGCCCTGAGTCAACGTGACATTTCCGAGGGCGTCCAGGGTTCCAGCGATCGAGGCTCGGTCGCCGCACGCTCGTGCCGCGATCAGGCTCTCCTCCAGGAGACTGCGCGCCCTGGCGACCTTGCCCTGGCCAAAGGCAGCCTGACCGAGCCGAGTCAGCGCCGAGGTTGTCATCCAGGCTGAGCGCAGCCACCGGCCAAGCGCCAGTACTTCGCGCCCATACGCCTCGCCCGCCGCGAAATCGCCGATCTCGACCGCCAGCACGCCCAGATTGCGGAGGGCCATCCCCTCGCCCATAGGGTCCTGGTTGCCGCGAGCGATGGCCAGTGCCTCCTCAAAGCGCTCGCGCGCGGGGTCGTACTCGCCGTGCTGAAGCGCACCAGCGCCAAGATTGATGAGCCCTCGGGAGACCAGCAGTCGGTCGTGGAGCGTGCGGCCGATGGCCAGGCTCTCCTCGTTGATGGCCTGGCCGGCTGTGTGCTGCCCCTGGCGGAGCGCCAACCAGCCCGCTCCGTTCAGGGCCCACGCCCGTTCGAAGGTGGGCGTCGCGGCCGCGGGCAGGGAGAGCACCTGCGCCAGCCAAGCTCACGTGTGTGGCCGCCACCACTTGAGGTGCCGGCAATTCTTCTCTATAGAGGATTCGATGGGTCCCACGACCCGCCAGCGGCGATGAAGCTGTTCCCTCCCTTTGGGGTCGTTACGAACGATGTCGACGGACATTTTCGTGGAGAGGATTTCATGGGTCCCACGACCCGCCAGCGGCGATGAAAACTCTTCCTTCCCTGTGGGTCGTCAGTACAGGTGTTGACCGATATTTTCATGGGAGAAGCCGACGTTTGAGCAACCGGCCGCGCGCCTCGCGGCTCCTGGGAATGAGTGTTTGACTGAGTACTGCTCGTCATGCCACCCGCCCTGGACGCGCTCTACGTTGAGCCCGCCCATGTTCGGATTTCCGGACGCGTCGGCGACCCGCCCCTCGTCCCACGGGACGTCGCGAAGGGGCTGGGCCCCTGGGCCTGCGCGCTGGCCATGTCCGCGACGCTTGCTTGTGCGATGAACGCGGCCATGGTGCGAGCATGGCCCGCAGACCCGGGACCTGCCGCCGCTGAAACGGCGGGCATTGACCCGTGCACGCTCCCGGCCGATGTCATGCTCTACGCAACGCACGACCAGTTGGTGCCGGCCGACGACGACGGCCTCTGCGGCGGGGCCTTGGGCAGCCCACCGGTGTCGATCGACCAGTACTCCGCCCCATGACCCTGTCGGGCAAATAAGGGGTCCACCCGGTCGAACCCCCTGATCCCGACGACAATTTCGCTCGACTACATTGCGCGGCCAACCGACCCGCCCGCAGTCAGTGCGCTCTCCGACGCGCTTGACAGGCGCACCCTGGCGGACCAACCTCTCCGTGCCGATTCGACACTCGGAGGAACGTGGCCATGAGGGATGGCGAGCTGACCAGGCGTGGCGCATTGAGGCTCATGGCGGGCGGCACGGCAGGTGCGGTCCTCGGGGCGTGCGTCTCCGGCACGGCGCCCAGCTCGCCGCCGGCGGGCTCAACTGACGCCTCGAAGCCGGCGGGCACTCCAGCCGCCGCCGTCAGCATCTCGACGACCACAGCGGCCAGGCCGGAGGTCGCGCCGAAGACTGGCGGCACCCTGAAGCAGGGCTATTTCATGGACATCGTCAACCTCGACCCGCAGTACAAAGTCGGCAACGACGCGACCTGGATCGGGGTCTACGACCGGATCACGGCCTACGACAGCCAGCTCCAGCCGCAGCCCATGCTGGCGGAGAGCTGGGACACCGACGACTTCACGAGCATCAAGCTCAACCTCCGCAAGGGCGTGCAGTTCCACTCCGGTCGCGAGATGACCAGTGACGACGTCAAATACACACTGGTGCGCACTGCCGATCCCAAAGTGGCGGCCGCGCAGTACACCGGCATGGCGCAATGGTTCCCCACCATCGAGACTCCCGACAAATACACCGTCATTCTCCGCTCAGACCAGCCACGGCCGACCGTGTTCGATCTGCTGGAGTTCATCCAGGTTGGCGACAAGACGACGCTGGAAGGCCCGGATGCCAAGACCACCGCCGTTGGCACCGGCCCGTTCAGACTGGCGGAGTGGGTGCCTGGCGACCACGCGACCCTCGCCAAAAATTCAAGCTACTGGCAGTCCGGCAAGCCCTACCTGGACAGCATTCAGATTCCGGTGTTTCGCGACCAGGTGGCCATGGTCACAACTCTGGAGGCCGGTCAGATCGACATCGCCCGGCCCCCGGCCCTGGTGGACCTCGTGCGCCTCCAGAAAGATGCCAACTACCAGGTCAGCATTAACCCGCAAACCGGCGGCTACAACGTGACTGGCGTGAACCTTACGAAGCCCCCCTTTGATAACAAGCTGCTGCGCCAGGCGCTGAACTATGCCATCGACCGCCAGCGCTACGCCGACACCATCGCCGGCGGGTTGGTGCACGCGAACCCACTACCGTGGCCGGCGTATTCGCCTGCCTATGAGCCGGCCAAGCTGAACGCGTACGCCTTTGACCTGGATAAGGCCCGGTCACTGTTGCAGCAGTCCGGTGTGAGCGTGCCGGAGTTCGACTACGTCGTGACGCCGGGTTCGGAGGCCGATGGATTCGGCCAGATCTACCAGGCCGACCTCGCCAGGATCGGCCTCAAAATGAACCTGAAAGATATGGACAGCGCGACCTGGGTGGACCAGGTCAACCACCGCCTGTGGTTTGGCGTCTACTGGGCTCCCGTTACGTATGCACACCTGTCGCCAAGCACTGCGCTGATCAACGGCAAGGCGTTCAACCCGCAGCTCAACAACTCCGGATTCACCAGCGATACGTACGTCCAGCTGATGAACGATGCCGCGAAAGAAACGGATGTGGCGAAGCAGCGCGCCCTGTACTCGCAGATGAACGACCTGCTGTTAGACGAGTCCTTTGTGGCCTTCGTCGCGCCCACCACGAGCTCGAGCTACATTGCCCGCTCCAACGTGCAGGGCATCGCCTGGACCGCCCACGAGTCGCCCTGGTACACGGAGGCGTGGCTGAAGTAAGCGGCGGCGATCACCGACGCGGGCGTGCGCTGCGGGAGGAAATTCACTCGCGAGCATCTGCGACTGCGTTAGAACAAACGATCTAATAACAATGGCCACGCCGTCGCAGAAAGGAGAACGGTCGGAGGCAGCCATTCTGCATGCCCTCGTAGCCTCGGGCCGCGTGGTGCTCATGCCCTGGGGCGCCAGCCAACGCTACGACTTCGTGATCGATGAAGGCGGCGGGAGGTTCACTCGTGTGCAATGCAAGAGCGGGGTATATCGGCATGGCTGCGTCTACTTTCGAACGGCCAGCGCAGACAGGCGCCGGCCGAACGGCGATCCGTACATCGGCCAGATCGATGCGTTTGCGGTCTACTGCGCGGACCTAGACGCGAGTTTCCTCATCCCAATCGAGGACGTACAGGCACGCCAGGTTGCTGCGCTGAGGATCGATGCGCCTGCGAACGGGCAAACCTTTGGTATCCGTTGGGCTAATCTCTATGTGCTGGGCTGCAATCCCGCTTTGCGGCTCAACAGCACGGAGCGGAAGACGGGATTCGAACCCGCGACCCCAATCTTGGCAAGATTGTGCGCTACCACTGCGCCACTTCCGCTTGATGATCTCTAGCTTTGTCAGGGTACCAAACCGGCTCGCGAGAGCCAAGATCGCAACACTTACTCGCAGTGTTGGGAGGTTGTGAAACGGAGTGATGGCACATCGGACGCTGCTGATCGGGACGCCCGAGGGGGCGTTCAGGGCTGAGGTGAATGGCGGCGAGCCGCGCGTCGAGGCGCTCGGGCTCGCCGAGGTCGGCGGGCTGCGCTGCCCGCTGGTGGTCGACCGTCAGAACCCGAACGTGCTGTTTGCGGGCACCGCCACCGCTGGGGTCCTGCGCAGCGACGACGGCGGGCGCAGCTGGCGGGCGATCAACAACGGACTGAGCAAGCAAGAAGTCTGGTGGCTCGAGCAGCACCCCGTCACGGGCGAGCTGTGGGCTGGCACCTCGCCAGCATCCATGTTCAAAAGCGAGGATGGCGGCGCGCACTGGCGTGAGTGCGACCAGGTGCAGGCCCTGCCGCGCGTGCCGGAGTGGACGTTTCCCCAGCCGCCGCATATTCCACACGTCAAACACATCAGCCTGCGTGCGGAGGACCCCGCCGACATCCTGGCCGCCGTCGAGGAGGGCTGGCTCATCCGCTCGCGTGACGGTGGGGCGACCTGGCACAACCTCACGGAGGGCACCGAGTTCGATTCACACACCGCGTACTTCATGCCCGACGATCCGCGCATCATCATCAGCACGAGCGGCAGTGGCGTCTATCGCAGCGAGGATGGCGGCGCGTCGTTTTCGGCCTCGGACAGCGGACTGGATCGACGCTACATGGCCCACCTGGTGGTCAATGCGTCGAAGCCGCACAGGGTGTTTACCGCCGCCGCCTCGGTGCCACCACCAGGCTGGTCTCGACCCGAGGGAGCGCGTTCGGCGATCTACCGCAGCGCTGACCAGGGCAAGACGTGGACCCGATTGACGGGCGGTCTGCCCGAGGATATTGCGGCGGCGCCGCGGGCCGTGGCCGGCGATGCGCACGACCCCGACGCGGTATGCATCGGCATGACCGACGGCACCGTGTGGCTGACCGAGGACGGTGGCGACTCATTCCGACCGGCGCTCCAGATGCCGACGCGCGGAGCGAACGCGCGCGCGTCGGGCGTCACGAGCCTGCGGGTCGTGCACACCTGACGCTCTGGCGGCCCGCTCGCGATGCGGGCGTGCCGCAACGAACACGATTAGGACGGGCGCGTGGTGGCGGTCCTTGGTCGCAAGCGCTGCATCACCTGGGGCCCCGACGCCGCCATGCGTACGGCTGGCGCCAGTCCCAGCACGATGCTCGTGAACGTGAGGAGGAAGCCCCACGTCAGCCCATCGGACATGCCGCGATCCAGGTGGACCGACATGGCGAACAGCGCGCCCACCGTGCCGGTGCCCACCGCGGTGCCGATGGTTTCGGCAACCTGGAGCGAGGCTGCCGCCGCGCCCTCTTCGCCGCTGGAGGCCACGCCCAGCGCCGTCAATGTGGTCGCGGGGTAAGCCAGGCCCATTCCCAGGCCGCCGACCGCCCAGGCCACCGCGACCAGCTCGACGGGCACGCTCGGCAGGACGACGGTCGCTGCCACGCCGCTGATTCCGACGGCGATCAGGCACAGACCGACGGCGACGCGCATCGCGCGCGCCACCAGAGACCCCGAAGACCGCGCCTCAGCACGGTCCTGCACCCACGAGCCAAGCACCCAGGCCAGGGCGCCAGCGGTCAGGGCCAGGCCGACCAGCGACTGCGCAACGCCGCGCTGGGTGGTCAACCCCAGGGGGATGAGCGCCTCGCTGCCGAAGACGCCGAATGCCAGCAGGCCGCGGAGCGCGACCGCGGCCGGCAGTCCGCCCCGTGCCGAGAGGGTCCCCTCGGGCAGCAGGGCGGTCAGGGCCGGCACCGCGAGCAGCACACCCAGCGCGCCGACGAGCAGCGCGACCGGCAGCTCCGGCAGGTCCGCGGCGAACAACACCAGGGCCACGCCCGCCGTCAGGCGCAGGGACGTCAGCACGCGGCCCGGGACTCGGCCACGGCCGCTGTTCGGACTGACGGGCATGTCGACTGAGAAGAGTCGACCCAGCGGCGGCAGCAGCATCCATGCGGCGATGGCCACCGGCGGCAGAATCGCCAGGAAGACCCAGCGCCACGACGCGTGTTCAGCCACCTGGCCCGCCAGCGCCGGCCCAACCAGCGCGGGAACAAACCAGGCGCTGGAGACCAGCGCCAGCATGCGTGGCCGCAGCGCCTCCGGGTAGGCCCGAGCGATCGCCACGAACGACACCGCCATCAAACTGCCCGCGCCGAAGCCCTGGACGACGCGTCCGATGAGCAGGATGGGCCACAGCGGCGCCAGGCCGGCGATCAACAGCCCGACCGAAAAAGACACGAATCCGAGCCGCGCGGGCAGCATCGCATTCTGGCGGTCGGCCGCTTCACCCGCGCTGATGGCGCCTACCAGCGACGCGAGCATGAAGGCGCTGAAGGCCCAGCCGTAGTTGTCGAGACCGCCCAGGTCGAAGGCGACCGACGGCAACACGGTCGCAACGGCCATGCCTTCGCAGGCCATGGCCGTGATGGCGAGCAGGATGCCGAGCGTTGTGGCGCGGTAGGACCGGCTGAAGACTCCGTCAGACACGCGTCTTGAAGGGTGCCAGACGCCGCATTCGGCAGCATCCGCCACGCGACCCGGCCGGTGACTGATCGTTTGGACAGGCCTGGAATGCCGGGGCAGGTTGAATGAAGAACCTCGAAGGGCTCCACCGCAGGTGGAATCACTGAACCTGCGTTCCTCAGAGCGCTAGCTCCCGTGTGTGCCGCCAGCTTCCGAACTTCAGCCAATTCTTCTGTAGAGGACTCCATGCGTCGCACACGCGCCAGCGGCGATGAAGCTGTTCCCTCCCCTGGCGGTCGTCACTAACGATGTCGACGGACATTTGGGAGAGAAGCAGACTGCCAGGCAGGACGATGAGAAACCTCCGAAGGGCTCCACCGCAGGTGGAATCACTGAACCTGCGTTCCTCAGAGCGCGCTAGCTCCCGTTTGTGGCCGCCAGCTTTCGAGGTGCCGGCAATTCTTCTCTGACGAGTGGATAGAAGCAGACTCTTCGGGAGCCCTCGCTAGGCGGTCCGGCTGGAACCCTGGACTGTCACCCCATCGGGACCTGCCTGAACAGCGCGGCGTTGCGCCTGACTGCTCTCGACGCTCGCCTGCAAGAAGGCGCCGCGGGCGGCGGCGTCCCATCGCTGCCACCACTGCCAATCGACCAGGCTGTAGATTGCCCATGCCACGACGCCGACCAGCACGGCGATGCCGAGCAGCGCGGGCAGACCCAACAGGACGCCCGCTATCCCGGAGATGGGCGCCAACAGGTCTGGCAAGCCAGTTTGCAGAAACTTCAGCGCCTCGACGACCACGCCCGCTGGACCGAGGCTCGACGGCGAGACCGCCGACAGCGGCCCCCAGGGATTCACCGATGCCAGCCAGCCGAGCAACCACGGGCCCAGGCTGGTGAGCGCCCATGCAAGAAAAATGACATCGCGCCACAACGCCAGAGCGCTCACTCGCTGACGGCGTGCGCGAATACCCTCGCGCAGCACGTCATTCGCTGGCCAGAACGCCGAATCCGTGTGCCGTTCGGCGCTGATTTCGGCGGCGAGGCGAATGACGACCTGTTCCTCGTTGGTGAAATAGCCGCCGTGATCGGTCATCACGTTCATGCCGTTGGTCACCTGCTCATTGATCGGCGGTTGGCCCGGGCCGACCTGGGCCAGCGCATCGCCGCTCGGCTGGTACACGTCGGTCATCTGACACGCCGCGCCATTCGCCAGCTTGCGACGGGTGGGATCGAGCGGACCTGCTGGCACGGGGTCGTAGGACGCCCAGAAATCCGTCCACAGCGTGTCACCCGTGAGCGGCGCAAAGAGTCGGTCGAGCGTCGGTTTGATCAGCCACGTCTTGTTCAGACCCGCGCCGAAGGTGAGCAACTTGCGCGTTCGGCGCGCCACGTCGACGAAAATCGGGTCGGTCAGCATGCCCAGGCTCACGACACAGCCCTCGGAGTGGGCGACGATGATCAACTCGTCGCACTCGGCGTGCTGCATCAGCGCCTGAGCCGCGTCGGCGACCCGCCTGCGGATGTTGGCCGCCTGCAGCTCGTCGTCGATAAAAATGCGAAACTCGCCCGCATCGGCGGTCATGATCGGCTGCAGCAGCTTCACCAGGACGAACTTCTGGAGCGCTTCGATCGGGACCTGCGCCACGAGCATCAACGGGATCAGCAGCGCGTAGCCGACGACCACGCCGACCGCGTAGCCAGTACCCAGGACGACGCAATTGATCAGGTCGACCAGTTGCCAGAAGCGCGCCGGCTGGCTCGACGTGTCAGGGTCCCTGGGGTGAATCAGGTACCACGCTCGTTCGGCGGTGTTGCGCAGCATCTGCGCGAGGATGTCGAAGAGGTGGACGAACGACCAGTACAGCATGGTGCCGAAATCCGGATGGAAGCTGCTGCCAGCCCACCAGGCCTCGGCGAAGTACCAGCGCTGGTCAGGCAGGTCGAGCACCGCAAAGGGCGGCGTGTCACCTGCACCGACGTCGAAAGGCACAAAGCTCAGCTCGACACGGCCGACGCTCGCCGCGGGTCGGTTGTAGAACAGGCGCGCCCAGCGCATGACCCAGTTGACCAGGGGCGAGCCGATGTACAGCAACGTGTCCGATTTGCGCTGCTCGCCGACGCCGTGCACGATGAGGACGCAGCGGCGCTGGAGGACCGGGTCGGCGGCGGTGGCGTCGAGTGCCGTGGCGGGCTCGGCACGGGTGGTCATGGCCGGGCGCACAGTGTCCGCCGCCGTCGCGGGAATGTCAACGCGGGTCGCACAAACGGAGTAACGTCTGGGCGAGATGCGAGTGCCGAGGCTATGGTGCGGGCTTCTCGCGGCCGCCGCGATCCTGCTCGCCGTGAGCCTGCCGGTCTCGGGCTTCGCCCAGACCCGCACGGGCTTGCCCGGCAGCGGACTCGTCCTCGGCTACTACGTGCCCTACGATCCGACTTCGTGGGCGTCGCTGCAGGCGCACCCTGACCAGCTCGACATCGTCGCCGCGCAGTGGGCCACGATCGACGCCTGCGGCGGGCTCAACACACACGACGACCAGACACTCAAGCAGTTCGCGCACGACCATGGCCTCAGGATGGAGCCATCGTTGTTCACCGCCTCGGCCTGGCTCGATCACCGCGTGCTGACTGACGAGGCGGCCCGAGCGGCGGCGATTCAGAACGTCGTGCAGTACACCCTCGACGAGGGTTACGACGGGTTCGACCTCGACCTCGAAGGCATCTCGGCGTCCGACCGCGACGCGTTGACCGCGTTTGTGACCGATCTTGGCGCCAGCCTGCACGAGCAGGGCAAACTCCTCACACTGGCACTCGGCGCCAAGGAGCGTGACGTCACCACGGGTTGGTCGGGCGCTTTTGATTACGCCAGCCTCGGAGCCCAGGCCGACCTGGTGACCATCATGGCCTACGAGTACACCGGGCCCTTCAGCGGGCCCGGCTCGGTCGCGCCGTACGACTGGGTCGCTCGCGTGGCCGCGTTTGCCAGCCAGCAAATCTCTGGCAACAAGGTTCTGCTGGGACTGGCCTTCTATGGCTACGACTGGAACACCACCTCGGGCGGTGCGCTGGCCATGGGGTATCCGCGGGCGATGGCGCTCGCCGAGCACGAGCAGGCCGAGCCTGGCTTCGATCCCAGCCAGCAGTCGCTCACGTTTGGCTATACGGCCGATGCGGCCGACCAGATACCGCCCGGGCCTGCCCTGCCGCGTCTGCAACACACGATCACCACGCGGACGAGTCCCGCGTGCGACGTGGTGCCTCCGGCAACGGCGCCCACGCCTCAACCCACGCCTGCACCCCAGGCGGGCACTCCCCAGACGCACGCGGTGTGGATCGAAGACAGCGTGAGCGCCTCGGCCCGCATTGGGCTGGCTGATGCGCGTCACCTGCGCGGCATCGCCACCTGGCGACTCGGTTTCGAGGACCCGAACGTGTGGCCACTGCTCGATCAGTGGCGTCAGGTGACGGCGGCGCGTCAGTCCTGATTACGGCGTCTGGACGGTATAGCGCGAAACCGCCACCTGGTTGCCGTCACCGCCCACGAACACGCCCGCCTGTCCACTCGCAAGCGTCGAGTCCGTCGCGGTGGCGACCTGCGTCCCGTTGACCAACAGCGTCAACGTGTTGCCCACCGCGCGCACGCTGAGCTCATTCGGCTCGGTGCCTGTCCTGACCGCGTCAGCGTGCTGCCACGGCACGAGGTCCACCCAGTGGTCGCCATCGCGCCGCCAGATGCCGACCTCGCCTTTATCGCCGGCTTCGAGGACGTAGTAGCGGCCGTCCTGGCTGGATCCGTCCCGAACACCTGCCTGCTGGTCGCGAACGATGATGCCATAGCCCCCGCCGTCCGGGCCGCCGAGCTTGCGGAAATCGGCGGTGATCTGCACGTCCGCGGGCACACTGGCAACCGGCGCGCCGATGGCGGCGGATTGACCAGCGTCATGGGTGGCGATTCGGTAGCTGCCGTTGGTGAACTGGCCCAGGCCCTGGGGATTACTGGGCCAGTTGGCGGCGTTGGTGGTGAAGCGCTCGTCGAAGATCGCCGGCGCCGCTGAAGTCTGGTCGGTGGTGGACGCTTGACCGGCGCCAGTCGACGCACCAGCTTGAACGGGAACCGCGGATGGCTGACCGAGTGCGCCAGCCGTCGGACCAGCCTGACCGGGAACCGCGGACGGTTGACCCGCGGCGGCCGCCTGGCCGGCCTGACTGCCAGGCGACACGGCGGCGTCGGTCGGCTGGGCGCTCACGGCTGGGGTCGCCTGCGCGGCCGCGCCCGCGGCATTGGCGCTCGCGACGCCGGCGACTGGCGTGGCTCGGGCGGCGGCGAGGGCGGCCACGGGCGTGCCTTCCTCGACGAGGTGCGCATTCGGCAGCGTGTTCGCGTCCAGACTGCTGTCGCCCGAAAGCTGCGGCGCCAGCAAGTAGGCGAGCGCGGCGAGCAGCAGCACCCCCACGCCGACAGCGGCAATGGTCACCACCGGAATCTGGCCGATGCGCCGACGCTCGTCGCGGAACATGCCGTCGGACGGAGCGGCGGCGCGCGCCTGCTCGTGGGGCGCCGGCGGGGGCGCGGGCGGCTCGCGTGGAACCTGGACGGCCGGAGTCGGCATCGTACTCGCGGCGGTTGCCGCGGCTGTCGCGGCTATCGCGGCCTGGGCAGACGGTGGGCGCTCGAGCCGGGCACGGACCACGCTGGACTGTCCAACGGGCGCTGGACGCACGGCCGCTTCCTCACGTGCCGCGGTGCTCGCCGGGCGCAGCGGCGTCGGTTCCGAGGTTGCCGGTCGCGGCTCTTCACGGCCTGCCGCCGCCGCGCCGCGGCCCCCAAACGGCGCGCGCACGACGCGCGGCTCACTGCCGTTCGTCGACTCGAGGCGTCGCGCGCCGGGCCGCGCGCCCCGAAACGGGGTGGCACTCACCGGGGCGGCTTGCAGCCGGGAACAGGTGCCGAACTGATCGGTCAAGCACAGGTCGCGCTGCTGGTCCAGGGACGGTGACATGGTCGTCGCGGTCGCAAAGCAGCGATGTACACGCGTCGGACGACTGAACGAGCTCATCGGGTCGTCTTCGAAGCCCAGCTTCGGGCAGTGGACCACACCCTTCGCGGACCCGTTCGCCATCGGCGACGGCGACGGCATCACCGTTTCGACGCCGTGCCTGTCGACTGTCCCATTGACTCCGTTGGAGGCGGTGTCGAAGGTGATCAGGCCAACCTCGCCCAGGCTCGCCAGGTGCCAGAGGGTCTCGACCGAGCGACGCATTGCGACGATCTCGCGTACGGAACGCTGACCGTCCACCGCCAGCAGCGTCTGGAGCGTGCCGCGGTCCAGCGGGAGCGGATCGTCACCGACGCCCTCACTGGCAACCTGCGACGGCACCGCGTCCGCGCGCGGCAGCCGCCGACTGGCGTGAGCTGCGCGATCAGCGGCCGAGTCCAGGTACGCGAGCAATTCAGCGTTGTTCAGCTGGATGGTCCGTTCCTGGGCAGTGGCGTCCGAGGCCGACGAGTCAAAACTGAAGCTTGCCTCGGGAAACAGCTCGAGCATCCCGTCGAGCGCACCGAGACCGGTGCGCGATTCCAGCGTGGCGTGGGTGACCGCTCCGGCGCTGAAGAACACGTCGCCTGACCACTCGTCTTGAGCCAGGCGCAAGCGTCCGGTTTTCTTCACGCCGGTCAAGAAGCGCACCATGGCCGGCAGTCCGACTCCCGCCAGCATGCCACTGAGCTCTGTCATTACCCGCGCGGGCCTCCGCCGACCATTCAGCCGATCCTAGGTCGTCGGCGTTGAGACCATGCCATCCCCGCCTGCCACCAGGGTTGAAGTCCGGTTGAGAGGGAGTCAGCGAGATCAGTCTGGAGCGGGCGTAGTCGCGGGGCCGGTCTGCGGCGCTTCGCGCTCGAGACGGCCTCCCGAGCCGAGGTGCAGCAGATTGCCAACGATCGTCGGCACGTCACGGCTGGCTCGCCGCAAGTGTCGCAGGATCGGCTCGCCATGTGAGTGGTACACCCGCGCAGTGGGCTGGTAGGCGATCAGGTAGCCGCGCTCCTGCATCGTTCGCACCCAGGCGATGTCCTCGGCGCCGCCGACACACTCGTCAAAAGGATGCTCGAGCCATAGTGCACGGCGAAAGGCGCCATTTGCATTCGAAAAAAGCGGACGACGGTCGAGCATGCGCGGCGTGTCGCTGAGCACGCCGGTCAGCCGCATCCCGATCAGCTCGAAGAACGTGGCGTTTGTGCGCGGCAGCTGTCGACCGTAGACGCCCGCCACCCTCGGCTGGGCGAACGGCTGGATCAGATTGCTCAGCCAGTCTGGACTCGCGGGCAGCGAATGGGCGCTCAGCGTGGCGACGATCTCGGCATCGACGTTTGCGGCGCCAAGGTTGAGCGCGTACCCGTACGTGAATTCCTCGGGCTTGATCTGGATCAAACACGTCGGGAACGACTGGACAATGGCCCGCGTGCCGTCGGTCGAGCCCGAATCGACGACGACGACCTGGCGCGGCTGTACGACCGGCGCGTCGAAGATCGCCTGCAGCGTCTCGCCGATGTAGCGCGCCTCGTTTTTGGCGCGGATGACGATCGACACGCTGGGGCCTGCGCTCAGGATGATCGATCCTCCACTAGCTCCGCGCTCGTTGCCGCCGATTCTAGCGCTTGTGCATGGTGAGTGATCGCTGGCTAACCTTCGCACATGCCTCGGGCCACGGCGGCCTCCACGCGCGACCGCATCCTCGACGTCACCGCCGACCTGATGCGCACTGGCGGGCTGACGGCGGTGACCACGCGCGAAATCGCCCGCGCCGCGGGCCTCACCGAGGCAGCCCTGTACCGACACTTCAAGAACAAAGAGGACCTGCTGACCAGCGCTCTCGCCGAGCGCTCGCCCGTGTTCGTGGGCATCCTGAACGATCTGCCTCAGCAGGTCGGCCAGGCGACGGTCGCCGAGAACCTGCGCCGCGTGGCCGAGGCCGCCGTGCCGTTCTACAGACAGGCGCTGCCGATGCTGTCGGCAATCCTGGGCGATCCGAACCTGCGGGCGCGTCACCGCGAGTGGGCGTCCGAAACGGGACGGGGGCCGCAGCGGGCCAACACGCCGCTGTCGGCTTACCTGCGCGGCGAGCGCGAGCGCGCACGCATCTCGGCGAACTTTGATACCGACGCCGCCGCGGCGCTGCTCCTGGGCGCCTGCTTGCAGCGCGCCCTGTTCGACGAGTTCTACGGCCGGCTGTTTGACGGGCAGGCGATCGCCGAATACGCGGCAGCGCTGGTTGAGACGCTGTTGTCACCTGCCGAGTGATCGCGCGCTGCCGATATAATTGTGGACGCCGTTTTCCCGCGGTGGGCGTAGCTCAGTTGGTCAGAGCGTCGGATTGTGGCTCCGAAGGTCGCCGGTTCGAGCCCGGTCGCTCACCCCCAGAATCCGAAACGATCAGGGGCCGACGGTCGTGATGTGGCTCGCCAGTTGGCCGAACCACGGCTTGATCTGATTGCCGAACGCCGTCACCACCAGCAGCACCACCATGACGATCGTGGCGATCAGAATTCCATATTCGATCACGTTCTGGCCGCTCTGAGTACGCGACAAGCGCCCCACAGCGACGTATAGCCACCCACCCTGGCGCAAGACGCCCCTCGCAAGCAGACCTTCGCACGCCGGGGCGCGGCACAATCGCGATTCAACATCAGGAAAAGCTAAGCGCGAGCTCCAAAGACGATCACATTGCCGCTGTCGTGACACCCCAGATGGAACACTTGTGCTATGAAAAAGGAATGTTGCGGTTGCGGCCTGAATCTCGACCCAGGAGAGTTCAACTTCAAAAACCGCGTCACGGGCCAGCGTCAACCTCAATGTCGCACGTGCACGCGTCAGCAACTGCGTGACCATTACCTGCGCAACACGGCGTATT
>JAFAOS010000496.1 GCA_019247515.1 Chloroflexota bacterium | reverse complement strand
CCGCGGCCTGGAGAGGTGCAGGTGCGGGTAGTGCCGCGCACCGGCGGCTACGCCATGCTCGGGGGACTCTGGGTGGCGCTGCTGCTGGGCTACCTGCTGCGGCCGCTCTTCCTGGTCGATCCTGACGCGGGCCCGGGCTGGAATCCGGCCGACGACCTGCGCGTCCTGGGGCTGGTCCTCGGCACCGTGTGCATCGTGCCGCTGGCCGTCCTGGACGACCGGCGGCGGTTGGGCCCGCTGCCGCAACTGTGCGGACAATTGCTGATCGCGGCCGTGCCCGTGGCTTTCGGCTTGCGCGTCAGCAGCGTCGCGCAGCCGTTTGGCGATCCAATCGACCTGCCCGTCTGGGTGGACGTGCCGCTCAGCATCCTGTGGTTCGTCGGCATGATGAACGCCATCAACTGGGTCGACAACATGGACGGGCTGGCCGGCGGTCTGGCGTTCGCCGGCGCCATGGTGCTGTTTGCGCGCGCATTTCTGTTCACCGAGTACTCGGTGGCGCTGTTTCCGATCGCGCTGGCGGGCGTGTGCCTGGGCTTTCTGGGACGCAATCGCCCGCCGGCGACGATTTTCATGGGCAGCGCCGGATCGTTGCTCCTGGGTTTTGGCCTGGCGGGCAGCGGCATTCTGGGCGGCGCCAAGCTGGGCACTGCCGTGCTGGTGCTCGGCGTGCCGATTCTCGACGCGGCCTGGGTGATTTTCCGACGCCTGACGCGCGGCGCGCGGCCGACGGTGGGCGGCGACCGAGAGCACCTGCCGATGAAGCTGCACGACCTGGGTCTGACGACGGGTCAGACGGTGCTGGCGCTGTACGTGGTCTCGGCGGTGCTGGGCATCGTCGGTTTGAGCCTGCACACGCCGCCTGAAGCGCCGAGCATCGACAAGCTGTACGCGCTGGTGGGCATGGCCGCGGTCGTCCTGGTGGTGCTGGCGGCGCTCACCGTGGCGGTGACGCGCCGACGCGCCTGAAAGCGGGCTCCCTCGCCCTCTGGGAGAGGGCAGGGGTGAGGGTTACCTACCAGGCGGGACTACTTCGGGGCTGCTACGTAGCCCTCACCCGCGCTGGCGCGCGACCTCTCCCAGAGGGAGAGGTGGACACTGTTCTAGCCCTTACGCAGCCGGGCGACCCGCTCTTCGAGCCGCTCCAGCAACTCGGGCGGCGAGGCCACCGATCCCGGCGGGCTCATCATGGTCCCGAACCCGTGATAGTCGCTGCCGACCGTCGGAACCAGGTCATGCGCCGCGCAGGCTGCCAGCATGTCCTCGTTCACCTGCGGCGGGTAGTCGCCTGACTTCGAGTAGTACACCTCCAGCCCGTCGATGCCTGCTTCCAGCACCGCCGGCAGGTAGGTGCGCCAGTCCTTGCCGTCCAGCTCATTCGGATGCGCCCACGACGCAAAGCCGCCCACCGAGTGGATCAGCCGAATCCCGTCGGCAGGCTCCAGGCGAAAGCCCTCGAAGTACGCCGGCCCGCCGTGCCCGATGAACCGATCGAACGCCTCGTCGATCGTCTGAATGTGCCCCGCTTCGACCAGGGCCTGGGCGACGTGCGGCCGCCCCACGCTGCCTTCGCCCGCGATCTCGAATACCCGCTCCAGGCTGATCGGCACTCCCAGGCGATTCAGCGCGTCGACCATCTGCTCCGCGCGTTCGAGGCGCGCATCGCGGAAGCCCTTCAACGTCACCTGCAGAGCCGCGTCGTGGTGATCCAGGAATAGCCCGAGGACGTGAATGGAAGCCCCCGGCAGATCGGTGCTCAGCTCGATCGCCGGAATCACGCGCATGCCGAGCGACTCGCCGACTCGCTGCGCCTCGTCCACGCCGTCGGTCGCGTCGTGGTCGGAGAGCGCCATCGTCGTGACGCCATGCGCGTGCGCAAAGCGCACCAGCTCGGACGGCGGCAGCCTGCCGTCCGACACCGTGCTATGCAGATGTAAATCGAGGCTCAACGCGCGTAGTCGACCGCGCGGGTTTCGCGCACCACGGTGACCTTCACCTGGCCGGGGTACTGCAGGGTCTCTTCGATCTTCTTGACGATGTCGCGCGCCAGACGCATCGCCGCCAGGTCGTCGACCTGTTCGGGCTTGACGATGATGCGCACCTCCCGACCCGCCTGGATCGCGAACGACTTCTCGACCCCGTCGAACGAGTTGGCCACCTCCTCCAGCGCTTCGAGCCGCCGCACGTAATTCTCCACGCTCTCGCGCCGTGCGCCGGGTCGAGCGCCTGAAGCCGCGTCGGCCGCCTGGACCAGCACGTCTTCGATCGATTGATGCTCCGGGTCCTGATCGTGGTGGCCCATCACCGCCTGGACGACCAGCTTCGGTTCGCCAAAGCGACGGATGAAGTCGGCGCCGATGATGTGATGGGGTCCCTCGACCTCGTGCGTCAGCACCTTGCCGATGTCGTGTAGAAACGCGGCGCGGCGGACCACGTTGACGTCGGCGCCGACCTCCGAGGCGAGCATCGCCGCGATGTGCGACGCCTCGACCGCATGCTGGAGCTGGTTCTGTCCGTACGAGGTCCGAAACTTGAGCCGACCCACCACCTTGATGATCTCCGCGTGCAGCCCGGGCACGCCTGCCTGGTACGCGGCCGCGTCGCCCTCTTCCTTGATCTCCTGCTCGATCTCCTGCTTGGCCTTGGCCACGATCTCTTCGATGCGCGCCGGGTGAATGCGGCCGTCCTGGACCAGCTTGGTCAGCGCCAGCCGCGCAATCTCGCGCCGCACGGGGTCGAAGCACGACAACGTGACCGCGTCCGGCGTGTCGTCGATGATCAGATCGACGCCCGTCGCCGCTTCGAGCGCGCGGATGTTGCGCCCTTCTCGACCGATAATGCGGCCCTTCATTTCTTCGTTCGGGATGGGCACCACGGTCGTGGTGATCTCGCCGACAGTGTCGCTCGAGTAGCGCTGGATGGCGACCGACAGGATCTTGCGCGCCTGCGATTCGGCTT
>JAFAOS010000495.1 GCA_019247515.1 Chloroflexota bacterium | reverse complement strand
GCCCGCGCCCGCAACGCCGACGCCGCGCGCCCAGGCGCCCACGGCGACGCCAGCGCCCGCAACGCCGACGCCGCGCGCCCAGCCGAGCGCGACGCCAGCCAGGCGCTGAGCCCTCTGCTCGGAAGCCGGCGGGCGGGCCAGCAAGCGCTGTCGCCTCCCCGGGCGCTATGCGTGGGGGAATGAGTGGGTCGTGTCGATGGGTAGGGGAGAACCCCTACAACCCCCTGGATCGTAGGGGTCCTCGACCGACGCGAAAGCGCTCAGCCGCTCAGCCGACGGCCAGTCAGTCGCTCACTCTCAGCTGTCGCCGCGTGCAAAGAGATTTATCTCGAGGGGGTTGTAGGGGTCCCCCGGGGTCGAGGCGCTCTACCCTCCAGGGGGTTGTAGGGGCCTCCCCTACCCATCGACACGACCCAACTCATCCGCCACGCTTAGCGGCGGGACAGCGCTTGCTGCGCCGCCGCCAGGCTCACCCCGAAGTCCACTGGCTCGCCCAGCCGATACAGCCCGCGTTCGATGGCCCCCAGCGTGGTCAGCACCTCCGCTGGCCCACAGATGCCCATGTGCCCCACCCTGAAGCTGCGGCCGCGGAGCTCAGGATGGATGGCTCGCGCGATCGTCACGCCCTCGGCGCGCACCGCGTCCACCAGCTCGTCGCCGACCCCGTCCGGATTGCGCACCACGGTCAGCGTATTGGCGTTGACCTCGGGCGCGGCCACGTTTTCGAGTCCCAGCGCGGCGATGCCAGCTTTGAAGGCGCCGGCGATCCAGGCGTGCCTGGCCACTCGCTGGGGCATGGGCTCGGCGGCCAGCTCCTCCAGGGCGGTGTGCAGGTTGGCGAGCAACGTCACGGCCGGCGTACCAAAGTAGCCGGGCATGCCGCCCTCGTAGCTCTCCATGACCGGCAGCCAGTTCTTGAAGTCGGTGAAGTAGCCGGGGTACGGCGTGCGCCGGTTGTCGCGCGCGGCGCGGGCCCGCTGCCCGACGGTCACGATCGCTAGCCCTGGCGGTGCGCCAATCGCCTTCTGAGACGCGGTCAGCCCCACGTCCACGCCCCAGGCGTCGCCATGGAACTCCTCGCCGCCGATCGAGCACACGCCGTCGACCACGACCAGCGCCTCTCGCTCGCGGGCAACCCGACACAGCGGCTCCACGTCGAGCCGCACGCCAGTGGAGGTATCGACGTGGGTAATGGTGACCACCTTGGGTCGGAAAGACTCCACGGCGCGCCTGACCTGGTCGACGTCGATGGCCTGACCCACGGGCGCGCTCTCGACGCGGATCTCGGCGCCGTTGTGCTCGCCGATGGTGCGGAATCGTCCGCCGAAGACGCCGGACTCCAGGATGAGGACGCGGTCGCCTGGCTCGACCAGGTTGGCGAGGGCGATCTCCAGCGCCAGCGTGCCCGAGCCGGCGCAGATGATCGGCTGCGAAGCGGGCGCGTCGAACAGGGTGCGGAGGCGAGCCAGCGATTCGGCGACGAAGCCGCGCATCCGCGGGTCAGAATGCGACAGGACCGGCCGGGCGCCGGCCGCCAGCACCTCGGCGGTGATCGCGGTCGGGCCAGGAATCATGAGCAACGTGCGATCGACGGCGGCGGCCGCGGCCTGGATGTCGGCGATGCTCTCACGCTGCGTCAGCACGCCGCACCTCCCTGCAGCATGGTGCGCGAATCGAGCCGGGAAACCATGCTATGCAAGATACTGCACGCTGGGGGACTTTGCCGTTAGCTCGTCAGGTCCTCTGATACATCATCCGCGCCTGACTGCGGCTGGTGTACGAGTTCATGTGACCGCTGAGGTCCAAGATCAGGCCGAGCGCCACAAACAGCCATCCCCAGAAGCTGATGCCACCCACCGGCGCGGCGACCAGCAGGTACATCAAGGTGGTCCAGGGCAGAAAGATCAGGCCGAGCAGCGGCCAGATCCACGTGTTGAAGGAACGCGACACGTAGTCAGTGAAAGCCCATAAAAAGATGATGCCCAGACGGGGCGAGAGCAGCATCAGGATCAGGAATATGCAACCCACCTCCGCACTATACGGCGGTCCAGCGACGCTTCACATCACCCCGATGAGGTGATGAGCGTCGATTGACACGCACCCACCCGATGTGGGTGAAATGTCCCGGACAAGAGAGGAATACCGATGACCAGCCAGGCGCATGAATCAGAACAGAGTGGACCGATCACAGAGTTAGAGCTCGCCGGCGGCGCCGCGTCACTCAGCATTGCGGATTCAGGGTTGCAGGCTGCCCGGAACACGCGACTGGCGTGCGAAGGAGCGGTGAGTTTGCTGTTCAGCACTTCGGTACGCGACGTCTGGGATCAGCTTGTGCGAGCCGGAATCGAGTGGGAAGACAAATACACTCGCTTGCCCGAGCCGCGCACCGGTCCGCGTTGATCGCGCTCAGGCGACCAGCTCGGGCGCCGGACGAGTGCTATCGGCGTGGTCCGCGTATGCCTGTAACAATGGGTGCAGCTCGAACGTGCCGAGCGCCGTGTTCACGCTCAGCAAGCCGTGTTCGGCCAGCCGTTTGAGCTGTGGAATAAATTCGCGCGGAACGCTCTGCAGCGTGGTTCCGCTCGCTACGGCGGTCGCCCACCTGAGGGCGCGGCTTTCGCCCTGTACGTCGGCCAGAACGCGCTCGAGCATGCAGCCGAGGCTGCGATGGCGTTGCGGCAGGTCGGCGTCCGTCGTCGTCAACGCGTCCAGCCCCATGCCGGATTGGACCTCGCCCAGGATGGCCGAGCACGACAGCATCGGCGTCCAGCGCGCGGCGAGCACCAGTGCGAGCGGAAAACCGCCCAGCCGGTGACACAGTCGGACCAGTGGCGCCCGTTCCGCATCGCTCAGCTCGAAATCCAGTGCGACGCGACGTGCTTCCTGAAGAAAGAGCGCGCTTGCGTCGGCAGTTTCGATCTCCTCCGCGCTTTCCGGCAGACACAGCCCGTCGAGGTGCAGCACACGTTCGCCGACCAGGTGCAGCGGCACGTGGGAGGTCACCAGCAGTTTCAGGTGAGGCGCACGCGCAAGCAAGGTTGGCAGCACCGACGCGGCAGCCTGCACCCGGTCGAAATGGTCGAGCACGAGCAGCATGGCTCGATCTGACAGATGGGCCGTGACGCGGGCCCACGTGTCACCGGTGTCGGCCGGCAAAGCGCCGAGCAGCGTCGCCTCGAGCGCCGCCGCGAGCACGTTGGTGGCCGCCGCGAGCGACAGATTTGCGCTCGGGTCGGACGATGCGGCCTGGCCCAGGTCGACGTGGAAAATTCCATCCGGAAAGGGTTGCTCGGGTGGCGGGCTGTCAGGCGCGGCAAAACCGCGCGCCACCTGGAGCGCAAGAGACGTCTTCCCGCTGCCGGAAAGTCCGGAGAGCGTCACCAGTTGGCAATCAGGATCGGTCAGCAAGGCGCTGAGCTGGCGGACCTGCCTGCGGCGCCCGACGAACGGAAGCGCGGGATGCGGTAGATTGTGCGTCGGCGCGATACTTGCTCCGCGCACCCGGTGGAACAGGGCAGCCGTCTCTGGAGAAGGTTCGACGCCCATTTCCTCTCGCAACGTGCGTCGGCAGGCCAGGTACTGGGCGATGGCGGCGTGACGCTGGCCGGAGCGCGCGAGCATCACGATCAACTGGCGGTGGCTTTCCTCCTGCCACGGCTCCTGAGTGAGCAGGCGTCTGGCTGACTGGATGCCGCGATCCCAGGCGGCCTGATCCAGACTTGCGTCGACGTGCGCGCGCAGCAGCTGCATGTACAGGCCGCGAAGCTCTTCGCGCTGGGCTGACTGCCACGACTCGAAATCCGTCGCGACGGAGTGCGACAGACCCTCGAGGAACTCGCCGCGATAGAGCTCGATCGCAGCCTCCAGATCCTCCAACGGGCTGCCGTCGCGACAGTTGGCCGCCCGCGCCTGGAAGTCCGTGACATCCAGCGTGTACGGCCGAGCGCGGTTGAAGCTCACCGATTGACGGGTGGCGACCAGATAGTCGCCGACCTGCTGCCGAATATCGACCAGCAGGTTGCTGAGCAGCTTGCGAGCCTGGTCGTCCGGACTGTCGCCGGCGAGAAGGGTCGCCAGCATTTCGCGGGCGTGGAGGCGGCGCGACAGCACCAGGTACGCAAGCAGGGTGATCGACCCGAGTCGTTTGAACGTCAGTATGCGTCCGTCGAGGCTGATCTCGGGCACTCCCAGCAGAGTTAGCGCAAGCATGGCCTCAAATGAGCTCGCACCAGCTTTTCGTCATGCACCATTCGCCTGCTCCGTTGCGACGACCAGTTGTTCCGGTGCGCGGCGCCGCCGAATGAGCTTCTCCACCTCCATCACCCACAGGACGATCGACGCCACCACCAGGCACGTCACCCACTGGTTGGGGCTCATCGAGACCGTGTCGAATATGCGCTGCAGCAGCCCCAGCTCGGTGACGAGCAGCGTGGCGACCAGCGCGAACAGGCACATCTGGATGAGCTTGCCGTTGTCGAACGTCTCCGCGCTGAAGACCGACTCCCGGGTGTCGTTACAGCCCAGGCCCAGGAAGATGCCCGCGAGGGAGAAGGTCACGAAACCCAGCGTGCGCGCCGTGGTCATATCCGATGCCCCGGGTCCCCACACCATGACACCCAAGGAACAGGCGGCGATGACCAGGCCCAGCCACGCCATGCCCAGCAAGCTGCGCGTGGGGAGAATCCGGGCGTTGGCGCCACGCGGCGGCCGTTGCATCAAGTTGGGGGAGGCGGCTCCCAGTCCAATGCCAATCGACAGAAACAGGTCCACCGTGAAATTGATGTACAGGGTCTGCAGTGGCAGAAGCGGGATGCCATTGACGATGTACAGCAGCGACGCGCCGAGAAACAGCAGGATGAAGCTGAACAGGCGCGCCATTTGATAGCGGATGTACTTGACGAGACTGTCGTACAGCGCTCGACCGAGCTCCACCGCGCGGACGATGGTGGCGAAGTTGTCGTCGGTGAGGATCATCACCGCCGCTTCCTTCGAGACGTCCGTGCCGGTGATGCCCATCGCCACGCCGATGTCCGCTTTCTTGAGCGCCGGCGCGTCGTTGACGCCGTCGCCCGTCATCGACGTGACGTGTCCGGCGCGCTTGAGCACGTCGATCAGGCGGACCTTGTGTTCGGGCGTGACACGCGCGATGACCCCGATGTCGTTGATTTGCGTGCCGGCCTCTTCGTCGCTCATCGCGGCGAACTCGGCGCCGGTGATTGCCCTGCCACGGATGCCAAGCTGGCCGGCAATGGCTCCCGCGGTTACCGCGTGATCACCGGTGATCATGCGGACCTGGATGCCCGCGTTATGTGCCTGTTCGATCGCTGTCTTCGCTTCGGGCCGGGGTGGATCGACGATGCCAACCAGCGCCAGCAGCGTCAAATCGTTGACGAGTGGCAGCAGGTCAGGTGCGCTCGGATCGAAGGTCTCCGTGGGAAAATCGCGTCTGGCGAGGGCCATGACCCGCAGGCCCTTTTCGCCGAGATACGTGTTGTAGTCCTGGTACCGGTCACGAATGACGTCGACCGGTTCCAGTTTCCCTTCGGCGGTCAGCGCGTTGGCGGCTCGCGCCAGAAGTTGATCCGGTGCGCCCTTCACGAAACAGCGGACCACATCCTGGCCATGGTCGTTCATGTTGTGGAACGTGGCCATGAGCTTGTAGGCCGCGTCGAACGGCACCTCCGCCAGGCGCGGGAATTCTCTGCGCGTTTCGACGGCGTCGATGCCGCCCTTGGCCGCAAGTACCACCAGCGCGCCTTCGGTCGGATCGCCGACCAGCCCACCGTCGCGCGCCACCGCATCTGACGCCAGTGCCATCGGCATCAGGTACGGTTCGAGGTCCACTTCCGCCAGCCCACCCACACGCGTGATCTGGCCGGTGGTGGAGTAGCCTTCGCCCGAGACCGTCAGCCGCTGGCCGACGAGCGCCATCTCGACGGCCGTCATCTGGTTGAGGGTCAGGGTGCCGGTCTTGTCGGAGTTGATCGCGGAGGTCGCGCCGAGCGTCTCCACCGAGCGCAACCGCTTGACGATGGCATGCGCCACTGCCAGCGTGGTCGTGCCGGTGGCCAGCAGGTACGTCACCACTGCCGGCAAGCCGGTCGGAATCGCGGAGATGGCAAATGCCACCGCGGTCAGAAACAGTAACTCGCGATTCTCGCCGCGGGAGATGCCGATCCCGATCGACACCGCCAGGGCGACCATGGCGATGATGATGATTTGTCTTGTCAGCGCATCGAGCTGCTTCGTGAGTGGCGTCTTCTCGAGCTGGGTGGCCTGCAGCATGCCCGAGATGTGGCCGACCTCCGTCGACATGCCGGTGGCGGTGACCAGGATCTCGGCGGTGCCGCGCGTCACGTTCGTATTCATGTAGGCCATGTCGACGCGGTCACCCAATGGCGTCTCCGCACCCGCGACAGCCTCGGTCTGCTTGGGGACCGGCACGCTTTCGCCGGTGAGTGCCGACTCGTCGATTTCCAGCGTGGCCGCCCGCAGCAGACGACCATCCGCGGGCACCCGGTCGCCAGCTTCGACCAGCACGATGTCGCCCGGAACGAGCTCTTCGGCCGGCAACTGGACGACTTCCCCTCCGCGCCGCACTCGGGTCTTGACGATGAGCATTTTCTGCAGCGCGGCGACGCTGGCCTCGGCCTTGCCCTCCTGCCGCATGCTCATCATCGCGTTGAACAGCGTCAGACCCAGCAGAACGATCCCCGTGCCCCACTGCTGGAGGGCGACGATCGTGATGATGCCCGCGACCAGCAGCACGATCTGCATCGGGTCCTGGTACTGGCGCACGAACGTCTGGAGTCGCGACTCCTGCTTCGCGGCGGCGAACGCGTTCGGACCGTACCGGCGGGTCCGCTCCGCGACCTGCTCGGAGCTCAGTCCGGCACTGTTACCGTTCTGGGCAGCCAGCGCGTCCGGGATGTCCATGGTGTGCCAGGCCAGCGGCGTCGAGCCTGGCGGCGGAGCGTCGGACGGCGGTCTGCTCAACGTGGATGTCATGCGCTGTCCCTGACTTCGGCTGTCATCAATAGACCTCA
>JAFAOS010000494.1 GCA_019247515.1 Chloroflexota bacterium | reverse complement strand
CCTCAGCTGACGCCACCCGCTGACGAGCGCCCAGCTGTCGAGTTGATACCCCTCGGTCTGGCCGGAGACCGGCGTGTGCTCTGCGTCAACTGGGCGCAGGCCGGGCATGTGCTCACCGCCGGAGCCGCCAGCACTGGAGTTCACCAGCTCCTGAGCGCCCTGGTCCTGGAGTTGGCCCGCCGCCAGCCACCCACCGAGCGCCAGATTGCCGTGCTCGGCCGCGCTGATCGTCTGCCGGGCGTGCTGCAGGATCTGCCGCACGGTGTGGGCACGTGGATCGACCCGGCGGACGCGTCAGCGGTAACAGCGCTGTTCGAGGCACTCCAGAGCGAGGTCCTGCGACGCCTGGAGACGTCCCTGTTGCCCAGCCCTGAGCTGGTGCTGGTCGTCGACGAATGGACGGAGCTGCCACCGCTCGGGCCGAGCCTGGATGTGGTGGCACACCATGGTCCAGCGGTCGGCGTGCGCCTGCTGGCCGGCTGCACGCAGGTGGACACCCCCGATCTGGAGCGCTCGGTGGGCCTGTTCGAAACGCGCCTGGTGCTGCGCGTGCCAGAGGCGCAGAGCAGCGTCGTCCTTCTCGGTGAGCCGCGTGCCGAGGATCTGGACGGTGTGGGCGAGGCCTGGCCCCTGGTTAGTGGGCGCATCCTGCCACGCGTCCGCGGCTTCCGTATTCCGCCCGAGCATGCCACCGCGTTGATCGCTGAGATGCATCGGCGCCTGGCCTCAGCGGATGCAGCTACGCCAACTGAGAGCGTGCCATGCCCACCACCATGCGCCGCGTCCGGTCCACAGGATGTCGCGGCGGGGAACATGGCCGGCCACATGGGAGAACCTGCCGCGACCGTGCTTACAGAACCCCAACCCGAAGACACAGAAGACCGACAATTGCCGCTTATCCGCGCCGTGCCGCTGAGCCCGCGCGATGTTGGACCGCGCCTGGAGGTTCAGGTGCTGGGTGGCCACATGACGCGCCTGGCTGGTGGCGAGGCAATCGCCGAAGGAACGTCGTTGGGCTGGCAATTATTCGAGCTGACCGCCAGTTACCCGCCCGGTGACGCGACCGTCGCGTTGGTCGGAAGGCTGCTCTGGCCCGAACTGGATCTCAGCGATGACCAGGTTGCCAGACGCATTTACAACCACGTCCACGACCTGCAGACTGTGTGGTCGCTCCACGTCGGCCCGGCTCGGGCGCGGGAAGTCCTGCGCGCACGCCGGCGCACGCTCATGCTCGACCAAGACCTGGTCATGGTCGACCTGCACCAGTTCCTGGCAGCGCTCGAAACTGCAACGCGAGCGCGCGCGGCTCACCCGACCCAAGCTACCGACGAGGAGATGCACGCCTTGCTCCGCGCCAGGGCTCTATACACCGGGCCGCTCCTGGCCGGCCGCGAAACTGACTACCCCTGGGTGCCGGCGCTCCAGGATGTCTACCGAGCAAAGGAACGAGCTGCGACTGAGCGCCTGGCGAATCTGCTGCTGGACGCGGGCCGGCCACAAGAGGCTGCGGACCTGTACCGCGATCTGCTACGCGACCCGGGGCCAGCCGAGGCCGAGTACGACGAGGACAACTATCACGCCTACCGCGAGCGCATGGCGCGCCGATTATTCGAGTGCTGCCGACGCCTGCGCGACCTGGGCGAACTGGTGCGGACGCGCGACGAGTTGCTCAGCATTCTGCAGCGCCTGGACGCCGAGGACATGACCGAAGAAGCCACCCGGCTCGGGACGGCCACCACCAGCCTGTTCGGCGAAATTTACCGCGAGTTGGCCGAGGACGACTCATCCGCCGTGGCGGGAGATAGCTAGTGGGTCACTTGTGTTGCGGGTTGCCATGGCGATGTGGCGCGAGTGAAGTCGGGCAGCCCCAGCACGGAGTTCGCCTACGCCCCGCAGGGCGCCTGCTACATTTATGCGGGTGATCCGCCATTTGGGCCACCTGCCCGGTGAACATCCCTCCGGGCGGAACTCGCACGAGGTGAAGGAGGGGAGCAATGCCGATCGTGATTGTCTTTGAAGGGCCGGACGTAACCCAGCAGGTCTACGAGCAGACCGTGAGCAAGCTAACTGGTGGCAAGACCCGCATGGAAAAGCCGGGCGACTGGCCAGTCGCCGGACTCTTGGTTCATACCGCTGGCCAAGGCAAGAACAGCTTCCGAGTGGTTGATGTGTGGGAGTCTGAGGAGGCCTTTCAGCGTTTCGGCGAGACGCTCGTGCCGATCCTGCAGGATCTCGGCGTCAAGAGTCAGCCTGAGGTTTATCCGGCGCAGGCGTTCGTATCGACGTAAACACTCCGGCCTGACAGGCGTCTCGACTGAGCTCTGCCAACTGGTCGCGCCTAGACGTCCGACGTCGTGTCTCAGCTCCAGGCCATAGGTGTCCAACTGGAGCCAGCGACGTCTACGAGGTCACAGCAGGAGCCTAGACATGAACCGATGGACACGATGAGGGCGGGCCGGCACGGCCCACCTTTACTCGTTGTTCTCAGTTCCACTCTGTTCTCAGTACACCGAGCCCATACGTGAGAGGGCGGCGGGTTCTGGTTAATGGCGATGTTCGTGACAAGTGACCCACTAGCCTAGAAGGCACGACTGGTCGTGATCGAGCACACGGGGGCATCAACTTCGCA
>JAFAOS010000289.1 GCA_019247515.1 Chloroflexota bacterium | reverse complement strand
CAGCGGCCAGACGGTGGCAGCCCGAACAATCGTTGGGTTGACTTCCACGATGAGAAGCGTTCGAACGCCACGCACCACAGTACGACCGATCCCGATGCGCGGCTGTATCGCAAAGGTCCTGCGAAGGAGGCTCGCCTCAGCTACATGGGTCAGGCGCTCATGGAAAATCGGCATGGACTCTTGGTGGACTTTCAGGTCACCACCGCAACGGGTACGGCCGAGCGAGATGTGTTGCTGCAGTTGATCGACGATGCACGTGTGCGCGGGTTCCACCCGACGACGCTCGGTGCCGACAAGAGCTACGACACGCGCGAATGCGTCCGCAGCTTGCGGGCCCAGGGCGTCACGCCACACGTCGCCCAGAACACGAGTGGCCGCCGCAGCGCCGTGGATGGACGCACAACCCGTGCGGCTGGATATGACGCCAGTCAGAAAGTGCGCAAGCGAATCGAAGAAATCTTTGGCTGGATGAAAACGGTAGGTGGGTTTCGCAAAACGCGTTACCGCGGGCTCGCGCGGGTCGATTTCGCCGGTTATCTCGTCGCCGCTGCGTACAACCTCGTGCGCCTGGTGCGTCTGACGAGCCAGCCGACACTGGCATGAGGCGTTATCACCGCGCAGGCCACCCGTATGCTGGCCGCCCACCCGTCTGCTTATCGCCACACGGCCGTCTTCTTCACCCGCTTCGCCTCTCCTCATCACCAAAATCCACCCCAGTTCACCGGCCTGCTAGGTCGGCGAAGGACGCCTTCAGGTACTCTGGCAGGCCCGGCGTCACCTGGGTACCAGTCATGAAGTACATCAGGTCCGGTGGCTCACCTCCAGCCATAACCGTCGCAACGCGCGCCTGGTAGTCGGCTGGCGAGATGATCTGCAGCTTCATGTTCGCGTTCAGCTGCTTGTTAACGGCTTGCCAGGCAGCGTTCTGTTCGAGTGGCGGCGGTGGGCCGCCAGCGTCTCGGGTCATCGCCGTCACGTCAGTGCCGAGTCCGGGTGTCTGCGTGACCGACTTGAACGGATTCTTGGGATAAGTGAAATAGCCGTCCTGGAGTCCGTCCTCGTTGCCGGCAAGGTCCGGCTTGGGGCCCTGGATGGGAGCATAGGTGGGGAGCGACGGGCTGCCGGCACCGGACGCGGTGGCCGCGCCGGCGCGAGAGGTCGAAGTCGGCGCGGCCGGAGCGATGGGAATGCTGGCGCCACAGGCCTCGAGGAGAGCGGACAGGCCGACGCTGCCCGCCGCGCACAGACGCAGAAAGGTCCTGCGCTTGACCCCTGGGCTCACGATCATCGGGTCAAGAGGCTGGGAATGTCGCATGTCTGGCTCCCTGAGATACGTGCGTGCAGGAACCGTAGGTTACACCCGAGCGACCATGACCGCAGCCGACTCAGTTTAGCGGTGGTTCGGGCATCGGACGAGCGCTCCGTACTGTTTCAACGCGCACACGAGTCGTGTTCTATGCAGTCAACGCCGCAAGATCTACCTGATCGACCCGTCTACAAACCGTGCACCGACCAGCACGTGTGCACTTCGGCCAAATTGGATGCCCGCTTGTAATGAATGTGAACGCTCATTTCGCGTCCGACACTTGGCGGGCTGCGTCCCTGGATCGTTCGGCAAGAGGATGCTGCACGTCGAGGAGCAGCGGTGGGTCGGTCGTGCTCCAGACGGAAGGGGTCGACGCCTGGGGTGCGGCCCCATTCGGCTTCAACCAAGATCCGCGTCTGAGAGTCGCAGCAGTTGGACCCGGGGTCACCACCGGCGCGTCCGGCTGGCGCGCCTAACCGGTGGCTAGTGGGGTCGGACGACGGCTCAGGGCGCCTTCCTGTACGCCAACATCGAGGAGTGCGGTCGACCGAACGCGGTCACGTGCATCGACCCTATGCAGTTCATGCGCGCAGGACACTTCGCGCCAATGCTCAAGGCGCTGGACCCCGGGCTCTTCCCCTACACCCAGCTGAGCGATACGAAAGACTTCGATCGCGCGCCGTTCTGCGCTCCTGGCGAGGGCATCGTGCCGCTGTATCAGATCCTGGACGCATTGCCTCCGAATATTCATGGCCAGGACGATGCCGGTCTGCTCGTTGTTGGGCCGAATCTGCGCTTCGAAGCCAATATCGATGTCCTCCGCTAGATGGTCCAGGTACGCGAACCAGGTGGATGCCGCCGCCCAATCGC
>JAFAOS010000248.1 GCA_019247515.1 Chloroflexota bacterium | reverse complement strand
TCGGCAAAGCTGATCCCGGCCGCCTTGACCGCGATGCGCACCTCACCGGATCCCACCGGCGGCTCGGGCCGCTCCTGGACCTGGAGAACCTCGGGGCCCCCATGCTTAGTGATCACGACAGCCCGCATTGCACGAGGACTGTATTCGAATGCGAAACGCGGCGAGTCCCTCCCGGCCCCACGGGCGCCTACCCGAGGTGCCCCCGTCTTGTGTTCGTACGGCGTGTCCGCACGTAGCCGGCGCCTTTCCCGGTTCGCGCGGAACGCAAGCGCGTTTGGACGCGTGGCCGAGAGAGTACAAATCCGTTGCTGTCTGGCCCGAACCACCGACGACCAGTGACCGGCGTCGCGTCACGCTGATTATTGGTGAGCATCTATGCAGAACGGTCGCAATGCCAGGACGGCAAACCCAGTGCCGGCAGGAGGTGGCCAGGGATGACTCCCGCTGGCGTGGAGGCCGAAGTCGACAGCAAGCGCCCGCGAGAGGATGTCTTCGACTTCTGCAGCGACCCCAGCCTTGAGCCAGAGTGGGAATTCCATGATGAAGCGCGTAGTGAAGCTCACCGGTGGGCCTGTCGGGGTCGGAGCTCGTTACACGACTGAGTTTGTCCACGGTCCGCCCATGGTCATGGAGTGTGTCCACTACGAGCGCCTCATCGCGTGGTCCCTGAAGGGACTCACGTGCCTTGAAGGCCGCCGACGGCGGCCGTGTCGTGTCCACCTCGGAGGGCGCCCACCCGGTGATGCGGCATGGAGCTCGAGCCGCACGGCCTGCTCAAGCTGGCCACGCCGCTCTTGCGCCGTGGATGAAGTCGATGTTCCAGCGGGAGCTCGGCAACATCCACGTCCGGCTTGAGGGAGGAGGGGGCCTGCGCCCGATGCACTGCGGCGGGCAACGCTTGCAGCAGTGAAGCTCGTGCACACGCTTGCGTGGTTCTCGATCGAATCCTGCATGGTGTACGTGCTCTCGGCAGGCTTCAGAGGGCAAGCCGATCACCGTGCAGCGATCGCCGCCGGAGTGGTCGCTACCGAATGTCTGATCTTCGCCGCGATTGGGTTCCGATGCCTGCTGACACCGGTCGCGGAGCGTGTCGGCGCCGAGCGCGGCTCGCTCACCCACACCTACCTGCCGCACTGGTTCCCCCCACAACCTACCCGCGATCCACGTCCCGCTAATCCTGCTCGCGGGATACCTCCACGGACGAAACCTGGGCGAGCGCTGACGAGTTGAAAGACCGGTGCCGGCTGCGGGCCCCACTCCGCCCGGTCTGCGCAGCCCAGTCATGCGAGGCATGCTTTCGCTCTGCGGCGAAATCGGCCGCCCGTCGTCCCTAGATCCCTGCGATGCGCGGAAACCGCGCATCGGCGTGCTCCGATGGCGCCAACGCGACGGGAGGCGACGACTGAGGCTCCCTTTCCGCGCAAGGGAGGCATCTGGACGGACTGCTGGGGACTACGGCGGCGCCAGCAACGCGAGACCGCATCCCGTACCTGCAGCGGCGTGAGACCGAGTTGCCGCTTCCTCCAGTCAGTCTTGCTCGTGCAGGACAGGGGCGTACGAGATGCCGATGACCGCACCCTCCGGCGATTGGAGCCTGGCCACCGTCTGACCCCACGGCTCGTCACGCGGTGGATGCAGCATTTCGTAGCCAGCTTGCTCGAGCTCCCGTGCCGCCGGACCCACCGCCGCGGCATCCGCGACGTCGAACTCGATGCTGACCTGCGGCACCGGCCGCTCCGCCGGCCACTGCGGCGCCCCGAAGCACGCCTCGGCGGCTTGGTCCAGCGGCCAGATACCGAAGGACTTGCAACCGGCGATCTGCTCGCTGTGGTGATAGTCGCCGCCCTGGCTTTCCAGGGGCAGCCCAAGGGCGTCGACGTACAGCTTGCGACTGGCGGGCGGATCGGGCGCGATCAACGCCACGGTTGAGAGAAACTCGATTTGCATGCCACCTCCTCGTTCGCGCGTGTTCGGTCGATGATCGAAGCAGGGTTCCGCATGCCGCGCGGGCCGTCTCGCAGACGCGTCGGCCAGATGCGCGTGTGCGGCCATGAAGGCAGGGCTGTGGTGCTCCTGTTTCGAACTCATCCACATTCCTGAAGAGTGCCCAGGCATGGGGGACTACGCGACCGCTTTATCGACCCGCAATCGCAGGTTCACGACTTGACTGGGTGCCGACACGTCGAGTGTGGTGAGCGAGGCTCGGAGCGTCGAGAGATCGAACAGCCGGACCCCGTCCCCGATGAGCTTCGGCACGAGGTGCATGAGGATCTCATCGACGAGCCCAGCCAGCACCTGGCAGGACGTTGTCGCGGTGCGCGTACGGGTCGGTGATGGTGTGGAGCGATGCCCATGTCTCTATAGCGTCGTCGATCTTCGAGGACTTGGTGTTATCGGGCCTCGCTCCGGTGGCGCATGTCAAAAATGGACTGTCAGGCAGTCAGGCGAGAAATGGCGCCTTCCGGAGCGAACGGCTTGAACGGTTGGTGCGGGTCAGCATGTACCAGATCGCCTCACTGAGCTTGCGAGCGAGCTCGATCTGGGGCGACCTTCGCGCCGCGCTGGCGGCCCAGGCGGCGCTTGGTGCGCTGGTCGCGCTCTTTGTAGGTGAGCTGCTCGTGGAGCATCTTGATCATCGCGATCAGGCTGCGCCCGAGCTGCCGGCGGGTAGCCAGCTCCAGCTCACCGGTGCGACCGGCCGGGGCTGCCCTGAGCTTGGCCAGCAGCTGTGCTGGCTTCGGCCGGCCCGAATAGCGCTCACGAGACAGGAACGCCTGAAGGCGCGTCTGACCCAGCCCGCGCGCGTCGATCGGGCTGGGATAGCGCTCGAGAAACGCGAGCGAGATGCGGCTGTGCAGATCGCTGAACAGGTGAAGCGGCCCGGGCCAGAAGCGCTGGAGCTCGGCCCGCCGCTGATTCACCAACGCCGTCCTCGCGCCGACCCAATCTTCGCGCCCACGGGTCAGGGCCCGCCGCGCCTTCGTGGCATCGCAGTCGGGCTCGAGCACCCGGAAGCGATGATGATCGGTGCGCGCCAGCTCGCACAGCACGAAGGCGTCAAACCCATCGGACTTGCCGCCCGACACCCGGAACCGATCGCGGGCGGCCCCGACCTGGTCGGGATGCAAGGCCAGCACCCCCAACCCCCCGTCCAGCAGCCGCTCGACCAACAGCCCATCCGGCCGCTCGACGCCGGCCAGACGCACCTTCAGACGCACCAGCTGACGGCACAGCGCGCAGCCCCTTCTCGTCATGCGCGAACGTCGCCGACAGGAGCTTCTCGCCCGCCGCGTCGGCGACGAGCACGTCCTGCTTGTCCGACGCCCAGTCAACGCCGGCGTAACTCGCCATCTGTACCTGCACCTCTTGTTTGGGACAACTCGACGCGCCCCGACCGAGAGGTACCGTTGCGGATGCTCATAGACAAGGCCCTCAACCGGGGCTACGTCCTGTCGCCGCTCGGCGGCACCTCACCACCGTCGGGAAGGGGTTGGTCTTTCACGGGTCCTCGAACAAGGGCAAGCAACACGCAGGCCCTCTCCCGGCAGTGGTCGAGGCAACAACAGGATGACCGATGAGCACTCGTCGGCGGGATGCGCGGTTCCGCGCGCTGAGGGGTGCGGGCTTGATGCGCACGAGGTATCGAGCGGGAGGCAAAGGAGGTCTCCGACAGAGTCGCTTCCGCAACCTCGGGCCGTTGCAGAAGACAGCGGTCACCCTGCGAGCGCTCACGTTCCATCCGATCGGACGGTCGGGGTTAGCCAGGATCGTGCGTGTGCCCAGAGTCGGAGGTGGTTGATTGAGATGACCTGATCCAGCATAAGCTCGTCGTCGCCAGCGGGTGTGAGTCCCGTCCGGGTAGCTGCAGGAGGCTCGGTAGCAGGCTGGCGGCTCGGTCTGGAAACGGGCCGGGTCGAAGCCCAGCGTCGAAAGCCCTTTTGGGGGGAGCAACTCGGCGGTCCGTAGCGTTGTCCCGACGGTCCGCGACCGCGTTGCGCAGGCCGCCTTGAAGACGGTGATTGAGCCGATCTTTGAGGCGGACATGCTCGGGTGCTCGTTTGGCTTTCGTCCGCGGCGCTCGGCGCACGACGCGCTCCAGGTCCTCATTGATGAGGCCTGGGACGGCAGGCGGTGGGTCGCAGAGTCGGACATCTCAAACTGTTTTGGCGAGATTCCGCACTCGAGGTTGAGGGCGGCGGTTGAGGAGCGGATCGTCGATCGTCACGTGCTCAAGCTCTTGCGCGCGATGCTGCGCGCTGGGGTGATGGAGGACGGGGCGGTCAGCCGCAGCGTGGCCGGAGCCCCGCAGGGCGGGGTGATCTCACCGTGCCTGTGCAACGTCTACCTGCACCGGATTGACCGGCAGTGGGCCGAGCGCGGGCACGGGGTGCTGGTGCGCTACGCGGACGATCTGCTGGCGATGTGCCGAACACGCGCAGAAGCCGAAGCGGCAGTCGTGTCACTCCGGCAGATCCTGGCCGAGCTCGAGTTAGAACTGAAGGAGGCCAAGACGCGGATCGTGCACCTGGAGG
>JAFAOS010000113.1 GCA_019247515.1 Chloroflexota bacterium | reverse complement strand
ATAGAGCCGCCTCAACAGCTGAAGTGTGTGGATGTGGAGGTGCCGGGTGACTTCTCGTCCGCCGCCTTCTGGCTCGTGCTCGGCGTGGTGCACCCGTCCGCGGAGGTCTCTATAGAGAATGTAGGGCTGAACCCGACGCGGACGGGTCTGCTGACCATCCTCCAGAACATGGGCGCCGACGTCGAGCTGCAAAACCGGCGTGATGTCGCGGGCGAGCCGGTGGCAGACCTGGTCGCGCGGTCCAGCCAACTGCACGCCACGCGAGTGAGCGGCGACCTCGTGCCGCTGGCCATCGACGAAATCTCACTGGTCGCGCTGCTCGGTCTGTTCGCCGAGGGCGAGACGGTGGTCGCCGACGCGTCCGAGCTGCGCGCCAAGGAGTCGGACCGGCTGGCCGTGGTCGCCGACGGACTCGCGGCGTTGGGCGGCGACATCACCGCGACCGACGACGGCTGGCGGATTCGGCGATCGGAATTGCGGCGCGGGCGCGCCGACAGCCACGGCGACCATCGCATGGCCATGCTGTTCGCTCTGGCGGGGGCGGTTGGCGAGGGCGCCGAAATTGTCGGCGCGGACAGCGTCGCGATCTCGTACCCCAGCTTCTGGGCGGACCTCGCGCGCCTCAGCCCACCCGGTCTATGACCCACCGCTGGGCCTGCCTGCTCGGCGAGCCGGTGGCACACTCGCTCTCGCCGGCGCTGCACAATGCCGCCTTCGCCGCGCTCGACATCGACGCCCACTACGAGGCGCGGCTGGTCGCGTATGACGAGCTGCCCGACGTCGTTCAACAGCTCAGGGCCGGGGACTGCCTGGGCGCCAATGTCACCGCACCCCACAAGCAGGCAGTCGTCGCGCTGGTCGACCAGGTCGGCGACGAGGTGCGCGCCCTCGGCGTGCTCAACACCATCGTCAACGTCGACGGCCGACTGCTCGCCGGCAACACGGACGCGGAGGGTCTGGCGCGCTGGATGCGACTGTCTCAGATCGACCCGGCCGGCCACCCGGCCGTGGTCATCGGCGCCGGCGGCGCGGCGCGCTCGACCGTCTGGGCCCTCGCCGACCTCGGCGCGACGGCGGTGGTCGTCCTCAACCGCACCGTCGAGCGCGCTCAGGCGTTGATCACCAGCTTGCGGCCCCACCTCACGTCTGTTGACCTGATGTGGGGCGGTCTCGCCGAAGCCGCCGAACCCGCGGCGCGGCCGTGGCGCGTCGTCGTCAACGCCACGTCCATGGGCCACCACGGCGCGGCGCCAGCGGTCCACCCTAGCTGGTACAGTCGTGACAGCGTGGCCATCGAGCTGGCCTATAACCCGCCCGTGACCGGGTTCATGGTCGCGGCGCGGGAGGCGGGCGCTCGGGCTGAAAATGGACTCGGCATGCTTTTGCACCAGGCTGCACTCGCGTTTGAGCACTGGACGGGCCAGGCTCCGCCTATGGACGTCTACGAGGCGGTCGTCCGCCAACGGATCGGCACGTGAGCCTCGGCCGCCTGCGCGTGGTCACGGCCGGCGAGTCGCACGGCCCGCAGCTGACGATCGTCGTCGAGAACCTGCCCGCCGGCATGCCGCTGCTCGCCGAGGACGTCGACGTCGACCTCGCCCGTCGACAGCGGGGTTATGGCCGTGGCGGGCGGCAGCAGATCGAGCACGACTGCGTCGAATTCGTAGCCGGCGTGCGTCACGGTCGGACGATGGGCGGACCCATCGCGATGGTGGTCAAGAACCGGGATTGGGCCAACTGGCAGGGCAAGATGGACATCGCACCAGTGCCCGAACCGCCGCCACCGGTGACTCGCCTGCGGCCGGGTCACGCCGACCT
Organism: Chloroflexota bacterium; assembly: GCA_019247515.1. Taxonomy (GTDB): domain Bacteria; phylum Chloroflexota; class UBA6077; order UBA6077; family CF-72; genus CF-72. Next base: position 33,911 of record JAFAOS010000113.1, on the reverse strand, counting down.
GGCGGGCGTGGTCAAGTACGGGCTCGACGACGTGCGCAACGTGCTCGAGCGCGCCAGCGCTCGCGAAACGGCCTCGCGCGTGGCCGCCGGTGGGCTGGCCAAGGCGTTCCTGCGGCAGTTCGGCATCGAGGTGCGCAGCCACGTACGCTCGATCGGAGCCGCACGCGCGCCGGCGCCCGAGGAGCTGAGTCTGGCGCGTGACGGCGCGTCGCACGCGTGGTGGGCGGCGGTCGAGGAGTCGCCGATTCGCACCGGCGACAAGGCGTTCGAAGACACGGCAATCGAGATGATCAAATCAGCCCGCACCGCCGGCGACACGCTGGGCGGCATCTTCGAGGTGATCGCTTACGGCGTGCCGATTGGCCTGGGCACCTATGGCCAGTGGGACGAACGCCTCGATGGTCGGCTGGCGGCGGCGATCATGAGCATCCAGTCGCTGAAGGGCGTCGAGATTGGCGACGCGTTCGCCAACGCCGGTCGGTTCGGGTCTCAGGCCCACGACGTGATCGATTACGAGCCCGCGGCGGGCGGCTGGACGCGACCCACGAATCACGCCGGCGGCCTGGAGGGCGGTGTGAGCAACGGCATGCCGCTGATCGTGCGCGGGGCCGCGAAGCCGATTTCCACGCTGATCAATCCGCTGCCGTCGATCAATTACGCGACGCGTGAGCGCGACGTCGGTCACGTGGAGCGCAGCGACGTCTGCGTGCTGCCGGCGGCGGGTGTGGTCGGCGAGGCAATGGTGGCGATCGTGGTGGCCGACGCGATGCGTCTGAAATTTGGTGGCGACAGTCTCGACGAGGCGCTGAGAAACTTCCGGTCTTTCCTGGAACGGAGTGCATGATGGACTCCGCGGCGCGCCATGGATAACTTGATCCTCGTCGGCTTCAGCTGCAGCGGCAAGACGACTCTTGGCCGCAACGTCGCGCGGCGGCTGCGGCTGAGCTTCGTCGACACGGACCACTTCATCGAGGAGATGACCGGCCGCACCATCCCCGACATCTTCCGGGAAGACGGCGAGGCCGCGTTTCGCGCCGCCGAACGTGAGGCCCTCGATCGCATCCTGCAGCAGCGCCACCAGGTCGTGAGCACCGGCGGCGGCGCGTTCGTCGACCCCGACAATCGCCAGCGGCTGCGCGACGGGAACCTGGTCATCCACTTGCAGGTTCGTCCCGAAACGGTGGTCGACCGACTCAGGAACAGCCGCTCGGGCCGGCCCAGGCCGCTGCTGGACAGCCCGGATCCGCTCAACCGCGTGGTCCAGTTGATGGCCGACCGTCGAGAGGCATATTCCGCGGCGCACGTGACGATTGGCGTCGACGACCGCACCCGTTACGAGCTCGTCGGCGAGCTACGCCGGCGCTGGCTGTCGTGGCAGCGCGCCCACCGCGGTCGACCAGCGCAGGCCGCCCCGCTGCGACGATGACGCTCGCCACCCGCTCGCTGCGGGCCGGCGGGCGGGAGGTCCCGCTGCTCGCCGGTCCGGGCGCGCTTACCGACCTGCCCCGCGCCCTGTCCGCGTCCGGCTTCGAGGGCCGACTGTTCGTCGTCGGCGACCAATACGCGCTCGACCTCCATCGTTCGGCGCTGCAATCGGTGCTGGGCGCCGCTCCCGTGCTATCCATCAGCGGTCGTGAAGAAGACAAGACCCTGGAAAGCGTCGCGCGCGTCTGGGACTGGCTCGTCGAAGGTGGCGCCCAGCGACGCGACGGCCTGCTGGCGTTCGGTGGCGGCGTGGTCTGCGACCTGGTCGGCTTTGCGGCGGCGAGCTATCTGCGGGGTGTCGGACTCGTCAACGTGCCGACGACCTTGCTGGCCCAGGTTGACGCGTCGGTCGGTGGCAAGACCGGCGTCAATCACGCGCGCGGCAAGAACCTGATCGGCGCCTTCTACCAACCGCTGTGCGTCGTCGCGGACACCAGCCTGCTCGCGACGCTGTCGCCGCGCGCATTCGCCGCCGGAATGGCCGAAGTGGCCAAGATCGGCATGATCCTGGACGCGCGCCTGTTCGAGCATCTCGAGCAGGTTGCCGACCGGCTCGGACCGGCGGACGCCGATGCGCTGGCGCCGCTGGTCGCGCGCTCCATCGAGCTCAAGGCCGACGTCGTGGAACGCGACGAGCGCGAGTCTGGCGATCGCATGCTGCTCAACTATGGACACACCGTCGGGCACGCGCTCGAGGCTGGCGCCGGCTATGGCACGTTGCTGCACGGTGAAGCCGTCTCGGTCGGCATGCAAGCCGCGGCAAAGATCTCCCAGCGCATGGACATGCTCGGGTGGGAGGCTGTCGAGCGCCAGGCCGCGTTGCTCGCGGCGCTGCACCTGCCGCTCGGCTGGCGGGCCAACCCTGATGAGATCCTTGCGCGTCTCAGTCTCGACAAAAAGCGGGCGGGAAGTCGTCAGCGCTGGGTACTTGCAGAACGGATTGGCGCCGGCCGCATCCGCGACGATGTGCCGGCCGATGTCGTGCGTGAGGCAGTAAGCTCCATCACGCTGCGATGAGCAATGGCCGTTCCGGACCGCCGCTGTTCACGGTCGTTGCCTTCTGGGCATTCGTCCTGGGTGGCCTGGTCTTCGGCGGGATTTTCGTCGGCAACTGGCGCGTCCTGAACGCGCGGACCACGGCCGCTCGCCAGACGGGCGCGCCGCCGCCGCCGCTGGTGACGCTCGGGGCTGGACCTGTCAGCGTGAGCGTGCCCGTGACCGTCAGTGGGCCCGTTCCTCAGCCGCAGGCCACCGGCGCCGCGGCCGACAAGCCGCCGCAACAGCAGATCGCGAGCAGCCTGGTATCGGTGGTCAAGAACGTCCTGCCGGATTGGCAGGGCACCGACCCGGTCAACATCCTGCTGCTGGGCATCGACAAGCGCGACGACGAGCCGGCCGAGGGCACCCGCTCGGACACCATGATCCTGGCCAGCATCGATCCGGTGGCGAAGTCCGCGGCGCTGGTGTCGCTGCCGCGGGACATGTGGGTGTCCATCCCGGGCTGCGGCCCGCGGGCTGGCTGCATCGGCGGCATGCAACGCATCAACGTCGCCCACGCGGCGGGCGGTCCGGAGCTCGCGGTGCAAACCGTGACCGCCGACTTCGGCGTCCCGATCCAGTATTACGCGCGCGTCGACTTCCGCGGCTTTCAGCAGCTGGTGGATGCCGTCGGCGGCGTGGTCATCGACGTGGACCAACCCGTCAAGGACGACGAGTACCCGACGCCTGATTACGGCTACCAGCGCATCTACTTCGGGCCGGGTCCGCAGCTCATGGGCGGCGAGCAGGCGCTCGAGTACGCCCGGTCGCGACACGGCACCAGCGACTTCGCGCGTGCGGGTCGCCAGCAGCAGGTCATCGTGGCCGTGCGCAATCGGGTGTTGCAGCTGGACATGCTGACGCGTGCACCCGAGCTGCTCGGCATCGCCCAGCAATCGCTCGCGACGAACCTGCAGCCCGGGCAGATGCTCGCGCTCGCCAAGCTTGTCTCGCAGATCGAGCGTGACCGGATCACCAACGTGGTCATCGACACGAACTACGTGCGGCCGTTCGTCGGCCCGGACGGAGAGGATCTCCTGGACCCGAACATCCCGGCGATCAAACGCGCGATTGCGAGCGCGCAGAAGACGGCCGCGCACCCGGAGCTGCGCGCCAAGGTCGAAGTGCTGAACGGCAGCCCGACGCCGGGCCTGGGGCAGAAGGCCGCCGACCTGCTCACCGCGCAAGGCTTCAACGTGGTGAGGATCGCTCCGGCCGAGCGGAGCGACTACAGCTCGTCGCTGGTGCAGGTGCTTGGCGAAAACAACGACGGCGCGGCGCAGGCCGTGGCCAACGTGCTGAAAATGCCCGCTACGGCGATCGTGAGCGGCGACCCGCCCGCGGACGCGTCAGCGGACATTCGCATCGTCGTCGGCCAGGACTTCCGGCTGCCGACGACCCGCTGACGACTACCACGCCGTCAGGCGCACGACCTCCGGATGGCGGCGATTGAGGCGGCAGAGCGTCATCTCGCTGCCGTCGACGCGGGTGCGGTAGTCGACCAGCAATACCTGGGCGTCGAGCGCGGCTGACACGTCGTCGCCCGCGGCGGCGCGGACCTCGTCGAGCGTCACGTAGCTGGCGGCGCCTTCCTCGAGTGTGTCCACCACGCGGATCAGGCTCTCGAACGAGCTCACGTCACCAGCCGCAGCACGGCAATCAGCAGCACCACCTGCACGATGATGGCGCCCAACCACAAGAGGCGACCCAGCACCTGCTCGCGCGCGTGCACCGCGATGCCCAGACTCCAGTTCACGGCCAGACAGATCAGACCCAGCAGCGGCAGCCGCAGCAAGTCCGACTTCGGAGCGATCTGACTGGTGAGTCCGCTGGCGTCGAAGTGCAGCGGGAGCTGATCTGGCAGCGCGTCGTAGCGCAGGCAGATGAGCGCCAGGACGGCCAGCAGCACCAGGGCGCCCAGGCCGACACATGCCGCCAGCCAGCGATCGGCCACGGCCGTCCAGGGCGCCCGGGCCGGAGCGCGCTCGAACCACGTGGCTGCCTGCTCCTCGCCGGTGGCCACCTCTTCATAGCGTTCGACGTGGTCGATGAGCGCCGTCTGAAACTCGGTGGGGTCCTGGGCGGAGACCACGACCCCACCGTGCTCGACGGTCACGAACGTCAGCTGCGACTGGTCGGTTGAGGTGGCGAAGAAGCGCAGCGGCCCGAGCCCGCGCACCCGCACGGCGCCGACGTTGATGCCAGGCCAGCGGAGGATGCCCGCCATCGAATGACCGGCGAGGCGCTGGCCGGTGTAGATGCCCTGAACGGCCGGATAGGGCAGGATCAGGGTGCTGCCGAGCCAATCGATTCGCACCGCGTTCTCGGTCATCGCGTACGCGAGGCGGCGGTAGCCGAAGCCCCACACCAGCACCACCGTGCCCGCTGCCCCCAGCAGCGCGGCCACCACGCACAGGACCAGCATGCCGACGCCGGCGTCAAGCGTCGCGCCCACAACCAGGGCCACCACGCCCAGCAGCAGCAAAAGCCCGGCGGCCGGCAAAGCCAGGTCGCCACCACGCGACCGCCGGGCTGGGAACCGGTCCGCCACCTGAGGAGAGTATCCCAAGAGGAGATCGGAGAATTCGAACCGCGTCTTGACATGTTTCGAGCCCGGATAGACTCGAAATCACTCTTTTGAGGATCGCGCTGAACGCTCAACTGCTGTCGTTCGCGGGTAGCTACCGCAACGGTGGCATCAGCCGCGTCATTTATCACACGCTCGCCGAGCTTGGGCGTGATCCGCGCGGACACGCGTACGAGGTGTTCGTGCCTGAGGCGCCGCAGACCAACGGCTGGGGTTCGCTCAACTTTCGCGTGAGCGGCAAACACACGCAAAGTCCCACCCGACGCATCCTGTGGGAGCAAACCTCCTTTGCCAGACAGCTGCGCCAGCTCAAACCCGACCTCGTGCACGGCATGGCCTACGCCGTGCCCGTCGGTTGGTCGGGTCCCAGTGTCGTCACGGTGTACGACCTGAGTTTTCTGCTCTTCCCCAGGGCGTTCAGGCCCGCGAATCGTATTTATCTGGCGGCCACGACACGCGCCGCGGCCAAACGTTCGCGGCGAGTTCTGACGATTTCGGAGCATGCGCGGCGTGATATCGTGCGGCTCTTGAGCGTGCCCGAGGAGTGCGTGGACGTCACGTATCCGGCCGTGGAGGATCGATACCGCCGTCTCCCCGAGGACGAAGTCGAGGCGTTCCGAACGGTCCGCGGATTGCCAGAGGCATTCGTCTTTACTTTGGGCACCCTCGAACCGCGCAAGAACCTGGTCGGCTTGCTGCAGGCCTACGCCCGACTGCGCAAACCCAGGCCACCCGTGTACGTCGCTGGCGGCACGGGCTGGCGGGTCAGTCCCATCTTCGACACAGTTCGCCAGCTGCGCCTCGAGGACGACGTGCACTTCCTGGGCTTCGTCCCGGAAGATGAACTACCGCTCTGGTACAACGCCGCGCGGCTCTTCGCTTTTCCGAGTCTGTACGAAGGCTTCGGCCTGCCCGTTCTGGAAGCAATGGCGTGTGGCGCGCCGGTGGTAACGTCCACTGCGGCGTCGCTGCCCGAGGTGAGTGGCAAGGCCGCCGTGCTGGTCCCTCCCCAGGACACCGACCGCATCGCACAAGAGATGGCACGTGTGCTCGACGACCCACAGCTATGCATGGAGCTGCGCGCGGCCGGCCGCATTCAGGCGAGCCGCTTCAGTTGGCGTGCCATGACGGATCAAACCGTGGCCAGCTACAGCCACGCGGTCGGACGCAATTGACATCGTGACCACGTCGTCGCAGACAACGACACGCTCCGCCTCGCTCGAATCGATCGCGATCGCCACGCGGATGATCGAGCGGGCCGAAGCGCAGTCCGCGCAGACCCGCTCACTCACGCCGGCGCGCGTGTTCGAGCGCGTGGTGCTGGTCGGCCTGGACCTGCTCATGGTCAACCTGGCGTTCTACCTGGCCTGGTACGCGCGCTACCGCCTGGGCCTGTTCGTTGCGCTGGACCCGGGCAACTACGTCGAGCACGACGTGTACCTGCCGCTGCAGATCGCGTTGTCGCTGGCCTTCGCGTTCCTCATCGCCTTGCGCGGTCTGTACCGCTTGCCGCGCGCGGCCAGCGCCGTCGACGACCTGTCCACGTTGTTCACGGTGGCCGGCATCTCCGTGATGCTGCTGTTCGCCGGGTCGACCTTCGTCCGCTATCCGGCCGAGTCGCGCCTGACGCTGATCTTCGCCTGGGCGCTTATCACGTTGCTGACCTTCCTTGGCCGCGCCAACTGGCTGTGGGTCCTGGGCGTGCTGCACGGGCGCGGCGTGGCCGTCGAGCGCACGCTGGTCGTCGGCGACAACACCGTCGGACGCATGATCATGCAAGCGCTCGCCGGACGTCCGCATCTGGGCTACGCCGTAGCCGGGTTTTTGTCCACCGATGGCAACTCCGACTTCGGTCGCTTTCGGCGCCTCGGCACTCCAGACGAGCTCGACCGCGTGATCCACCAGGAGCGCATCGCCCAGGTGGTCATCGCCCTGCCCAGCGCCTCGCACGAAGCCATCATGCGTATCGTCAATCACTGCCGGCGCGACGGCGTGCAATTCCGTCTCGTGCCCGACCTGTACGAGGTCAGCCTGGGCCGCCTGGACATGGACACCGTCAGCGGGATTCCGCTGATGGGCATCAAGAACCCCGCCATTCAGGGCGTGAACTTCTTTGCCAAGCGAGTCATCGACGTCGTCATCTCGCTGGCGCTGCTGCTGCTCTTTGCGTGGTTCCTGGTGCCGCTCGGCTTGCTGATCTGGCTCGGGGATCGACGCTGCTCGCCCTTGTTCGGTCAGGAGCGCGTCGGTCGCGGCGGACGCCAGTTCACCATGCAGAAGTTTCGCTCGATGCGTCCGGACGCCGATAAACAGCTGGCCGATCTGCTGGCGTACAACGAGGCGGAGGGACCCATCTTCAAGATGCGCGACGACCCGCGTCGGACGCGCATTGGCGCGTTCATTCGCCGCTGGAGCCTCGACGAGCTGCCGCAGCTTTGGAACGTCCTCAAAGGCGACATGAGCCTCGTGGGGCCGCGGCCGGCCACCGCCCGCGAGGTGGCGCTGTATGAAGAATGGCAACTCCACCGCCTGGACGCGCTGCCCGGCATCACGGGACTGTGGCAGGTGAGCGGTCGCAGCGAGCTCGGCTTTTCCGAGCAGGTGCTCATGGACATCACGTACATCGAGAACTGGTCGCTGGGCCTGGACCTGCGCATCCTGCTGCGGACGGTGCCCGCGGTCCTGACGGGCAAGGGGGCCTTCTAGATTGGCTACCGTCGAGCTCGCGATCTCGGGCAACGGCACCTACGCGCCGCCTCGGGACCGCTCGCTCAAGGTCGCGCTCGTGCATGACTACCTGAACCAGTACGGCGGCGCCGAGCGCGTGCTCGAAGAGCTGCACTCGCTGTTCCCGAGCGCGCCGGTCTACACCTCGATGTACTGGCCCGAGAAGATGTCGCCGACGATCCGTGCCCTGGACGTGCGCACGTCGTTCATGCAGCACCTGCCGCTGGTCACCCGCAACCATCAGCCGTTCCTGCTGCTGTATCCCCTGGCCTTCGAGGGCTTCGACCTGTCCGGGTTTGACGTGGTCATCTCCAACAGCTCGGCGTTCAGCAAGGGTGTGGTCACGCCGCCTGGCACGCTGCACATTTGCTACTGCCTGACGCCGATGCGCTGGGTCTGGAACTATCACGCTTACGTCGATCGAGAGCGGCTGGGCTTCATGGCGCGCATGGTGCTGCCGGCGGCGATCAGTCAACTGCGGGCGTGGGACGTCGCGACCGCGCAGAACGTCGATCGCTTCCTGTCGATCTCGCGCACGGTGAGCTCGCGCATTCGCAAGTACTACCGGCGCGATGCGCAGGTGATTTATCCGCCAGTCAACTGTGACGCGTTCCAGCTGCCGCCGGTGCGCGTCGACAACTATTACCTGATCGTCTCGCGGCTGATCCCGTACAAGCGGATCGACCTGGCCGTGGATGCCTTCACCCGACTCGGGATTCCGCTGAAGATCGTCGGCAGCGGCGGCCGCGCGCTGGCCGAGCTGAAGTCGCGAGCCGGCCGGAACATCGATTTCGTGGGCCGCGTTTCGGACGCCGAGCTGAAAGAGCTGTACGCGGGCTGTCGCGGGCTGCTGTTCCCGGGTGAAGAGGACTTCGGCATCGCGCCGCTCGAGGCCAACGCCAGCGGTCGGCCGGTGATCGCCTACGCGGCCGGCGGCGCGCTGGACACCGTCGTCGATGGCCACACCGGGGTGCTGTTCGAACGCCAGGAGGTTGAGTGCCTGATCGGCGCGGTGAAGCGCGCCGAGGCGACCAGCTGGGACTCGGTAGAGCTGCGCCATCACGCGCGCAGGTTCGATCGGCAGGTGTTCCGCGATCAGCTGCTGGCGTTCGTGGGGGAGTCCGTCGCGGCCCATGCGGCTGGCGCCCGGTTCGCCTGAGCAAGACGGCGCATCGCTAGCGCTCGCGCCGAAGAAGGTTCCTCCGGGGGTTGAAGGGGGCTGCGCCCCCTTCAAAATCCCCCGCCACGGAGTTGCGACCGTGAGATCGACACTCGGCGGCACCAACCCGGTGATCCCCTGTCATGGCGAAAGCCCGAGCGGATCGCGTCCGTGAGGTCGAGCGTCGGCGTCGCTGAGCGGGGGATAGCAAGGGGGGCGGCCGCCCCCTTTGACCCCCGGAGGGAACCGTCCCCTGCGGAGCGCCAGCGATCGCGCCTCAGCTTCGGGCTGGCCACGCTCGCGCTCGTCGTCGCCACCGTCGTCTCGCGGCTGCCGTTCATGACCCGCACCCTGTACGCCTTCGACTCGGCCAACTATGCCCTGGCCATCCGCGACTTCTACAACGTCGCCTTCCACCAGCCACACCCGCCGGGCTACCCGCTGTACGTGTTCTTCGCCAGGCTCATCGACCTCGGCGTCCGCGACGCGAATCGCTCGCTGATCCTGGAAGGCATCGTGTGGAGCGCCGTGGCCGTGGCGTGTACCACGCTCCTGGGCAGGCGCCTGTACGGACCGATGGTCGGCCTGCTGAGCGGCCTGCTGCTGTGCGTCACCGTTGGCTTCTGGGGCTATGGCGAAGTTGCGTACCCGTACGTGGCGCTGGCCGGCGAAACCGCGGCGCTCGCGCTGCTCACCCACATGGTCCTCTCCGGCCAGCGGCGCATGGTCGTCGCGCTCGGCGGCGTGTGGGCGGTCTCCCTTGGCGTGCGCTGGGACGGCGCGGCCTTTTGCGGACTGCTGGCGCTGTGGGCGTTATGGACGGTCGCGTGGCGACTGCGTCTATTGAGCGTGGGCCTGGCGACGCTGATCGTCGTCGCCTTCGCCGTCCCGATGATCCAGTTGACGGGCGGCTGGCCGATCTACGCCCAGAGCATTGCCGAGTACCTGCGCGTCTGGTCGCCGCAGTCGGCCTACGTCGTCGGCGACTTCGCTTCCGGTGGCGATACGCAGGCCACGTACAACCTCAACTTCCTCGTCAACTACCTGCGCCAGATGCTGGGCATCGGCCTGGTGCTGGTGCTGTACCTGTTCGGACGGCGGTTTTCACCTGGCGCGATCGCCGCCGACTACCGCGCTCGCTTTCTCACGCTGTGGGTCTTCCCGCCGCTCGTCGTGTACGTGTTCGCCCACCTCGGCGAGCCCGGCTACGTGCTGTCGCTGGCGCCGCAGGCGGCGCTGCTGGTCGCCATGGCCATCGTCGACCTGCGCGACGAGATGGCGACGGTCACCAACGTGCTCAAGGCGCGCGGGTGGCGCTGGCTCCCCGCGGCGCGCTGGATTGGTCTGGCTACGGCCGGGGTGCTCACGCTGGCGATCGCGGGCTGGAACGTGCAGGCGTTCACGCGCGGGGTCGGCCCCGGCAGACTGCCTGACCTGAGGGCGCACGACGCCACAACGCTGGCACAAATCAGCTACATCCAACAGCAGGACGCGGCCACGACGTTCGTCCTGGCCCACGATATCTTTCGCCAGCTGCACTACTACGTGCCGCAGTACCAGAGCGACCTGTTATTCAGTGAGTACGTGCCGGATTTCCAGACCGCGCTGACGCGCACGGATCTGCCGCCAGGAACCTCGCAGCTGGTGGTGCTCGATTCGCCGCTGAAGGTCGCCGCCGAGGACGTCCAGGCCGTGCGGGAGGTCGTGTTGCAGGAGCAGCCACGCGTGAGCGTCTGGCTCGTTAACACCGAGGGTGCGCGCGCGGTGGAGCACGGGTACCAGTACCTGCGCCTGATACGGTAAACAGGACAGACAGACAGATCGCTATAGTTGAGCGCGATCTGAGAGGTCGGACGGAACACGCATGGAGCTACGCGAGTACTGGAGCATCATCCGCCGCCGCTGGTGGCTGCCGGTGGGCATCGGCCTGGTGGCGCTGATCGCCTCGACGGTGGTCGGCCTGCGTGGCGCAACCGCCTACAAGACCGACATGCGCCTGGCGGTGAGCACCATCCCCACGCCCGACCCGAACGGCACCCTGTACTACGATCCGACGTACTACTCGAACCTCGATTCCGAGTACCTGGCCGACGACATGAGCGAGTTCATGAGCAGCCGCGCGTTCGCCGACGAGGTCCACCGCGAGATGGCGAGCAGCAGCACGCCAATGGACGTCGACATCGATTCGATCATGACCGCGACGCGGGCGAAGAAGACGCACCGCTTCATCGACATCACGCTTACGACGTCGACCTTCGAGCAGGGCGAGGCCATCGCCGGCTCGATCTCGCGCATCCTGAGCGACCCGAATCACGTCTCGCAGTATCTGACGGCGCTCACCGCGTACCACGCCCAGATGGAGATCGTCACCCCGCCGGTGACCCACCGCGCCAACACGCCGCTCGGCTTGCTGAGCGAGATTGGCCTGCGCACGCTGATCGGGGTGCTGATCGGCATTGGCCTGGCGTTCCTGATCGACTACGTGGATCCCAGCGTGCGTACGCGAGAGGAGGCCGAGCGACTGCTGGAGATGCCGGTGCTGGGTGAGATTCCGAAACCCGCCCGCGCGCGACGAGGAGCCGCCGCCTGACCGGGTGTGACGGTTTCATGGCCGCTCGCGTGACGCCCCCTCCATACACTGAAGGGCGGCGGCGGGGGGTGGTGGGCCCCGACGGCGGCGGTGGTGGCCATGGCGGCGACAACGGGCGCGGGCTGAGGTGGAGGGCGTGACGGGCGGCGAGGCGCTCAGGGCGCTCCGTGATCGCTGGTGGATTCTCGTCGCCGCGGGTCTCCTCGCGACGTTCGCGGCTTTCGTCACCGTCCATCTGCCCTGGGTCGAGCCTCGCTGGCGCTCTTCGGTGCTCATGCAGGCCACCGGCCGCCTCGACTACGGCAATTTCCTGGCTCTCGAAAAGGAGCTGCGGCCACTCGCCGAACAGGTCCTGCAGCTCGACATCATGCGCGAGGTCGACCAGAACCTGCACACCGACATCGCCCCCGAGACCATGCTCAGCCACACCCGCGCCGAACCCGTCGTCGACAGCGACCAGATTCGCATCGACGTCGACGACTCCGACGCCACGCGCGCCGAACAGATCAGCCTCGCCATCGCCGACGTGTATACCCAGCAGCACAACGCCGCCGAACAGGGCAAACTGCGAGAAGAACGCGTGATCCTGTCCACGCTCGACCGCCCCAATCAGGCCATTCTCATCTGGCCGCAAACGGCGATCATCGTCCCCGCCGCCGGGCTGCTCGGCGTCCTGGTGGCCGGGATGGTCGTGCTGGTCATGATGTATCTCGACGACGCCATCCGCTCGCCCGCCGACGTCCAGCGCTATCTCGATCTCCCCGTGCTGGGAGCCGTGCCTCGATTCCGAATCCGGGCGCAGCGGCCCGCCGCCAGCACCGCGCGCCTCCCAGAACCTGAATCCAGGAGTCCAACTGACATGGAAGCGCCGACCAGCGCCGCGCGAACGTGACCATGAACCGGCTCGCCACGGTGTCCGCCAACGGGCGGTCGCTTGCGCCCGTGAACCTCGACACAGCCGCTCTACCCGCCCTGGTTCTGCTGAGCGACCCGCACTCACCGTCGGCCGAGGCGTATCGCAGCCTCGCCGCGAACCTGCAGTTCGCGTATGCCGACCGCCAGCTCCAGACGATCGGCGTGACCAGCGCGGCCCAGGGGGAAGGCAAATCCACCACCGTGGCCAACCTGGCGGTCGCGCTGGCCCAGAGCGGGCGGCACGTGATCGTCGTCGACGCCGACCTGCGTCGACCCGGCCAGCACACGCTCTTCGGAGTCGATCGCGATGAAGGTCTGGCGAACGTCCTCAAGACCGACGATGCCCAGCTGCCGCTGCAGGACACCGTCGCCGCCGGCGTTCGCATCCTGAGCAGTGGTCCGCTGCCCTCCAATCCGCTCGAGGCACTGGCGTCGCGTCGCTTCGACCAGGTGCTGGCGCTTGCCCGCGCGCAGGCGGACTTTGTGCTCGTCGACACACCGCCCGCCGGCGCGCTGGCCGACGTCGCCGTGGTCGCTCCGCGGCTCGAGGGCATGCTGCTCGTCGTCAGCGCCGGCAAGACCAAACGCGACCTCGCGCGGCGGGCCCGCGAGCAACTCGAGCGCGTCAACGCCAATCTCCTGGGGGTCGTCCTCACCGACGTGCGCGCGGATAGCAAGCTGTACAGGTATTAGGAGGGCCGACCAGACATGAAAGGCGTCATCCTCGCGGGCGGGACCGGCTCACGCCTGCATCCGCTGACGCGGATTACCAACAAACACCTGCTGCCCGTCTACGACAAGCCGATGATCTTCTATCCGATCGAGACGCTCGTCTCGGCCGGGGTCGACGAGATCATGCTGGTCACCGGCGGCAACCACGCCGGCGAGTTCCTGCCGCTGCTGGGCAACGGCACCGAGTTCGGCCTGCGCCGCCTGCAGTTCTCCTTCCAGGCCCACGCCGGCGGCATCGCCGAGGCGCTCGGGCTGTGCGAGAGCTTCGTCGATGGCGACAAAGTGGTGGTCATGCTTGGCGACAACATCCTCGGTCAGAGCATTGCGCCTTATGTCAAGCACTTCGTCAACCAGCCGACCGGCGGCCGCCTCCTGCTCAAGGAGATGGAAGACCCCGCCCACCTGCGGCACCTGGGCGTGCCCATCTTCGGCAAGGACGATCGCCTGACGTACATCCGCGAAAAGCCCGAAACACCACCGAGTCCGTATGCGGTCATCGGCATCTACATGTACGACTCCGCGGTATTCGACATCGTGCGCAGCCTGACGCCATCCGGTCGCGGTGAGCTGGAAATCACCGACGTGAACAACGCGTATGTCGACCGCGGGTCGATGGAGTACGACGTGATCGACGGCTTCTGGGGCGACGCTGGCGAGTCGATCGACGTCTACTACGAGGTGATCGACTACGTGCGCGAGCACGGGGCCAACAAGCCCCCGCGGCCCGCGCCAGACGGCGAGCCGATCGCCACGATGGCGATCTGACCCGTGCGCATCCTGGTCACCGGCGGCGCGGGCTTCATTGGTTCCGAGTTCGTCCGCGCCACACTCGAGCGTTATGCTGCCGATGAGGTCACCGTCCTTGACAAACTGACCTACGCCGGCAATCTGGCCAACCTGGACCCGGTTGCCGACGACATGCGCTTCCGGTTCGTCGAGGCCGACATCGCCAACGCCGAGGCGGTCGAACGCGCCCTGGACGGCTGCGCGATGGTCGTCAACTTCGCCGCCGAAACGCACGTGGACCGTTCGATTCTGGACCCCGACGCCTTCGTCAAGACCGACGTGCTGGGAACCTGGACCTTGTGCCAGGCCGCGCGGGCACAGGCCATTCAGCGCTTCCTGCAGGTGAGCACCGACGAGGTGTACGGCGCGGTGCTGAGCGGCGCGTCGTCCGAGCTCGACCGGCTGGATCCCAGTAGCCCCTACTCGGCCTCGAAGGCCGGCGGCGAGCTGCTCGTGCTGGCCGCGGCGAAGACGTTCGGGTTGCCGGCGCTGGTCGTGCGCGGCGCGAATGCGTACGGGCCCTATCAGTACCCCGAGAAGCTGATCCCGCTGCACATCACCAACGCGATCGACGATCAGCCGCTGCCGGTCTACGGCGACGGCCAACAGCGGCGGCAGTGGACGCACGTTTCGGACTTTGCTTCGGGTATCGACGCCGTATTGCGGCAGGGGCGCGTCGGCGAGATCTACAACGTGGGCAATCCTGAGGCGGACGACACGCTGCCCGTCAACCTGACGGTCACGCGACGCATTCTGGAGCTGCTGGGCAAGCCCGAGTCGCTCGTGGAGTACGTGGTCGACCGCCCCGCGCACGACCGCCGCTACCGGGTCGACACCTCGAAGCTGCTTGGGCTCGGGTGGAGGCCGCGCTGGAGCTTCGAGGACGGCCTGGCGGCCACGGTGCGCTGGTACGCGGACAACGAGGCGTGGTGGCGGCCGATCAAATCGGGCGAGCGGCACCAGGCGTACTACGCCCAGAACTACGCGGACCGCTCGGCGTTCGCCCGCTGAAAAGTGATCCGCGGCTCAGGAGACTGTGTGCTCTCTCAGTCCCAACATCGGGGCTGTCGCCGAGAAGGGGAGACCCCTTCAACCCCACGGTTGGGTCCCAGTGGACTCGTTTGAAAAACTCATTCGACAGTGTTGATGCCGTCCGCTCGACGAGACGACCTCGACGCGCCACACCCGCCTCCCACGGTCCGGTAGGGTTAAGGCCGTGCCAGTCACGGCAGTCGTCGGCGGCCACTGGGGCGACGAGGGCAAGGGCAAAGTCATCAACCTGCTGGCGCGCGACGCGGACCTGGTCATCCGCGGCCACGGCGGCGCCAACGCCGGCCACACGGTAGTCAACGAACAGGGACGCTTCGCCGTCCACCTGATACCAGCCGGCATCTTCAATCCGCGCGCGCTGTGCATCATCGGACCCGGCGTCGCGGTCCACCCGGGCTTGCTGGTGGCGGAGCTCGACGAGCTCGGCGCCCGCGAGATCGACACCGCTGGCCTGCGCGTCAGCACCGCGGCGCACCTGGTCATGCCGTACCACCAGAGCCTCGATCGTGCCGAAGACGAGGCGCGCGAGGAGCGTCGACTGGGCACGACCGGCCGCGGCATCGGTCCGACCTACGTCGACAAGGCGCGGCGGGTCGGCCTGCGCGTCGGCGACATGCTGAATCCAGCAATGTTCCGCGAAAAGCTCCGCTTCGTGCTGGATCGCAAATACCACGAGCTTGCCGCCGTCGGCGTGGCGCGTCCCGAAGCGGATGCCATGGCCGACGAGTACCTCAGGCTCGCGGAGCGTCTGGAGCCGTACATCACCGAAACGCAGCCGCTGGTGGACGAGGCGGTCGCCCGGGGTCGGCAGGTGGTGCTCGAAGGTGCGCACGCCACGCTGCTCGACCTGGACCACGGCACCTACCCGTACGTGACCAGCAGCAACTGCACGGTGGCCGGCTTGCTGCAGGGCTCGGGCATCGGCCCCAGACGACTGACACGCGCGATTGGCGTCTACAAGGCGTACTGCAGTCGCGTCGGCGAGGGCCCGTTTCCGACCGAGCTGTTCGACGCGACCGGCGATCGTATTCGGGAAATCGGCCACGAGTACGGCACGACGACCGGGCGCCCGCGGCGCTGCGGCTGGTTCGACGCCGTGGCGGGCCGCCACGCCTCGCGCATCAACGCGTTCGACGGCATCGCCCTCACGCGGCTGGACCTCCTCACCGGTTTTCCAGAGCTGCGGGTATGTGTGGCGTACGAGCTCGACGGCGCGCAGATTGACTATTTCCCGAGCCAGGTCGAGACGCTGGACCGCTGCCAGCCCATCTACGAGACCTTTGCGGGCTGGGAAGAGCCGGTCACCGGCGCGCGCGGCTGGGCAGATCTGCCGCCCAACGCCCAGGCGTACGTCCGCCGGCTGGAGGTGCTGCTGGAAGCCCCGGTGCAATTGATCGGGGTTGGCGAAGCCCGCGAAGAGATCGTCCAGCTCTAGGAGCGCGGCGATGGCGAAGCGTCGGCTGCGGGTCGGAGTGCTGTTCGGCGGACGCTCGGGTGAGCACCAGGTTTCCCTCCAATCGGCGCGAGCGGTCATGAATGCGCTGCGGGAAGCTGGCCACGAGGTCGTGCCCATCGGTATCACGCCCGAGGGCCGCTGGCTGGTCGGAGGTGATCCGCTCGAAGCGCTGCTCTCAGGTGAGCGGACTTCGGAGCGACCGGTGTCGATGCTGCCCCAGCCGGGGTCCAGCGGACTGGTGCCAGTCCGCGACGACGGCGAGTCGCGACTCGAGCCGTACGCCGGCGGTCCGCCGATGGGCTCGCTGGACGTGCTGTTCCCCGTCCTGCATGGCACCTACGGCGAGGACGGCACCGTGCAAGGTCTGTTCGACCTGGCCGCGGTGCCATACGCCGGGGCAGGTGTGCTCGGCTCAGCGCTGGGCATGGACAAGGCGGTCCAGAAGACCCTGTGGCGCGGCCTTGGGCTGCCTGTCACCGACTTTGTCCAGGTTTCGCGACGCCAGCTCGAACGTGAGCCTGAGCCAGTCCTGGACGCGATCGAACGCGCTTTTGTCTATCCCGTGTTCGCGAAGCCTGCCAATCTCGGGTCGAGCGTGGGAGTGTCCAAAGCAGCCTCACGCGAGCAGCTACGCGAGGGACTGCACACGGCCGCGCTCTACGACAGCAAGCTGCTCGTGGAGCGTGGCGTCGATGCACGCGAGCTGGAGGTCGGCGTGTTGGGCAACGACGCGCCGATCGCCTCCGTCGTGGGCGAGATCCTGCCGGGCGCCGAGTTCTACGACTACCGCGCCAAGTACATCGACTCGGGCTCGCTGGCGATCATCCCCGCTGACATTTCGACGGAGTTGGCAGCGGAGGTCCAGCGCCTGGCGGTCAGCGCCTTCAAGGCGGTGGATGCCAGCGGCTGCGCGCGTGTCGACTTCTTCCTGGAGCGCGGTTCGGGGCGGCTGTACGTGAACGAGATCAACACCATGCCCGGCTTCACCGAGATCAGCATGTATCCGAAGTTGTGGGAAGCCAGCGGCGTGTCGTTCGCCGAGCTCGTGACGCGCATTGCCGAGCTCGGGCTCGAGCGCTTCGAAGAGCGAGCGCGCAACCGCACCGACTACTCAGTCGACGAGTGAGGGTGCTGCTGGCCGGCGGAGGCTCGGGTGGGTCGGCCACGCCCGTGCTGGCCGTCGCGCAGGCGTTGCGGCGGCTGGAGCCATCGGTTCAGTTGCTCTACGTGGGGACGCGTGACGGTCCAGAAGCGGCGCTGGCGGCGGCACAGGACATCCCGTTCCGCGGCGTCCACGCCGGCAAGCTCAGGCGCTACTGGGACGTTCACAACCTGAGCGATCCGCCGCGAGTGGCGCAGGGCATCGCCGAGTCGTACGCGCTGGTACGCAAATTTCGACCGCACGCCGCCGTGGCGGCCGGCGGTTTTGGCGCGGTACCGCCGATTGTGGCGGCGCGCGCGTTCGGGGCGCGCACGCTGATTCACCAGCAGGACGTCGTCCCGGGGCTCGCCAATCGGCTGCTGGTCCCGTTCGCGCAGCGCATCACGGTGAGCCTGCCATCGTCGCTTGCGCATTTTCCGCGACGCCGAACCAGCGTCACGGGCAACCCCGTGCGCGAAGAGATCCTCGGGGCCAGAGCCGAGCTCGCCTACGAACGCCTGGGGCTGGCTGCGGGTGTGCCCGTGGTGGTCGCCACCGGCGGCGGTACCGGCGCGCTCGGATTGAACCGACTGGTCGCCGCGGCGGCTCCGCACCTTGTCGCGCGCGCCCAGGTCGTACATCTCACCGGCGTAGGACGCGGAGTGCCGGCGGCTACCGACTCGCCCAGATATCGGGCGATCGAGTTCCTCGTGGACGAGATGCCGCACCTCCTGGCTGCCGCGACGCTCGTCGTCAGCCGTGCCGGGATGGGCACGCTGACCGAGCTCGCCACGCTGCGCAAGCCAGCGCTGGTCGTGCCCCTGCCCGACTCACACCAGTCGGCAAACGCGCTGACCTTCCACCGACTCGGGGCAGTCGAGGTGGCCGACCAGGCGGCGCTGACGCCCGAGGGCCTCGCCCAGCGCGTGCTGGGCCTGCTCGACGATCAGCCGCGACGCGAAGAGCTGGCCGACGGCCTGGCGCACAGCATGCCGAGAGACGCCGCGCAGCGCATCGCCAGGGCGGTGCTGGCCTGGAGCTGAGCGGCAACTGGATTAGTTGTTGCCCACCCGCGCGCACGCTAGCCTCAGCCCGACTGAAAACGTGTGCGAATGCAGCGCGTCGGAAGATAATCAAGGCATACTCGTGACATTCACAGGCACCGATCTGGGCTAGGAAGCTAGCACGGGCATGCGCAGGGGATTGGTTCGCGGCGTCCGCTACTTCGTGCTGCACCCGGTGGCGCTGATCGCCGTCATCGCGCTGATTGTCATCGTCGTCGTAGGGGTGGTGGCCGCGCCGCTGTACATTGGCGCGATCCCAGGCGTCACCGGCCTGCGCAGCCAGACGGCGCCCTCGGCCACCGAGGACTACCTGCGCGGCCATCGCGACTTCAACGCGGACCTGGTCTGGAACAGTCTGGACGCGGACGCCCAGTCGCGGCTGACCTCCCAGGGTGACTCGCGCGACGACATCCAGCAGCAGATGGACGCCGCCAAACAACGGGGGTCACAGATCGCCGAGATGTCGTACATCGGCGGCAAAACATTGCCCGATGGCACCAGTATGCAGTTCTATCTGGTAGGCGTTCGCCAACAGCCAGGCGCGAATGTCGACTACCAGCCCTATATGTTCACCCTCGATCGCGACGGCAAGATCGCGAAAGTGCAATAACGTTGACCAAGCACAGAGACGTCCTGGCGGACGAAGGGAGTAGCGGATGAGCTCAGACCGTACGCTCGAAGTGAACCTCGGAGTGGACGAGCACGACGAGCTCGACCGCAAGATTGACCGTGCCCTCGGACGTGTCGGCACGCTGATCCGAACCCTGTTCGTGATCGGCCTGGTGCTGTTCCTGGGCATCTTCGTCGTCTACCCACAGTGGGACAGCGTCGGGCCGTTCATCACCACCGGCCTCTACCTGGTCTTCCAGCTGTTCTACGTGGCGTTCCTGATGATCTTCCAGTTCATCGTCCTGTTCTGGTTCATCGGGCGCCCGCGCATCTACTGGCTGATGCCGGGTGAGACGGGTGTTGGCTTCAAGGACTACAAGGGCAATCCCGAGGTTCTGGAATCTGCGCGCCAGGTCGTGACGCTGCTGAAGGGTGTTAAGCGCTTCAAGCAGATGGGCGGCCAGCCGATTCGCGGTCTGCTCCTCGAAGGCCCGCCAGGTACCGGCAAGAGCTACCTTGGCCAGGCGATCGCCACCGAGTCGGGTCTGCCGTTTGGCTACATGTCGGCGCCGAGCATCCAGGGCATGTTCTGGGGCATGGACACCCTGCGCGTGCTGAGCCTCTACAACAAGGCTCGCAAGCTGGCGCGCAAGCATGGCGCGTGCATCCTGTTCATCGACGAGATCGATGCCATCGGCAAGGCGCGCTCCGGGGTCGGCAATGCCGGTGGCTTCGGCGGGATGATGTTTGGTGGTGGCGGCGGCGCCCTGAACGAGCTGCTCAACCAGATGGACCCGCTGCCCAAGGACGGGATCAAGGACAAGATTTTGCGTATGTTCGGCATGCGCAAGGGCAAGGCGGAGCAGCCGCCGGTGCTGACGATCGCCGCAACGAACCTGGTTTCGGTACTCGACCAGGCCCTGCTGCGCCCAGGCCGCTTCGACCGTCAGCTGCGCGTCGGCGCGCCCTCGTACGACGGCCGCCGTGAGGTATTCGACTACTACCTGTCCAAGGTCAAGCATCTCGACCTGCCGATCGATCAGATGGTCGCCGAGACCGTCAATTACTCGCCGGCGCAAATCAAGCACGTCGTCAACGAGTCGGTCGTTCACGCCGTCTGGAATGGACGCGACGCGATCACCTACGAAGACTTCCGCTGGGCCCTCGAAACGTACGAGTGGGGCCTGCGCATGCCGGTGCTGGGCATGACCTACAACGACAAGCGGCGGCTGGCCTACCACGAGGCTGGCCACGCGGTCGCCGCGGTCAAGCTGCTCAAGCGGCATCGCGTCGCGCGGGCGACCATCGAAGCACGGCACGACATCGGCGCGGCCGCGCTGGTGGCCTGGAAACCGATGGAAGAGATCCACACGCTGACCAAGGAAGAACTATTGGCGTCGATGCAGATCTCGCTCGCCAGCCGCGCGTCCGAGCAGATCTTCCTCGGCCAGAACGAAGAGATGGCCGGCGCCTCGGGCGACCTGCAGCACGCCACGCAGACCGCAGAGGCCATGGTCAAGCTCTATGGCATGAACGGCTCGCTGATGTCGTACGGCGGCATGCTCGGCGCGGGCCCCTTCGGCGGCGGCGGTGGTGGACCGAGCCGCGAAGTCGATCGCCTGCTCGACCAGAACTTCAAGCGCGTCAAGATGCTGCTCGAAGAGCACCGCGGGGCGGTGGTCGCCGTTGCCGAGGCCTTGATTGAGAAGCACGCGCTGATGGGCGACGAGGTCTACGACCTGGTGCAGAAGGCCGAGGGTCGCACCAACGGCCACACCAACGGCCAGATCCCGCCGCCGGACGCGCCCGCGTTCGAGATCGGGGTGGGCGGCCAGGTCATCCAGGATCCAGCGACGAACTAACCAGGCTCCCTCTCCCTCTGGGAGAGGCTTATCAAGGGGTGAGGGCTCGCTGTTCTGGCCCGTACGTAGCCCTCACCCGCGCTTCGCGCGACCTCTCCCAGAGGGAGAGGTGAGTTTCGTGCTCTCGGCGCGACCGATGAGTTCGCGCGCGCTCGAACGTGAAGCATTCGAGACGGCGCCCGCCAGCATCGCGGCCAGCTCGTCCAGGCGCTGATCGCCATCGACCTCGGTGACGCACACGCCCTCCGCCGTGCGGCTGACGACGTAATGGCTGTCGGCAAACGCCGCGACTTGCGGCATGTGCGTCACGCACAGGACCTGGTGACCCGCCGCGGCCACGGTCCACAACTTCTGGCCGACGACCGGCGCGGTGCGGCCGCCAACGCCGACGTCGATCTCGTCGAAGACCAGTGACGGGCGCGTCTCCGCCTGGCTAAGCACGGTTTTCAGCGCCAGGGCGATGCGCGCAAGCTCGCCGCCCGAGGCGATACGCGACATGGAGCGGTGCTCGTCGCCCAGGCGAAACTCCACCCGGTCCGCGCCACTCACGTCGACGTCGGCGGGTGCGATCGAAACCTCGAAGCGCGCGTCCGCCAGGCGCAGGTCGCGCAGCTCGCGTTGGACGGCGTCCGAGAGCCGCGCGGCTGCCGCCTCCCGCAGCGAGGACAAGGCCTGGGCCGCGACTGACAGGCGCAGCTCGATGTCCGTCGCACGCCCGGCAAGCTCGTCGAGGCGCTCGGAGCGCTGATCGATCTCGGTCAAGCGGCCGCGGGCCGCGTCGGCGTAGGCCAGAATCTCGGGGATCGACTCACCGAACTTGCGTTTCAAATCGCCAATCTGAAACAGGCGCTCGGTGACCCGTTCCAGACCCTGGGGATCGGCCTCCACCGATTCCAGGTAGTCGCGCAGCGTGCGGGCAGACTCTTCGGCCTGGGCCAGCGCCGAGCCCAGTGCGTCGGCCTCCGCATCGAGGGTCGGATCGATCCGGCCCGCGTCATGGCAGGCGGCGACCGCGCGCGCCAGCAAGTCGGTGGCGCCGAGCTGCTCGTCGTCGGCGCCGGACAGGCACTCGACGGCGGTCAGCGCAGCCTGGCGCAGCCGCTCGACGTGCTCGAGCCGCGCACGCTGCCGCATGAGCTCGTCCTCTTCGTCGTCGCGCAGCGCGGCGGTCTCGATCTCCGCGATCTCGTGGCGCAGCATGTCTTGCAGGCGCGCCGTCTCACGCTCGCTGGCAAGCAGCTCCTGGTGGGCGGCTCGGGTGGCACGCAGCTCACGAAACAGGCGGCCCACCTCGGCACGGTCGGGTAGCGCGCTGGCGTAACGATCCAGGTAGTCCAACTGCTCACGGGGACGCAGCAAGGCCATGTGCTCCGACTGGCCGTGCACGTCGACGAGCTGCTCGCCCAATGCCAGCAGCACCGACAGCGGCACGCCGCGGCCGTTGATGCGCGCGCCGCCGCGCCCGCCGCTGCCGGCAATCTCGCGGCTGACGATCAGCGCGCCGTCCTCAGGCTCGATGCCAAACTCGTCAAGCGTGGCGCTCAGGCTCTCGGGCAGGCTGTCTGGCAAGGCGAACACGCCTTCGACGAGCGCGCGCGAGGCGCCGCTGCGCACCATCTCGGGGCCGAGTCGATCGCCGAGCAGGGCGCCGACGGCATCCAGGAGGATCGACTTGCCAGCACCGGTTTCGCCGGTGATGACGTTCAAGCCGGCGTGCCACTCGATGTCGAGGCGATCGACGATCGCGAAGTTGCGGATCGTCAGCTGGCTGAGCACGCTGGGCTGATTATCCCGCAGGCAACCAGTGGCTCAGAAATTCGATGTTGCCGGCAGGGCCCGTGATCGGCGACTCGACGGTTTGCATCAAACGCCAGGTCTGTGTTTCGGACCATGCCTGCAGCCGCTGGATCACGTGCTGGTGGACCGCGGGGTCACGGACCACGCCGCCCTTGCCCACTTGTGCGCGACCAGCTTCGAACTGGGGCTTGACGAGGGCCACGATCTCGTCGCCGACGAGCTTGAACATCGGCGGCAGGGCGAGCTCGAGGGAGATGAACGAGACGTCGACGACACCAAGCTGGGCCTTCTCCGGGAGATCGGTCAGCGAGCGGATGTTGATGCGTTCGAGGCTCACCACTCGGGGGTCATTGCGGAGGCGGTAGTGGAGTTGGCCATAGCCGACATCCACCGCGTACACGCGTCTGGCGCCGCGCCTGAGGAGCAGGTCCGTGAACCCACCCGTGGAAGCGCCGACGTCGAGGACGACTTTCTCCGTGGGATCGATTGCCCAGACCTCGAGCGCCTTTTCGAGTTTGAGGGCGCCGCGGCTGACGTAGTCGGGGCCCGCCGACTGGACCTCGACGAGGGCGTGGTCGGTCACCGGCTGGGCAGGCCGCGTGGCGTGCAGGCCGTCGACGCGCACGGCGCCGGAGAGAATGAGCGCATGCGCCCGCTCGCGGGTTTCGGCGAGGCCGCGGCGCACGAGGATCAGGTCCAGGCGCTCGCGACGGACGGCCACGAGGGAAGCCTAGCGCGCAAGGCGTCACCACTCGGGGGATTTCGTCGTACCTGATGGAGGGTCAACACGTGAAGTAAAAGTGATCTGGTGTCGCCTCACGGAGGAGTCGCCTCCGACGGAAGATGTCCGTCGACACGAGTGGTGACGACCCATCAGGGGAACAGTTTCATGGCCGCCGGCAGGTCGTGGGGACCCACGAAGTCCTCTGGGGTATGTCATGGCCGGTGGCGGGACATAGGACACGACGGGGTCCTATGGGGCACTCCCACCGACTGGGAATACCTCACCGAAGGTCCCCTCTGGGAATACCCCACTGGGGTCGCCATCTGGGAATACCTCACCGGGGGTCCCCTCTGGGGAACTGTTAGACACTACGCTACGTATTCGTCCAGGTACTCGCGCAGCTTCGTGCGCAATTTTGGCTGGCGCATTTTGCTCAGCGCTACGGCTTCGATCTGGCGAATGCGTTCGCTCGTGACACCCAGTTGATCGGCGATTTCGCCTAACGTGTGCTCCCGACCGCCTGCCAGGCCGTAGCGCAGCTTCAGCACCTGCCGCTCACGGGGTGCCAGCACCTGCATGGCGTCGTCCATGTGCCGCCGCAGCATCGCGTGCGCCGCAAGCTCGTGCGGCGTGCGCACCGAACGGTCGGCGATCAGGTCACCAAGGGTGCCAGCCGAATCCTCGTTGCCGAGCGGCGTCTCCAGCGAGACCGGTTGGCGCGCAGACGCCTGAATTTCCAGCACCCGCCCGGGGCTGAGGTCGAGGCGATCGGCGATCTCCTGAAGCCGCGGCTCGCGACCGAGCTCCTGCTGCAGGTCGCGCGCGGCTTTGTACACGTCGCCGATAGCCGCGACCATGTGCGTCGGGACGCGGATGGCGCGGGACTGCTCGGCCAGCGCGCGGGTCATCCCCTGACGAATCCACCAGTAGGCGTACGTACTGAAGCGGTAGCCCTTGCGCCAGTCGTACTTCTCGACCGCGCGCGCCAGGCCGATGTTGCCCTCCTGAATCAGGTCCAGCATGGGCAATCCGCGGTTCAGATAGCGGCGGGCAACGCTCACGACCAGGCGCAAGTTGGCCTCGGTCAGTCGGCTGCGAGCGCGTTCGCCGTCGCTTGCGATGCACTCGAGGGCCTCGCGCTCGTCGCTCGAGGTTTCGGGATGGTCGAGCAGTCGCCTGGCGTCATCACCGCGCTCGAGCAACTGTGCCAGCTCGATCTCATCGTCGGCCGTGAGCAGCGCAGTCGACGAAATGTCTCGAAAGTAGATCGCCGCGCTGGTCTGCGGGACTTCGTCAGCGGCACGCGAGCCGGCCGGTGCGCTTTCTGGCGGCGGTCGTGTCTCGGCCTCCAGATGCTCGCCGGAATCGGTCCAGATGCCTCCAGCCTCGGTGCCCGCCTCTGCATCGAGGCCAGCGTCGGCGAGCAGTTTCCGCAGGACCTCAGTGTCCAATCCCAAAGGCTTCTCCAGGGCGCAACGCGTCTGCACGACGCGTGCCCCGATGTCCCCCGAGGGGCTCAGCGACGCTTCTTTTTCTTGCGCGCCTTGTGATGTTGCCGGCTATTGGCGAGCGGTGCAGCCAGTGGCGCGGAGGGGACCGCGGGAACGCCGTCGCCGGGCATGCCGGGCATCGCCGGCAGGCTCGGCATGCTGCCGGCGCCCAGGCCGCCGAGGCCGGGCATACCGCGGGGCATGGCCGGCATGCCACCGCGCGACAGCTGCTTCATCATGCCTTGCATCTGGCGGAACTGCGCCAGCAGCTGATTGATCTCGGCGGCGGATGTGCCCGAGCCGCTGGCAATCCGTCGCTTGCGGGAGCCACCGATGATGTCCGGCCGCTGCCGCTCTTCCAGCGTCATCGACTGAATGATGGCCTCGATCCGCTTGAACTGCGCTTCGTCGACCGCCTGGCCCGCCTGCCGAGCTTCTTTCAGCGCGCGGCCGACACCGGGCAGCATCTCCACCAGCCCGGTCAGCCCGCCGCCGCCCGCCATCTTGCGCAGCTGCGACATCTGCTCGAGGAAGTCCTGCAAATCGAACTCGCCTTTGACGACCTTCGACTGCATCTTGGCTGCCTGCTCCTGGTCCACGTGCTCCTGGGCACGCTCGATCAGGCTCAGCACGTCGCCCATGCCCAGGATGCGCTGGGCGACCCGGTCCGGATGGAACTGCTCGAGGGCGTCGAGCTTCTCGCCAGTACCGACGAACTTGATCGGCACCCCGGTCACTTCGCGTAACGACAGCGCCGCGCCGCCGCGCGCGTCCCCGTCCATCTTGGTCAGGATCACGCCCGTGATGGCGACGTGCTGGAGAAAACCCTCGGCGACACGGACGGCTTCCTGGCCGGTCATGGCGTCGGCGACCAGCAGCGTCTCGTCGGGACTGACCTTGCTGGTGATCGACTCCAGCTCACGCATCAGCTCGTCGTCGATCTGCAACCGACCCGCCGTGTCGATGATGACGAACGTCAGGCCGTTCTGGTCCGCGTACTTGACGGCGGCCTGAGCGAGCTCGGGCGGCTTTTTCGACGGCTCGTGGAAGACCGGGACGTCGATCTGCTTGCCGAGCGTCTGCAGCTGCGTGACGGCCGCGGGCCGATACGGGTCAGCGGCGACCATGAGCGGCTTGTGGCCCATTTTGCGGACGTGGACGGCGAGCTTACCGGCGTGGGTGGTCTTGCCCGAGCCCTGCAAGCCGACCAGCATAATGACGGTCGGCGGCTTCGAGGCGACGGCCAGACTGGGCGGCTCGGTGCCCAGCAGCTCGACAAGCTGGTCGTGGACGATCTTGATGACCGTCTGGGCGGGGGTCAGGCTGTGGACGACGTCCTGTCCGACGGCCTTTTCCTTGACGCCCGCGACGAACTGGCGGACGACCTTGAGCGACACGTCGGCTTCGAGCAGGGCGACGCGGACTTCGCGAAGGGCGAGGTCGACGTCTTCCTCGCTGAGGCGTCCCTTGCGACCGAGCTTGTCGAAAACGGCCTGGAGTTTTTCGGACAGGGATTCGAACATGGGAAGTGACAGCTTACGCTTTGAACAGCGCCCGCACGAAGGCCTCGGCGTCGAACTCGCTCAGGTCGGCGGCCTTTTCTCCGGTGCCGACAAACAGGACCGGGATCTCGAGCTCGTCGACGATGGCGAAGACCACGCCGCCCTTGGCGGTGCCGTCCAGCTTGGCCAGGATCAGGCCGTCCAGGCCGGTCGCCTCTTTGAAGGCGCGGCCCTGGACGATCGCGTTCTGGCCAGTCGAGGCGTCCAGCACCAGTAGCGTGCGCACGTGCGCCACGTTCTGGCGGTCCAGCACCCGACGGATCTTGCGCAGCTCCTCCATCAGGTTGACCTTGGTATGCAGCCGGCCAGCGGTATCGACGATCAGCAGGTCGCTCCCGCGCGCGCGGGCTGCCGAGATCGCGTCGAAGACCACCGAGCCGGGGTCTGAGCCGGGGTTCTGGGCCACCACCGGCACGCCGACGCGGTCGCCCCACAGCTTCAGCTGGTCGATCGCCGCGGCGCGGAAGGTATCGCCGGCGGCGAGCATCACGTTGCGGCCCTGCCGCTTCCAGTAGTCCGAGAGCTTCGCAATGCTGGTGGTCTTACCGACGCCGTTGACGCCGACGATGAGCACCACCCCGAGCTGGCCATCGGGGGCCAGCAGGTCGCCCGGGTCCTTCGGGGCGACCTCCTGCAGGCTCAGCACCAGCTCGTCCTGAAGCACGCGGTAGAGGTCCTTCGAATTGCTGGCGTTGCCGAGCTCGACCTCGTTGCGCATGATCTCCATGAGCTGGTCGGTGGTGTGGACGCCGACGTCGGCCTCCAGGAGCAGCTCTTCCAGCTCGTCCCAGAGCTCGTCGTCAATTGGCCGCGGCTGCTCGAAGACGGAGGCGATGCGGGCGAAGATGCCCTCGCGCGACTTCTCGACGGACTTGTCGAGCTTGAAGAACCGGCTGAGGATCATTGTTTCCCCAGAGGGGACCCGACAAGGGTGGCATTCCCCAATGGGGACCCAGTGGATTGGTTCATGAGATTGACTCGCTCAGGGCACCTTCAGTCGCGTGATCGGCAGAGCTTGCGACCGCGCCAGGGCGGACTGAAAAGACGTGCGAGACGCCCGCGGCGTCCATGCTGACGCCGTACATGGCGTCCGCCTTGTCCATTGTCGCCCGGTTGTGGGTGACGACGATGAATTGTATCTGTCGAGAAAGCTCGAGCAGCAGATTCGCGAAGCGCTGAACGTTGGCTTCGTCGAGCGCGGCGTCCACCTCGTCGAGGACGCAGAACGGCGTCGGATTGATCTTCAGCAGGCCAAACAACAGCGACACGACGGTCAGCGCCCGTTCGCCGCCGCTCAGCGAGAGCAAGCCCTGCAGCTTCTTGCCAGGCGGACGCGCCACGATGTCAATGCCCGTGCGCAGCAGGTCGTCTGGCTCCGTCAGCACCAGACGGGCTTCACCACCGCCGAACAACTGCGCGAAGCACTCCTGGAAGGCCGCCTGAATCGCGCTGAACGCCTCGGAGAAACGCTCGCGCATGTGGCCCTCGAGCTCGACGGCCGCCTCCTCGAGCTCCGTCATCGCCGCGCGCAGATCGGCCGACTGGTGCTCCAGAAAGGCGTGCCGTTCACTGAGCTCGCGGTACTCGGCGACCACGGATTCCGCCACGCCACCCACGGCGCGCAGCTCGCGCTGCAGCGTGGCGATGCGCCGCCGAGCGGCATCGATGTCCAGGGCCTCGCGCGGCTCGACGTCCACGTTGTCGAGGTCGAGTCGAAGCTGCTCGGCCCAGACCGTGTCGCCCGAAAGCTCCGACTCCAGCTCGGCGGTTTCGTCGATCTCGGTCTTCAGCCGCTCGAGGTCGTCGAGCGCGCGCTGGGCAATGACGTGCCGCGCTTCGCGGCGCTCGTGGGCGGCCCGTTCGCCGGCGCGCAAGACGGCGACCCGCTGCTCGACCGACTGTCGCTCGGCCAGCAGCTCGGCGCGTCGCTGCTCGGCGGATTGCAGCTCGACCTCGGCCGGTTCCAGCTCGCGCTGCAGCGCCTGCATGTCTTCGGCAAGCTCGGATTCCCGCGCCTGCAGCTCGGTCCGCTGCGCTTCCAGCTGCTGCAGGCGGATCGTCGCAGCCTCGCGCAGAGCGTGCGTCGAGGCGATCTCGCCCTGGATGCGCGTGTGCAGCGCCTCACGCGCGGCGCGCTCGACTTCGCGATGACCGGCGGCGGCTTCGAGAGCCGCGAGCTCGGCGCGCAGCACCCCAGCGCGCTCGGCGATTGCCGCCACCTGCTCGTCGGCCTGACGCAGCGCTTCGCCGAACGCATCGCGTTGCGCCCGCCCGCCGGCCAGCTCTTGCTCGATGGCCCGCGCGCGGTCCTCGGCCCGTTCGCGCTCTTGTCCGCGCTGCTCGGTGGTGCGGGTACCGCGCTCGTGTTCGCCCTGCAGCTCCTGTGCTTCGGCCGCGGCGCTGGATGCGACGCGTCGCAGCTCACCGAGCCGAGCTTCGATCTCGCCCAGCGCCAGCCGGGCGCCGCGCTCGTTGGCCTCGGCGTCGTCCAGGGCATCGCGGGCTGCCTGCACGTCGGCCAGCGCAGCGCGCCGCTGAGTCTCCGACGCCTCCAGCTCGGCTTCGAGCTCGCGCACCTGCCGCGACCAGTCGGCGAGAATCGACTGCCCCTGGTCCGCGACGAGCTCCATCGGCCGAGGTCCCTCGCCCGCGAGCAGCAGGCCATCCAGGGACAGCACGGCCCAGGCCGGCGCATCGGGCGGCAGCCGTGTGGTGAGTCGGTGGTGCGCCTCCCGAGCGGCGGCGTCGTCGGCGAGCACGACAATGCGGCGCACGTAGACGGCCAACAGCAGGTCGATGGGACGGATGCGAGCCGCCAGCTCGCCGGCGAGCCCCACGACGGGCAAGCCCGCGAGCGCGGTCTGCCAGTCGGCAGGCAGGTCGCTGTCATCGGGCCGTTCGAGGTCCGCTGCTCCAAGGGCCTGCAACGCGCCGTGGAGTCGATCGGCTTGCTGGCTGGCCAACCGCAACCTCTCCCGTGCCGACTCGAGCTGTGCCGCCGCCGCGCCGCTTGCATCCGTCGCGGCGTGGAGCCGGGCCCGCGTGTGCTCGCGGCTGAGATCCTGGTCGCGCTCCTCGTGGGCCAGCGTGGCCACTTGCTGCTGCAGGCTGGCCAGTCGCGTCGTGCGATCGGTCTGCCGCGCCCGGTCGACGGCCAGATTGGACTCGAGGGCGTGTACGTGCTCAGTGGTCCGCGCCAGGCGCGTCTCGGCATCGCGAATCGCGGCATCGACGCGTTCGATCTGTGACTGGTGCACGGCGCGCTCGGCCTGGGCCGCGTCGAGCGCGGCCGCTTCGCTGGCCAGCCGGGATTGGAGCTCCGCCGCGCGCTCCTCTTCCGGAACCGACGTGGGGGCCTCTGGCGGCCTGCCAGGCGACGCCTCTTGCTCGTCGGCCGCCAGGCGCTCGAGCGTGCCCTCCAAGCGCACGGCGTCCGCCTCCGCCGTAGAGCGCTGTTCGCCCATGGCCGCCAGGCGCTCGCGCACCACCGCCAGACTGCGCTCGGCGACGCGCAGCTGCTCGCGGAACGCCTCAGCCCGCGGGCGGAGCTCGGAAAAGCGATCTTCGAGGCCGGCGAGCCGCTCGTCGACGGCGTGCAGCGCCTGCTCGCCGGCCAGGCTCTCGGCTTCGGCTTGCTGCGCCTGGGACGTCGCTTCCAGGGAGTCGGCCTCGGCCTGGCGCTGATCCGCGCGCGCCCTGGCCAACCGCCAGCGGAACGTCCGCAGCAACAGATTGTGCAGCTCGGCACGAAAGTGCTCGGCGCGTTCGGACCGCTCCGCCTGCGTCTTCAGCCGCCGCACGTGCGGCGTGAGCTCGGCCAGGATGTCCTGGACGCGGACCAGGTTGGCCTGGGTCGACGCCAGCTTCGAACGCGTTTCGGTCAGTCGCAGCTGATGGCGACGGATGTCCGCGACATTTTCGAAGACGACGCGGCGTTCGTCGGGCCGCTGCAGGATCAGCTCGTCGATCGAACCCTGGCCGACGACGGCATAGCTGTCGGGGCTGAGTCCAGCGTGCAGCAGCAGCTGGGTGATGTCTCTCAGGCGGACTCTCGAGCCATTGAGCAGATACTCGCTCTCACCGGAGCGGTACAGGCGGCGTGTAACCCGCACCTCGTCGTACTCGATGGGCAGGCTGGAGTCGGCGTTATCGAGGATCAGCGACACCTCGGCCATGCCGAGGGGCTGTCGACTGGCCGAGCCGGCAAAAATGACTTCTTCGGACTTGCGAGCGCGGATCGCCTTGGCGGACTGTTCGCCGAGCACCCACAGCACCGCGTCCGAAATGTTCGACTTGCCGCTCCCGTTTGGGCCGACGATGACGACGATCCCGGGCTGGAACTCGGTGCTGATGCGCGTCGCAAACGATTTGAAGCCGACGAGGTCGAGGCGGCGCAGATACAAGGTTCCGAAAACCTTACCCCAGCGGGGCAACCTCTTCGTTCAGATCCTCGGGATCGTCGTCGGCCGCGCCGGCCAGGTCGTCGGTGGGCTGTTCGTAGTTATCTCTGACGTCCAGCAGTTGCAGCGCCGCGTGGGCGGCGGCCGTTTGCGCCGCTCGTTTCGAGTGGCCGCTGCCGCGCGCGCAGATCTCCGGCCCAGCGCGGACCTCCACCACGAACACCGGCGCGTGCCCCGGTCCCGAATGCTCCACCAGGTTGTACACGGGCGTGGATTCGAAACGCGCCTGCGTCACTTGCTGCAACCTGGACTTGGCGTCGACGACCCGCTGGGGGCTGAAGCCGGCCTGGATCTCGCTGTCGATGAGCGGCAGCAGCACCGTTTGAGCGGCGTCCAGGCCACCGTCGAGGAAGACCGCGCCGATCACCGCCTCGAAGCCGCGTGACAGCAGCGCCGGCCGATCGCGCCCGCCGCCGCGCGCCTCGCCGCGACCCAGCATCAGGTGCGGGCCGAGGTCCAGTTGCCGCGCCCAGCGGGCCAGCGTCGACTGGCGCACGAGCCACGCGCGCATGACGGTCAACTCGCCCTCGGGGGAGTCCGGGCGCAGCTCGTAGAGTCGATGGGCCACGATCACGCCGAGCACGGCGTCGCCGAGAAACTCCAGGCGCTCGTTGGACTCCAGGCCACGACCAGGCCGCTCGTTCACATACGACGTGTGGACCAGGGCAGACGCCATCAGGGAGCTATCGTGAAACAGATAGCCGAGCGTGGAGAACAGGTCGTGAACGGTCACCACTTGGGCATGTGCGGCAGCCAGTCGGGGTTGCGTTCGCGCATCGCGCTCACGTCGTCGCGAGCCAGCGACTTCGCCTTGCGCTGCTCGTAGGCATCGGCCGCAAGTGCCAGGCGATCCTCGTCGATCGTGACGCCCAGCCCTGGCGAATCCCACAGGTCGATGCGCCCGTCACGGAAGTGGAACAGGTCGGTCTCACGCACCACGTCGGACGCCGCGTTCCAGGGATAGTGCGTATCCGAGGCGTAGATCAGATTGGGAATCGCGGCGCCGGCGTGGATCATCGCCGCGAAGCTGATGCCCAGGTGGCTGTTCGAGTGTTGGGACAGCCCCCAGCCGAGTGTCTTGCACGTCACGCCGAGATGCCGGAAGGCGGTCAGCCCGCCCCACATGTGGTGGTCGCCGAGCACGACCTGGATCGAGCGGGCGCGAAACGCCTGGGGTACGTGTTCGAAGGCGGTCACGCACATGTTGGTGCTCAGCGGAATCGGCGTGTGCGCGGCGACCTGGGACATGCCTTCGATGCCCTCGGTCGGGTCTTCCAGGTACTCGAGGTCGGTGTCGCGCAGCTTCTCCGCCACGCGGATGGACGTCTCGACGGACCACGCGGCGTTCGGGTCGATGCGCAGTCCCGCGCGCGGGCCGAAGCGCTCGCGGATGAGCTTGACCGTGGCCACCTCGGCGTCCGGCTCGAGCACGCCGCCCTTGACCTTGAAGACGGTCATGCCGCACCGGTTAGCGAAGCGCTCGGCCTGTTTGACCAGCTCTTCAGGAGTCAGGGCCTGGCCCCATTCATCTTCGCCGGCCTGCTTGTAGAACAGGTACGCCGAGAACGGGACGCGCCTGCGCGCCGGCCCGCCAAGCAGGTCATAGACGGGTCGCCCGGTCGCCTTGCCGATCAGATCGAGGAGCGCGACTTCGATCGTCGAGAACACACGCGCATCGTCGACGAGCACGCGCAACGCCTCGATGTGGTAGGCGCTGGCGCCCACGACGTGTTGGGCCGCGGCGCGCAACTGCTGCACGTAGAGACCACCCCCAGGCCCTTCGCCAACGCCTTCGATGCCGTCGGCGGTGCGCAGCCGAACGATCGCGCGCAGAAAGAACGGCTCGTGGATGCCGTGATGGTTCAGCAGCGGCGGATCGGGGCAGGCCACGGGGGTGACGAGCATCTCGTCGATGCGCAAAGACGTGCTCACGCCGGGAGGATAACCCTCGCGTAGAGTAGATAGCGCTATGCGAGTCTCGGTTGTGGGTCTTGGGCCGGGTCCACCAGATTGGATCACACCCGCCGCGCGTTCGAGACTCCGCCTGCCGGGCGCACGCGTGTTCCTGCGGACCCGGCTGTTTCCAGGCATCGAAGCACTGCTGGACGGGGTGGCCTGGGAGTCATTCGACGGGGTGTACGCGTCCGCCGAGTCGCTGGACGAGGTCAACGCGTCGATCGTCGAACGGCTGCTGTCGGCGGGCGGTGAGGTGGTGCTGGGCGTGCCGGGCGACGGCGTCATCGGCGAAGCAGTCACGTCGCGCCTGTTGGCAGCCGGTAGCGCGGTGGAAGTCGTGCCCGGCGTGCCGCTCGGGGTGGGCGCACTCGCGGCGGCAGGGCTGGCAGCCAGTGATGGCGCGCAGGTGGTGGAAGCCACGTCGATTGGCGGCAGCGGCATCGACCTGCTGATCGAGCTCAACCCTCGCTGGCCGGCGGTGGTCACCGGCGTGTACAGCCCGCGGGTGGCCAGCGACCTGAAGCTGTGCCTCCTCGGCGTGTACCCCCCCGACCATGGCCTGCGAGTTGTCCACCATCCGGGGTTGGAGGACGCCGCCACCGAAGGCCGCTCACTGGCCGAACTCGACCGAGGCGGTCTGGCGTTCGATCACCTGACCCACGTGGTGCTGCCACCCGTGGTTGGCTACACGCCCACCGGCTCGTCGCATCAGCTGCGAGCG